>JBCCCA010000096.1:0-11810 GCA_039033735.1 Pseudomonadota bacterium
ATTGCACATTCATAGCCGATCCAAGATTCCATCTTTGGTCAAAAGAGATTAGAACACCCCAAATCGCACTCGAGGACCTCTTGTATGTCTGTTCCGAAACCTGTCGTGCTGTGCATTCTTGATGGCTGGGGACTACGCGACACGCGCGAGGCGAATGCGCCCAAGCTTGCCGCCACCCCGGCATTCGACCGGATCATGGACAGCTGCCCTCATGCGACATTGGTCACCCACGGGCGGGATGTCGGGCTGCCCACCGGGCAGATGGGCAACTCGGAGGTTGGACATACCAATATTGGCGCCGGGCGTGTGGTGGCCATGGATTTGGGACAGATCGATCTTGCGATCGAGGATGGGTCTTTTGCGGACATGGAGGCACTCCGGGCGTTTATCGGCACCGTCAAATCCGCCGGGGGCCGTGCCCATCTGGCGGGGCTTGTGTCGGATGGTGGTGTGCATGCCCATATCGATCACCTGATCGCTGCCGTCCGTGTCATCACCGGGGCCGGGCTTGAGGTCGTGATCCATGCCTATACCGACGGGCGCGATGTGCCGCCGTCTTCGGCGCGCGGCTATATGGAAACGCTGGTTGCGGCTTTGCCGGCGACGGCATCCATTGGAACAATCTCGGGGCGTTACTACGCGATGGATCGCGACAATCGGTGGGAACGCGTCTCGCAAGCCTATGCAGCGATGATGTTTGCCGATGGGGACCGGGCGGAAACGGCAGATGCGGCACTGGCATCGTCTTATGATGCTCAAATCACGGATGAATTCCTGAAGCCAACGGTGCTTGGCACCTATGGTGGCCTTCAGGATGGCGATGGATTGTTTTTCCTGAATTTCCGTGCAGACCGGGCGCGTGAGATTTTGCGTGCCCTGGCTGAGCCGGGCTTCTTGGAGTTCGACGTGGGACAGCGCGCGACCCTGTCAGCGCTTTTGGGCATGGTCGAGTACTCGGACGGCCACAACGCCTATATGTCGACGGTGTTTCCCAAGCGAAAGATCGAGAATACGCTTGGGGCTTGGGTGGCAAAGCACGGAAAAACACAGTTTCGGTTGGCCGAGACTGAGAAGTACCCTCATGTCACGTTCTTCCTGAACGGCGGTAGGGAAGAGCCTGAGATCGGCGAGGACCGGTTCATGCCGAAATCGCCCAAAGTCGCGACCTATGATCTGAAGCCCGAGATGTCGGCCCCCGAGGTGACGGCAAAATTTGTCGAGACGATCAAGGCGGGGTACGACCTAATCGTGGTGAATTATGCCAATCCAGATATGGTGGGGCACACAGGCGATCTCTCGGCGGCGATCAAGGCTTGCGAGGCGGTTGATGCCGGTTTGGCGGAAGCTGTCGCGGCGCTGAACGAGGTCGGCGGGGCGCTGGTCCTGACGGCAGACCACGGCAATTGCGAAACCATGGTCGACCCCGAAACAGGCGGGCCGCACACGGCGCATACAACCAATCTGGTGCCGGTCGCGGTCATGGGGGCACCGCCTGGCGCGCAGCTGGCCGATGGACGATTGGCGGATTTGGCGCCGACGGTTCTGGATTTGATGGGCTTGGAGACGCCACCCGAGATGACTGGCAAAAGTCTGATCCGCCAATGAAGCTGGCGCTTCTGACCTGTCTGGGCCTGTGTCTTGCGGCGTCTTCGCTGGCGGATACCGCATCCGAGGCCCGACAGCGGCTTCTGGCGGCGGCGGGCATACTGGAAGCGGCAGAAACGGCGCGGGACCGGGTCGATGCGTTGACCGACGCGATTCAGGCCTATGAAGTCGGGCTGGCCGCGATGCGGGCTGAATTGCGACGCCTGACCTTGCAGGAAAGGGAGCTTCTGGCTGACTTGGCCGATGAAGATGGGGCAATCGGCAACCTTCTGGCCTTGATGCAGAATGCCACCGAACAAACGGAAACCCAAAGCCTTTTGCACCCGGGCAGTGCCGTTGACACGATCCGAGCGGGCAATCTGGCAAGTCTGCTAATCCCAAGCTTGCAGGCGCGAGCCGAAAGGTTGCAATCACAACTCGCCACGCTGGACGAGGTGCAAGCGGTCCTCAAAACAGCGGAGGCCAGCATGGCAGAGGGTTTGGCGGGCGTTGAACAGGCCCGTGCGGCCCTGGGTGCCGCGTTGACCGAGCGCACGGACCTGCCGCCGCGACTCGCAACGAATATTGCCGCCATGACAGCCCTTGTGAACAGTGCCGAGACGCTTTCGGTGCTTGCAGACAGTCTTCTGTCCGAGGATCGGCGGTCTGACGCGCCCAGTGACGCGGCGTGGGTTTTGCCCCTGACCGGTCGCATTCTGACAGGGTTTTCCGAGAAGAGCGGGCATCCGGGTTGGTCTGTCTCGACCTTTCCACGCGCTCTCTTGGCCAGCCCACGTGATGCAACTATAAGATTTTCCGGGGGTTTTCCGGGTCGTGGCGATGTGATCATTCTGGAGGCCGACGGCCCGACACTTGTGGTTTTGGCAGGCTTGTCGACCCGGTTTGTCGAGGTCGGGCAGGTCGTAGCGGCGGGTGATCCGCTTGGTCTTGTCGGGCGCGGTCAAAGTGCCGCACAAGATAATTTGAACGTGAGCGGGGGTGACGTTAGTCTCAACTCCAACGTAACGCTTTATATAGAAATCAGACAGGACGGAGCACCGGTCGACCCGGGAACGCTTCTCACGCTGAAACAAGAGCAAGGATAACGCATGCGACAGTTTTTTCTGGCCACGATAACGGGGGTGATGTTCGGCGCCGTCGTCACGACACAGGTTGCCGGCCCTCTTATCGCGCAAGAGGCCGAGAAGAAGGCAAGCATTTATGAGCAGCTCGACCTTTTTGGCGACATCTTCGAGCGCATCCGCGGTCAATATGTCGAGGAGGTCGACAGCGAAGACCTGATCGAGGCAGCGATCAACGGGATGTTGACGTCGCTTGATCCGCATTCCTCGTATCTGTCGCCCGATGACGCTCAGGCCATGCGGGTGCAGACCCGCGGTGAATTCGGCGGCCTTGGCATCGAAGTCACGCAGGAAGAGGGCTTTGTGAAGGTCGTCTCGCCGATCGATGGCACACCTGCCGACAATGCCGGTATGGAAGCCGGTGACTTCATCACCCATGTGGACGGCGAAAGCGTATTGGGCCTGACCCTGGATGAAGCGGTCGAACTTATGCGGGGGCCTATTGGGTCCGAAATCATTATCACCGTGGTGCGCGAAGGCGAAGCCGAGCCGTTCGACGTCTCGATCATTCGCGACACGATCAAACTGACAGCAGTGCGAAGTCGCGTTGAAGGCGAGACGGTCGTGCTGCGCCTGACGACGTTCAGTGACCAGACCTTTCCCACCATGCGGGACCAGCTGGCCGAAAAAGTCGAAGAGCTGGGTGGGTTGGACAATGTGAACGGGTTTGTTCTGGATTTGCGGAACAATCCCGGCGGCTTGCTGACGCAGGCGGTCCGGGTGTCGGATGCCTTCCTGGACAGCGGCGAAATCGTATCGACGCGGGGTCGTGAGCCACAGGACGGTGATCGGTTCAACGCCGAACCTGGCGATCTGGCCGAAGGCAAACCGATTGTTGTCTTGATCAACGGCGGATCGGCTTCGGCTTCAGAGATTGTGGCAGGTGCCTTGCAGGATCATCGCCGTGCCATCGTGGTCGGGACGAAATCCTTCGGGAAGGGGTCGGTCCAAACCGTGATGCCGCTGCGAGGCGACGGGGCCATGCGCTTGACCACGGCGCGGTATTACACGCCCTCGGGTCGGTCCATCCAGGCGTTGGGTGTTTCGCCGGACATCATTGTTGAACAGCCTCCTCGCCGGGACGAAGACGAAGAAGACGAGGCCGGCGCCGGCCGGTCGGAAGCCGATCTGCGCGGATCGCTGTCCAGTGATCTGAGTGAGGACGAGCGTCGGTTGATCGAGGAAGATCGCGATCGTGCTCAGGCCGCAGCTGATCTTCGGGATGAAGACTATCAGCTGGCTTATGCGATCGACATCCTGAAAGGCCTGTCGGCCCTTGGCCCGGAATATGCCGCTGCCCTGGCCCGTCAGGCAAACTGAACCCAGGCTTGGGCCAGCTGATGCCAATGGCCCGAAGACGCACACAGGTTTTGCGCCCCGCTGCGCGGGCCGCGACACTGGGGGGACGCTGTCCCCCCAGACCCCCCTGGGATATTTCCAAACAGGCGAGAGATAAGGTGTCTTGTGCCGGATGAAGCGTCAAAATCACATGGGCGCCTGACGATTGCGCCAAGTGCTGCACCGCGGTCGCTGATGAAGGATCGGCCCGCGGTGGCGTCCGCATGGTGCGCGCAGGTCATCACCCTTGTTCCGGAAGTGTATCCCGGGGTTTTGGGGGCGTCGTTGACCGGCAAGGCGTTGGACCAGGGGCTTTGGCAGCTGGATCCGATTGATCTGCGGGTGTTCGGCGATGGCAAGCACAGGAAGGTTGATGACACGCCCGCCGGTGGCGGGGCTGGCCTGGTCTTGCGGGCCGATGTGATGGGCAAAGCTATTGTTTTTGCCCGGCGTCGGCGTGCTTTGCGCTTGGTCTATCTGTCGCCGCGCGGGCGGCGATTTGATCAGGCCATGGCGCAGCGTTGGGCCCAAGGACCTGGTGTTTGCTTGATCTCAGGCCGGTTCGAAGGGGTCGATCAGCGGGTGATTGATCACTTTGGCATCGAAGAGGTCTCGCTTGGGGATTTCGTGATGACTGGGGGGGACATTGCCGCACAGGCCATGATCGATGCCACTGTCCGTTTGCGCCCTGGCGTTCTGGGCAATGCTGCCTCGGCTGAGGAGGAGAGCTTTTCCACCGGTTTGCTGGAGCATCCGCATTTTACACGACCCGCTGTTTGGGAAGGGCGCACGATTCCGGAGGTGTTGACCTCTGGCGATCACAAGGCGGTTGAAGACTGGCGCCGGTCTGAAGCGGAGCGATTGACGCGGGAACGGCGGCCTGACCTCTGGGATCGCTTTTCCGGAAAGTGAAGATGGGTCTCTCGGCGCGTTGCGATTAGATGGCGAGATATTTGCCTGACTTTTCCCTTGATCGGGACGCATGTGGGACTTATACCGCGCGGGTTCGCTTGAGATGCGGACAAACAAGCAAAGATGACCTGCATCCTCCGGCGGGCGGCATGACCGGCCTATACAGCAATCGGAGCTCTGAGGCGCAATACACCTCTCGGGATCAACCCGGGGCAGATATAGGAGTGCGTCAGATGGACCTGATCGCAGAACTGGAAGCCGAGCAAGTGGCCACGCTTGGTAAAGAAATTCCAGATTTTAAGGCGGGTGATACGATCCGCGTGGGCTACAAAGTGACGGAAGGAACGCGCACGCGCGTTCAGAATTACGAAGGCGTTTGCATCGCGCGCAAGAATGGCGCTGGCATTGCCGGGTCGTTCACCGTTCGCAAGATTTCTTTCGGTGAAGGTGTGGAGCGTGTGTTTCCGCTGCATTCGACAAACATCGACAACATCACCGTTGTGCGCCGTGGCCGTGTGCGCCGCGCGAAGCTGTACTATCTGCGCACGCGTCGTGGTAAGTCAGCACGGATTGCCGAAGACACGACCTATAAGCCGAAGAAGGCGGAGGCCTGATCCTATGAAAAAAGACATTCATCCCGATTATCACCTCATCGACGTCAAAATGACGAATGGCGACATCGTGCAGATGCGTTCGACATGGGGCGCTGAAGGCGACACGCTGTCGCTTGACGTAGACCCGACTGTGCACCCGGCCTGGACCGGGGGTGGCACACGCCTGATGGACACGGGCGGTCGCGTTTCGAAGTTCAAGAAGAAATACGAAGGTCTGGGGTTCTAATTTATTTGACCAGACCGGTTACATGGAAACGCCGCGCAATCTGCGCGGCGTTTTCGCATTCTACGGTGTCAGGCTTGCGATTAGGCCGTGGCTTTCTTCAATTGCGTATTGTGAAAACGTGAGGCGCCAGCATCCGTCTATATTCTTGATAAGCGAGTAAGTTGGGAAGGGGCGCCCGAACAACATATCGCCACGCTGAACCATGCGCGACACATGTGTTGCCGAAATCGTATCGTTACGGACGTATTGCGCTGCAACATTCTCGCGAATGACGAAGGTGATGTGGTTCAACTCGCGGAACTGTCGGACGGCGTCAAAAACAGACTCAAGCTCTGCTTCAGTGCGAAGAAGGCGCTTGTATTCGAACGTTTCGAGCAGGAACGGAACGGCAAAGCAATCGCGAAATCTTTGAAATTCGCCCGCCTGCATCGCGTCTCCGGTTTTTTCTAGTAAGTCATTTGCGATCTCAATGGCGCTGTCTGCGTCATTCAATATATCAAGCCTTGTTGCTAGGAGTGTGTGATCGCCGTTTCGTTGGGCCGATCGTCCTCTTTGTACCTCATCAGGGCACGGGTGAACGCGTCCAAATCACCAACCGCGTATTGGCAATAATGTGTGAGCCAAGTTCCTCCGACTTTTCGGATCACCGAGTAGGTCGGGTACGGCCGGTCGAACAACACGTCACCCTCCTGAAACAGGTGCGACACGTGAATAAGTGAGATCGTGTCGGTATTGTAGTATTCGGCCGAGATGTTCTCCCTGCGACTGGCCACGATATCGTTGTCTGCCCGGAAGCGGCGGACGCCATCGAAATGCAACTTCATCTCGTGCCGGGAACTCAACAGGTGCGTGCCTTCGTAGGTTTCCATCACGAATGGAACGGCGAAGTGCCGCATAAAAAGATCAAAATCACCCGTCCTCATGGCTTCGCCAGTTTGTTCGATCATGAGGTTGGTGATTTCGTAAGGTGAGACCTTTGGCATTCTGCGTGAGTAGATTGACGTCGTCCGTTTTAAACATGGCGAGACTCCGCTTTCCGATCAAGTCACATGCGATTGAAACAGTTGGCCATATGGCGCAATTCCGCTACTTTGCAGGTGCAGAAAATTGTCTTCTCGGGCGAAGAAAGGGCCGTATATGTCTCTCACAGGAAAGACCGCAATCGTTACCGGGTCAAATTCGGGAATCGGCCTTGGTATTGCGCGGGAAATGGCAAAGGCGGGGGCGGATGTGGTTCTGAATTCGTTCACGGACCGGGATGAGGATCACGCGCTTGCCGCCGAGATCGCCGCGGAAACAGGTGTCTCGGCCCGCTACATCAAGGCGGACATGTCGAAGGGCGACGAATGCCGGTCCCTGATCGAGCAGGCGGGTGCTTGCGATATCCTAATCAATAACGCAGGCATTCAGAACGTTGATCCGATCGAGAAGTTTCCCGCGGAAAAGTGGGATGCGATTATCGCAATCAATATGTCGTCGGCCTTTCACACCACGGCTGCCGCCTTGCCGATCATGCGCGCGGCCGGGTGGGGCCGGGTCATTAATATCGCCAGCGCCCATGGTTTGACCGCGTCACCCTACAAATCGGCCTATGTTGCGGCAAAGCATGGCGTCGTGGGGATGACAAAGGTGGTCGCTCTTGAAACGGCGGAGGAGCCGATCACCGCGAATGCAATTTGTCCCGGCTACGTGTTGACCCCGCTTGTCGAAGCGCAGATCCCCGATACCATGAAGGAATATGACATGGACCGTGAAACGGTCATCCGCGAGGTGATGCTGGCCCGGCAGCCGTCGAAAGACTTTGCGACCGTCGAGCAGATGGGCGGTACATGCGTTTTCCTTGCATCGGATGCAGCCGCGCAGATCACCGGGACTACGATCAGCGTCGATGGCGGCTGGACGGCCCTTTAACCCGATATGGCAAAACCAGTCCGGATCAGTCTTGCTCTGCAGGGTGGCGGCGCACACGGCGCCTTTACCTGGGGTGTTGTCGATAAGCTTTTGCAGCAGAAAGACGTTGAAATTGCAGGGATTTCCGGCACATCTGCGGGCGCGCTGAATGGTGCGGCCCTAAAGGCTGGTCTGGTGCTGAATGGCCGCGATGGCGCTCGCGACAATCTTGCCTGGCTGTGGAACCAGGTCGGAGGCGTTGGCGACATGCGATTGGTAAACTGGATGAGCGCGCTTTTCCCGTCGCCGGGCATCATCAGTCAAGGTATTGAGTATTCGTTGCCTTATAGCGTCGCGGATGCCTGGACGCGGATGGTCAGTCCCTATGCCTATGGCCCATTTTACCAGAACCCTTTGACACGTATCGCCGATGCGTTTCGTTACGACGACGTCTGTGCAGATCGGGACCCTGCGTTTTTTGTTTCGGCAACAAATGTGCGAACCGGAAAGATCCGTGTCTTTTCGGGCAAGGAAATCAACACGGATGTTATCCTTGCGTCGGCCTGCTTGCCGACCATCTTTCAAGCCGTCTCGATTGAGGGCGAAGATTATTGGGACGGTGGCTACACCGGTAATCCTGCGCTGTTTCCGCTGTTCTCAAACAAACTTCCCAGCGACATTGTCATTGTGAACATAAACCCACTTGAGCGACCGGACACGCCGAGAGACGCGCGAGATATCCTGAACAGGATCAATGAGATAAGCTTCAACTCTTCACTTCTTCGCGAACTGCGGGCAATCCATTTCGTTCAACGGCTGATCGCTGAAGGCACGATGCCGAAAGGCGCTATGAAAGAGGTGCGCGTGCATATGATCGCCGATGACGATCTGATGAACGAGTTAAGCGTCGCATCAAAACTGGTGCCGACGCCCGCCACTTTGAATGCATTGTTTGAGGCGGGCCAACGCGCGGGCGAAAAGTTCTTGGATGCGCACCGTCCGAAGCTTGGCAAAATGTCCAGCGTGGACTTGCCCGAGATGTATGGCTAACGGGCGTCAAAACAGCGTCAGTCAGCTGTCAGCCTGTACTCGCACGGCTCGGTGTCCGCACTTCGCCAATCGGTGTTGGTGCGTTTTCTTCGACCTGGCTGTTTGGGTAAACAAGGCCCGCGGAAATCACCAGTTTCGCGGCATCTTCAACGGACATATCCAGTTCCATGATGTCGGCGTTGGGCAAGAACAGCAGAAAACCCGAGGTGGGATTGGGTGTCGTCGGAAGGAAAACCGCGGTCTTGGTGTCGTCCACCGGCACCTTTTCATCGATTTCGCCCTTGGCCGAGGTTGAAATGAAGGCGATCGCCCAGATACCCTTGCGCGGATACTCAACCAGACAGGCTTTATCGAAGGATGTGTCCGTTTGGGCAAAGACCGTTTCGGCGATCTGCTTCAGGCCTTTGTAGACGGACCGTACAACCGGCAGGCCTTCGACCAGGCTTTCGCTCCACCGGATCAGGGATCGACCGATCAAGCCCTTGGCCATCCACCCGATCAGGATGGTGAAAATCAGGAATGCAATGACCCCGATTCCGCGAATATTCAGCCCGACATATTGGTCAGGGCGTAACCAGACGGGGACGAAGGGCAGGACCCAACTGTCGACCCAACCTGCGACAGTCCAGATCAGCCAGATGGTCAACCCAATCGGCGCGATGACGACAAGACCGGTCAGAAACGAGCCGCGCAACCAAGCAAACATGCTTCGCTTTCGGCGTGCAGTGGTGTCTTCGGTCATGGGGTTCGGCATGTCTTTTAACGTTCCCTATGGCACTCAATTAGGTGTTCTTGTGCGGCACCACAACGGATTCGGTAAAATTCACGCTTCCTCGGCAATCTTTGTCATCTCGCTGGCTAATTTTGCGGCAAGTCTGGCGTTGCTCAACACAAGCGCGATGTTCGAGCCAAGCGACGTGCCCTTGGTCAGTTCGAATATGCGTTGCAAGACAAAGGGTGTCACGGCGCCATGTGTCAGATTCTGAGCTGTTGCATCCGCAAGGGCTGTTTCGATGATGGGATTTATGGTTGCGGGCGGAATTTCAGCTTCCATCGGGATCGGATTGGCCACAAGGCAGCCCGTGTTCAGACCCAACGCACGTGCAACATCCCAGCTTTTGGCAATCTCGGCCGGTGAATATGCGGTCATCGGCGAGGCAAGCCCGGAACTGCGCGACCAAAAAGCGGGAAATTCGGTCTGACCAAAGGTGATCACCGGCACACCGAGGGTTTCCAAGACCTCCAGCGTTTTCGGGATATCGAGGATCGCCTTTGCGCCCGCGCAGACAACGGCCACAGGCGTTTTGGCAAGTTCCTGCAGATCGGCCGAGATGTCGAAGCTAAGTTCGGCGCCGCGATGGACGCCGCCGATCCCGCCGGTCGCAAAGACCTGAATGCCCGCGGCATGGGCGGCAATCATCGTGGCCGCAACAGTTGTCGATCCGGTGCCGCCAGTGCCCATGCAATGCGTCAGGTTCGCGCGTGTCAGTTTGGTCACGTCGCGCAGGCTGGCTGTGGCCAGTCGTTCCAGCGCGTCGCTGGTCAGCCCGATCTTCAATCGGCCGTCAAGAACGGCGATAGTCGCCGGCGTCGCTCCCTCGTCCTGAATGGCCTGTTCAACCTCGCGCGCAGTTTCCACGTTTTGCGGATATGGCATGCCGTGGGTGATGATGGTCGATTCAAGGGCGACGACCGGGTGGCCTGCGGCAAGTGCGGCGGACACGTCGGGGTGGATGTCCATATCAAGTGTCACGAGGGTACGTCTCCGGAAACATAAGCTGCGGCAGCCTTCAACGCGGTTTCAAGCGCTGCGTTCTGATCTTCGCCACGCGTTTCGGCGGCAATATGGGCGGCCATGAACGTATCGCCCGCGCCGGTGACCCGGGTCACCAAAACCTGCGGTGGTTCTGCTGTCATCACGTCGGTTGCCGTGGCGTGGGCTGCAAGGCGGCCCCCATCGGTGACAAGCACGCTTCCGGCCCCTTTATCCCGCAGGGCTTTTGCGGCATCCGAAGCCGTCGCAAAGGTTTCGTGGCACAGCAACCCGGCTTCTTCGAGGTTTACGTAAAGCGTTGCGTTTGGCATCGTCAGCATCGGCAGAAGGCGCTCGGCCTTGCCGGGTGACGCGGGCGCAATGCGCACGTCTGCGGCCGCGAAAACGGGGTTCTTGGCGATATCGGCCAACAGCATTTCGGTCAGGTTCCCATCAAGCGCGATGGGGCCAGCATAAGGGTTGGTTGCGTCCCCAAGTCGTCCATCCATAAGGGGTGTGAGGATTTTACTGCCTGCAGCTTCCAGCGAATGCGCGTCGGCGATGGCGGCGATCACCCCGTTCGCGCCCTCGACCGCCATGTATTGATCTGTGGGAAGATCGTCCGAGCGATAAAGAAGCGACGTATCAAGCCCCAGGCGATTGGCGTCCGAGACAAGCGCATCGCCCGCCGGGTCGCGCCCAATCGCGCTCAGCAGGGTCGGTGCCATCCCGAACCGGCGGAGGGTCATCGCGATATTCATCGCCACGCCGCCGGGCAGGCGTGTGATCCGTCCGGGCACGTCCGAGCCCACACGCATGACAGCGCTTGACCGTCCGATCACGTCCCACAGGACCGAGCCGATGCAAAGGATGCGGGTGTTCAAATCGCGGCCTCGATCAGGAAAGGCCCGGGCGTTGCGGCGGCGCGTTCCATGGCGCGTGCCAGTCCGGCTTCAGTATCGACCCGTTCGCCGGGGACGCCGTGACCCTTGGCCAGGGCAACCCAGTCAAGCAAAGGGTCCTCGATATCGAACATGGCGCGCGCATTGCGACCGGGGGACGGGGCGCCTTGTGCGGCCAACTCAAGGTGCAGGATCTGATAGCCGCGATTGGCAATGATCAGGGTGGTGACGTCAAGGCGTTCTCGCGCCATCGTCCACAATGTCTGAAGCTGATACATGGCAGAACCGTCGCCCGAGACAGCAAAGACGGGCCGATCCGGGCACGCCACGGCGGCGCCCAGTGCCGCAGGCAGGCATTGGCCGATTGAGCCGCCTGTATTGTTAAGCCGGTCGTGTCGC
>JBCCCA010000097.1:0-11603 GCA_039033735.1 Pseudomonadota bacterium
CCCGACGCAACTACAGGAACGATTTTTGTTGGCCAATCAAGTCACCCGGCAGTTGATTGCTGACTTTAAAGACATTGAGCAAAACTTCCGCAATCTCACCCGCAAAGTCCAAGCCGCCCAGTTCGAAAAGGATAGCCGCAAAGGCATGGTCGTGGGCCGAGTCTTGGATGCTGATCAGGAATTAAAAGACTCTGACCAGGGGCGGAGTTTTTATGCTTTCTGGAATTTTCTGATGTCAGATCGCAAGCGGCAGGTTCTCAAGTCGATGATTCAGACCGTTTATCAGCTCGACGACTTGCAGCCCTTGACGCAGGAGTATCGGTTACTGCGCCGCATCGAGCGAAGCTTGCTGGATGCGGGTGAGTATATTGTGCAATCCAACCATCGCCTCACCGAAAAATTGCGTCAAATGCTGGATGAACGCAACCGGCAAGAAAATCGCCGCGTGGCCGACCTGATTACAGAAGTGCAGCGTTTAGCCTTGCAACAGGCCCAGGACGCGCCCACTACGCCTGACCAATCGGGGAATCGAAGTATTCAAGATGTCGACGCTGGCTTCGGTCGTGGGCTACGTCGAAACGCTTAATCAGGCCAAGCTGATTGCAGATCTGAATTTCAATCCCATCGAAAGCTACACGGCCGTGGCGATCATCTTTTTCGTGGTGCTCTATCCCGTGGTTCAGGGAACCTATGTGCTGGAGCGCATGCTTAGAAAGGGCGACGGATGAGCGAAATCCTTCGTATCGAAGGTCTACACAAGCGCTTTGGCGACCTTGATGTCCTGGAAGGCATCGACCTGACGGTGAACGCAGGCGAAACGGTTGTGATCCTTGGCTCTTCCGGGTCGGGCAAGTCAACCATGCTGCGCTGCGTGAACTTCATGGAAGACCCAACTGCCGGGAAGATCCATCTAAACGGCGAATTGATCGGGACCGAGCGGAACGGCAAGATGACCTACCGCGAGGCCGAGCTGTGCGGGCTTCGCGCGCGCATCGGCATGGTCTTCCAGCACTTCAACCTGTTCCCGCATATGACCGTGCTTGAAAATGTCATGGAAGGGCAGGTTATCGTTCTGGGTCGGGGCAAAGCCGAGGCGCGCGACAAAGCTATGGCACAGTTGGAACGTGTCGGGCTGGCCGAAAAGTCGGAAGAATATCCCGCGCGTCTCTCTGGTGGGCAGAAGCAGCGGGTCGCCATTGCGCGCGCCTTGGCGATGGATCCCGAGGTTATGCTTTTCGACGAGGTGACCTCCGCTTTGGACCCGGAACTGGTGGGCGAAGTCTTGAAAACCATGCGGCAGTTGGCCGACGAAGGCATGACAATGCTTTGTGTCACGCACGAGTTGGGCTTTGCCTATCACGTCGCCAACCGCGTGTTGTTCCTGAACCAAGGTACGATCCTAGAGCAGGGCCAACCGCAGAGCATCCTCAAGAACCCCGAAACCGAAAGAATGCGCGAATTCTTGGACGGACATTCGCTCTTCAAATTGCCGGACTGACGGCAGACCAAATTCAACAGGGAAAGGAAAGATGATGAGATTATTGAAACAACTGGGGGCGCCTCTCTTCGCCCTCCTCGCCATGGTGTCTTTGACCGTCGGCAGCGCCGAGGCGCAATCGACCTGGGACAAGATCCAGGAAACCGGCAAGCTGCGCATGGGCGTGACGCAAGCCCCGCCTTGGTATTCGAAGAACCCGGCAACGGGTGAATGGGAAAGCGGTCTGATCGTTTCCATCGGCAAGGCAATGGCGGGCGAGTTGGAAGTCGAGTTGGAGATGGTCGAGGTTACCTGGGCCACGGCCATCGCCGCCCTTCAGGCGGACAAGATCGACATGATGTTCCTGGATGCGACACCCAAACGTGCCATGGTCGTGGATTATCCGAAGCAGCCGCTTCTCTATATATCGCTTGCCGTGCTGGCGAATGACGATCTGACGGTTTCAACATGGGAAGACCTCAACAAGCCAGACGTAACGGTCGGGGTGCCACAAGCGACGTCCATGGACGCCTTCCTATCTGCCACTATTCCCAACGCCGACATCCAGCGTTTCCCGGACAACGGCGCTGCAATCGCGGCGTTCCAGTCGGGTCGGGTTGATGCAGTGTCGCTGTTCCACCCACCCCTTTTGGCCGCGCGTCAGAAACTGGGCCGGGGACAGTTGGTAATCCCAACGCCCGCCTTTTCGTCGCCGTCCTCGATCGCGGTGCGCCGCGAAGACGACAAAACCTTCCGCGACTGGGTCGATCACACGATCTTCTATTACTACGAGACCGGTCGCACCCAGAAGTGGTACGAGGAATTCCTGACCGAGTTCGGCCTTGACCCGAAAGCCTCGCCAGTTATCCAGCGCGAGCTTTTGTTCAATAACTGATCCACATGCGGCGGCGGTTCAGTCTGCCGCCGCAAACCTCTCAGGTGCCCTTCATGACCGACAGCCACGTTTCCACACATGATGCCGCGCAGGACGACCGTAACGACGACATCAAGATCTATGTCAACGGCGAGATTGTGCATCGCGACGAGGCCAAGGTCTCGGTCTATGACAGTGGTTTCATGCTGGGCGATGGCGTTTGGGAAGGCCTTCGACTGTACGACGGCAGATTATCGTTTCTGGACGAACACCTTGACCGGCTCTACGAGGCCGCACTTTATATCGACCTCGATATCGGCATGACCCGCGCTGAGCTGACGCAGGCCATCCACGACACGCTGGCGGCCAATAATATGACCACCAATGTGCATCTCAGGTTGATGGTCACGCGCGGCAGGAAGAAGAAACCGTTCCAACATCCACATCTCAGCGTCTATGGGCCGACCGTCGTCATTATTGCCGAGCATTCGAAGCCGGACGACAGCGTTGTCGAACGGGGCATCCGCCTGGCCAGCGTTCCGCACCATCGAGGGTTGCCGCTGACCCAGGACGCAAAACTCAACTCTCACTCCAAGCTGAACTGCATCATTCCCCTGACCCATGCCGTGCGCCAGGGTGCCGACGAGGCGCTGATGCTTGACCCTTTGGGCTTTGTGAACACCACCAACGCATGCAACTTCTTCATCGTGCGGAAGGGTGAAGTCTGGACCTCGACAGGCGATTATTGCATGAACGGGATCACCCGCCAGAAGGTGATCGACATTTGCCACGCGAATGACATTCCCGTCTTTGAGCGAAACTATTCCTTGGTCGACACATATGGGGCGGACGAAGCTTTCCTGACCGGAACCTTCGGTGCACAAACACCTGTCTTTCAGATTGACGGCCGGACCATTGGTGACGGCATAGCCGGCCCGGTGTTTCACCGCATCCGTGCGCTATACAAAAGTAAGATTGGGCAGGACAGCGCATGAACAAACCCTCGTCCGAACTCCGTCCGGTAGAAGACCGAACCCTGCGCGCTCAGGTGCGCCGCCAAATCCTTGATCAAGTTCTGGGGGGGCGTTTTCAACCGGGGGAACGACTGGTCGAGACGGCGCTTTCCTCCCAACTGCGTGTCAGTCGCGCGCCCTTGCGCGAGGCCCTGCGCGAGCTGGTAGATCAGGGCATTTTGGTCAGCGAACCCTACAAGGGGTTTCGCGTACGCCCGGTCTCCGAGCGCGATCTGAAGGAGCTTTACTCGATGCGCACTGCGCTTGAGAAATTTGCCGCATCGCTCGCCTGGCCATTGCGGACCGCTAACACGCTTGCGGTCCTCGATGCGCGCTATGAGGCATTGATGTCGACCCGCGCCACCGGCACTCAAGCGCCCGCCATCGAACGCGAGATCGCTTTTCACAGCTGGGTGTACGAGAGTTCGGATCATCAGCTTTTGATCGACCACTGGACGCGCCTGTCGCATCTGGTGAGCATCTACATGGCGCTGCATCACAATCTGCACGGATCACACGGTGTCTTCGGGGACATGACAACGCGCTATCGGGACTTTGCCCATGGCGATAGCTTGGACGCCATGATGTCCCACATTGACGAACACATGATGCAAGGGTTTGACTCTGTGCTTCAAGCGCTGAAATAGCTGCTGGGAAGGCTGACGCTTTAGGCCCTCACTGCCATGTCGTGGTCGTTAATTGCCCTGCTATTGTGAACGTACTCGCCCGCAGCACATGCTCGAAGGTCCGGTTTGAGCCCATCGTGGGAGTTGTTGACATTGAACGCGGCGTTGCCAACCTGTGGCAGGCATTCCTTTCTTGAGGCCGTACTCGATGCGAAAACCCATCAGTTTCGAGCAAATCGAAGAGTATTTTGAACAAGCCAGCCCAGAGGCAGTTGCTCAGCGTGTTCGGCGACTGATTGCGGTCATTATACCGTTCTTAAAGCTCGAAGATGAAATGCTAAACTCAATCGCAGGGCTGACAGAGTGGTCGCAACCAAACGCCGAACAACTTCAAGAATTCACGAGAAAATATGCCAAAAGAGAGGAAAGTGTACAGTCCTATTGGCTGGCGACTGCCATGATCTACACAGAAGGGCTAATTGCGCCAACAAACGATGACTACGATGAAGAAGTATTTTTTATTTCAAGTTGTTTGAAGCATCTTGGGTGTTCAACGCAGTTGTACTATCAAACTCTTTTCTACGACCTTTTAGCTCATGAAATTCGGGAAATGTACTCATAGTTGGCCAGATGCTCACCTAATCTTCGAACGACAGCAAAGTCCGGCAGACTGTAATCCCTTGGCGCGTGGCGCTTGGAGGAACGGCCTGCGTGCGTCGTTCGGCGCGGCTTTGCACGCAGTCTTGTGACCTCTCCGGATGAGGAGCGGGCAAGCGCAAGCGGATGAAGGCGAGACCGTCCGGGGGTCTTTTCCAACCCGCCGATCTAAGCGCCCTACACGTTGGAGGCGATCTGGGCGCTAAATTTCTCATTACCACGCAATGCTTTCACGTATCCATCACGGCAAAGCGCGCGGGGACGTGGCTCGAATCGCTCGCTTATGTTAAACATTCAACACTGTATTAATGTACGAGTTCGAAACGCCAATTTTACTTTAACCAATAGATTAATTTATGGACGACGCCCCTGATTTTGGTAGCGTTCCGTTCAAACCTTACGGCGAAACAACTGACGAACGATCTACGGAGCAAGGCGATACTGGCCTTTCGCTTCCTGGTATCGAATTGCCGAAAGGTGGCGGTGCTATTCGCCCACTGGGCGAAGCATTTTCGGCCAATCCGGCCACAGGCGCCGGTGGGCTGAACATTCCGCTTGGTCTGACCTCTGGCCGAAGCGGCTTTGGCCCTACGCTGAACGCAACCTATTCGACCGCAGCCGGAAACGGAATCCTGGGCTTCGGCTGGACGCTGGCGACCGGCTCAATTCGCCGGAAGACATCCCGCGGTTTGCCCAGATACACCGATGACGACATCTTCGTTTTGGCCGGCGGCGAAGACCTTGTTCCGGTTGATGATGGCTCAGACATACAAGGCGACCACCGTGTCACCCGGTATCGTCCGCGTATCGAAGGCGGATTTGCCCGGATCGAGCTGTGGACCCATCTGCGGACCGGCGACCAGCACTGGCGCACACTCAGCCCCGCCAATGTCACGACCCTGTTCGGGGTGGATGCAGATAGCCGGGTCAGCGACCCATCTGATCCACGGCATGTGTTCGAATGGCTTATAGTCGAAAGCTTCGACGACACGGGCAATGTGGTCACCTATTCCTATGTCCCCGAAGATGATCAGGGCGTGGACGTTGAGCAACATGGTGAAGTGAACCGACAGAGGACGGCGGGCCGGTACCTGAAGACACTTCAATGGGGCAACCGGGTGTCGCATCTGGTCGATCCTGTCGCCGCCCGCAATGACTGGCTTTTCAGTGCCGTTTTAGATTACGGCGAGGGTCATCTGCACGACATACCGAAAGACCCGAAACGCCCTGCCGAAGAGCAGCATCAGTACACGGATGTGTCCTGGTCGCCACGCAAAGCCTGGGAGGCTCGGCCGGACCCGCATTCCACATTCCGTGCCGGTTTCGAGATCAGGACGCATCGACGGTGTCACCGGGTCTTGATGTTCCATCACTTCGACGAATTGGGCGACACCCCCTGTCTTGTGTCTGCCACGGGCTTCGACTTTGCCGATCTTGAGGCAGCAGACGACACGAGCGCCGCGGCCCGCGCGCATCAAGGCAGTACGCGTTATGGCAGCTTCCTCCGGTCTGTCACATCGTCGGGGTTCGTCCGTAAGGAGGGCACGACCTTTCTAAGGCGCAGTGTTCCGCCCATGATGTTCGACTACGCCCGTGCGAACGTGTCGAAAGACATCGAACGGTTGACGCCGGATGCGCTTGAAAACCTGCCCCAAGGTCTGGACGGCGCACGGTACCAATGGCTGGATCTTAATGGCGACGGGCTGCCCGGCATTCTCAGCCGGCGAGACGGTGCCTGGTATTACAAACCCAATCTGGGCAACGGAACTTTCGGGGCTGTAGCACCTGTCACCCCTGCCCCATCGCTTGGACAATCACCCGGAGAACGCCCGCGTTTTGTTGATCTTTCAGGCGACGGGCAGCTTGACGTGGCCGTTATGGATGGTCCCGTTCGCGGGTTTTATGAACGAACAAAATCCGGCAATTGGACGTCCTTCCGGCCTTTCCCTCAAATGCCGAATATCGACATGGACGACCCAAACCTGCGCTTCCTCGACCTGACCGGTGATGGTCTGGCGGACATTTTGGTGGCGCAGGACGATACTTTTCTATGGTACGCTTCGAACGGGGAAGACGGGTATTCCGACCCGCGGCGGGTCCACACCTCATGGCAAGATGAAGACGGTCCAAGGGTCGTTTTCAACGATGGAGAAGCCAGCTTCCATTTGGCCGACATGTCTGGTGACGGGCTGACGGACCTTGTGCGTATTCGCAACGGCGACGTCGTTTATTGGCCAAATCTGGGCTATGGTCGGTTTGGGCGAAGGATGCGACTGGCAAACGCGCCCCGGTTTGATCAGTTCGACCGGTTCGAAAGCCGCCGCATCCTGCTGGGCGATATCGACGGGTCAGGCACGACGGATATCGTTTACCTGTCACCGGATGGCGTTCACATCTATTTCAATCTCGCCGGGAACGAACTGAGTGCACCAGAGGTCATCGAAGGGCTCCGCATTGACAGAAGCGCTGTTGTCACGCTGACCGACCTGCTGGGCAAAGGCACGGCCTCGCTTGTTTGGTCCAGCCCGTCGACATCAGGCGCGCTTGGCCCAGTGCGCTACGTCGATCTGATGGCGGCCGGCAAACCGCATCTTATGGTTGCTTCGCGGAACAATCGGGGACTGGAAACGACGGTAGAGTATGCGTCCTCGACGCAGTTCTTTCTGGCGGACCGGGCCAGCGGGCGTCCCTGGCAGACACAGTTGCCTTTCCCCGTTCATGTCGTGGTGCGGTCCACCGTGACCGACCATGTCGCCCGCACGCGTTTCTCGTCACGGTTCACGTATCATCACGGCCATTTCGATGGGATTGAACGCGAATTTGGCGGTTTCGCACAGGTGGATCAGATCGATACCGAAGACCTGGCCGCGCTGACTGCCGATGGGCTCTTGCCGGCGGCAAATATTGACGCGTCCTCGCATATGCCGCCCGTTCTGACGCGGCGTTGGCACCATGTGGGTGCACATCTCGAGGCGGGTCCGCTTGCGGCCTATTTCGCCGGTCGCTTTGGACGCGATGCCGGCGAGTATTTCCGAGAGCCTGGCCTGAGCGAAGCCGAACTAAGGGCGCAGTTGCTGCCCGACAGCACCCTGCCAGACGATTTGACTGAGAAAGAGGCGCATCAGGCCAGCCGCGCCTTGCGCGGAGCGGTCTTGCGTGAAGAGGTCTATGCGCTTGACGGATCAGATCAAGAGCCCCTGCCTTATGCGGTCGTGGAACAGCGCCAACAGGTACGCCGCCTGCAGCCGATGGGGCTAAATGAGAGTGCCGTCTTTCAGGCGTTTGACGTGGAATCTCTGACCTTCGCCTATGACCGCAATCGTGTTCACGCAAAAGACGGGCGACTTGTCGACGCGCACCAGCCGGGTGCGAGACCCCGGCTCGATCCTCGGGTGACGCATGCACTGACACTGGAACATGACCGCTTTGGCACGCCGCTGAAGGCGGTGCAGATCGGGTATCCCCGCCGGTTCGAAGACCCTGGTGCACCCGAAGTCGCTCGCATCGCACAAGCCGAAACTAAAATCGTGCTGACCGAAACCGAAGTGACGAACGATATCGACACCAGCGTCGCGCGTCGCATGCCCGCGGCGTGGCAATCGACCAGTTACGAGTTGACAGGGTATCACCCAAGCGATGCAAGCGGCCTATTCCGTCGAAACGATTTCGTGCGCCAGACGTCGGATGCACGCGTCTACGTGATACGCGATAAGGACATTCCGTTCGAAGAAAAGCCGCCCGAGGGACGCGTGCGCCGCCTTTTGGCACGCCAGCGCACCCAGTTCCGCCGGGACGACCTGAACGGCGCGTTGCCCTTTGGTACACAAGGGGCGCGCGGCCTGGTTCAAGAAAGCTTCGCCCTGGTGACCACAGATACGATTGTCAACGCTGCTTACGGCACGCATCTGGATGCGGCAGACATCGGCGCGGCGACCGACTTGGTTCGCCAAGCCGGTTTGCCCGGGGATCCCGAAGGCGGCTGGTGGGCGCCCAGCGGGCGCATTTTCCTGGCGCCCAAAACAGCAACTCGCGCCGAAGACGAGCTTGCCTATGCCACGCGCCACTTCTTTCTTCCGCACCGGATGCGCGATGCCCACCACAGCGCTTTGCGCCCGACGGAAAGCCACGTGGTCTATGATCGCTACGATTTAATGCCGGAGATGTCGGAAGACGCGCTTGGAAATCGTGTCACCGTCGGCGCCCGCGCACCCGATGGAACGCTTCAGAACAACGGACACGACTATCGCGTGATGCAGCCCAGCATGCTTTGCGACCCGAACAGGAATGTTGCGATGGTGGCCTTCGACGCGCTTGGTTTGCCCACAGCGGCGGCGGTGGGCGGTAAGCCGGAAGATGATGACGGCGATCGATTGGGTCCGGACATTCCGCTGGACCTGACAGACGCCGAGTTCGCCGCGATCTTCGCGGAACCCGAGGGCGCCCTTGCAGCCATCTATCTGGGCCGGGCCACCACGTGTGCAATCGTCGATCCACGGCCTGTGCAGATCAGTGACACAGCCCTGCCACGCGCCGCACTTTCACTGGCGCGCGAGCATCACGGCCCAGACCCCGGACGCATCGTGACGTCATTGAGCTATTTTGACGGCGCGGGCACAGCAATCCAGACCAAAGCCCTGAGGGATGAAGCCGAAACGCAGCGCTGGCTCTGCTCGGGTTGGGTGGTACAGAACAACAAGGGTATTCTGGTCCGTCAATACGAGCCCTTCTTTACCGAGACGCACGCCTTCGCCTTCGATGTCCGGGTCGGCGTCAGCCCCATCATGCTTTACGACCCGCCGGGGCGTCCGGTGGCGACGCTGATGCCCGATAAGACCTTCACCAAAGTCAAGACGACGCCGTGGCGGGCCGAAACCTGGGATGCGGGCGACACAGTGCTGATCAGCAACCCTGCAAATGACCCGGACATTGGCGGCTATGTCGCGCGCTTGGCCTCGGCAGACTATCTGCCCACCTGGCACACCGTCCGCATTGACGGGGACAAGGGCCCCGAAGCGCAGGACGCCGCGCGCCAATCCGAGATCTGCTTTGAGACACCCGTGGTGTCGCACACCGACAGTCTAGGGCGTGTCATCGCAAGCCATACGCTAAATAGGGTCGCACAACAGGACGGCAGCTTTCTGGAGACCGAACACCTGTCGTCCGCCACCATCGACATTACGGGCCAGCCCAGTGCAATCCGCGACACTGCTGGCCGACGCGCCATGACCTTCCTTTACGACATGGCCGGGCAACAAATCGCAGAGGCGTCGAACGAAGCGGGCCGCCGCTGGATATTGACCGATGCCAGCGGCAATCCTGCCATCACTTGGGATGACCGGGGGCGCTGCACGCGTACAAGCTATGATCAACTGCGCCGCCCGGTCGCTGTGTGGATGTCAAAAGATGGCGGCGCGGAAACGCAAATCGCCACCAGCACATTCGGAGAAGACATTGCAGACGCCGAAGTCCGCAATTTGCGGGGACAAGCGGTCGAAACCCGTGACCAAAGCGGTTTTGTCACAGCCGAACACTTCGATTTCAAAGGCAATCTGACACGGTCAACACGTCGGGTCGCCGCACATTTCGATGCTTTGATAGATTGGTCCGGTGATGTGCCGCTGGACCCAGAGGCGTTCGTCACAGAAGCCATGTTCGATGCGCTGAACCGCCCGATCCTGAGCGTCCCACCCTATGCCAGCAGTTTGGGCCGCCACCACATCGTGCAGCCGCGGTTCGACCATTTGGGCCAGATGACCGGTCTTGACGTATGGCACGACCGCAGCGGCCTGCCGGACGACCGACTTGACCCTGCAAGCGATCCGCCCTCGGCTGCCGGGGTGCGCCGTATCGGCTATGATGCACGCGGCGCGCGCACCGACGTGAACCATGCCAACGGCGTTCATTGTCAATACGCGTACGATCCCGAAAACTTCCGGCTTGTCCGTCTGACAACAACGCGGCCGGGCGGTCTTTTGCAGGACATGCGCTATAGCCACGACGCGCTGGGTCACCTGACGCATATCGTCGATGCTGCTGACCCCGATGCTTTCTTTGACGGGGCACAGGTTGGTGCGGATCAAACCTTCGAACACGACGCGATTGGCCAACTTATCCGGGCGACAGGACGTGTTCATCTTGGCCAGGCCGCTGGAACCGCGGCGACAACCCCTGACGCACCCGCACGCCCCCTGCCCCATCCGAACGACGGACAGGCGCTGGCCCGTTACGTCGAACACTATGGCTACGACATTGCGGGCAATATCCAGGAGATGCGCCGAACAGTTCCGTCACGGCCCGACGCTGGCTGGACGCGGCGCTATGCCTATGACGAACCGGGGCAGCTTGATGCCGACCAGCCGTCGAACCGATTGACGGCCACAAGGGTTGGCGATCGCGATGCAGAAACGGTCGGCGGTTATGACGCCCATGGCAACATGCTGGGCCTGCCGCATCTGGCGCGCATGACCTGGGACCATGCCGACCGACTGCGCATGACGGCGCGTACGGTGAACGGCGAGCAAACTTGGTATGTCTATGACGGGTCAGGCGAGCGCATTCGCAAGGTCACCACCGATGCCACCGGCCGGATCAGACATGAACGTCTGTATCTTCCAGGCGGGATCGAGATTTTCCGTCGTCACGGGCCGCGCCCACTGGCCCGTGAAACGCTGCATGTCAGCGACGGCGCCGAACGGTTTGCCGAAGTTGAAACCCGCCTTGCGGGTGAGGAACCGGGGCAGGATCGACGACGCCTCCGCATTCAGATCGGCAACCATCAAGGCAGCATATCGCTGGAAGTCGACGAGGCGGCGCAAGTCATCTCGGTTCAGGAGTACTCGCCCTACGGCGCCCGCACGTACCTGTCGGTCGCGAAGGATCGCGAGGCCCCCCGCCGCGCCTATACCGGCCAGGAACGGGACGGCGAGACCGGGCTGCAAAGACACGGGCTCAGATAC
>JBCCCA010000098.1:0-11538 GCA_039033735.1 Pseudomonadota bacterium
CGCTGAGATGATCGTGGTGCAGGCGGGCACAGGGTTCGTTGGCCAATGTTTGGGTTGGAGGTTGATCGGAAGCCCCACATACTCAGAGATCCGCTTGAGCTCTTGCAGACGATAGGTCTTGCGCGCCTCCGGACGGTCCGGCAGGGGGACAAAACCGGTGTGTTTGCCAACCTCCATCAGGTTGAAGGGCTTGTACTCGATATCGACGCCATGGCGGGTTGCGATCTCCTCCAACCGCTCCCCGGCGAGGTATGTGAATGGCGAGAGGGGAGTGAAGTAATAGTCGATGCGGGCCATGGGTTCCTCCGGCAGGGAAATCGGGACACAGGCGCGATCTTGCCCTCCCGGCCCTTTGGTCTTCAGCCCGCCCTGCAAAAGGTGATGGTCAATCACTTCGGTTACAGTGGCCTCATTCACGCTAGCAGGCAGCTCTGCCACGTTGTTTGTGTCAACAATGACGCAGGTGTCGTCGGCACCGACATCCTCAAGAAACTCAGGCTTGTCCAGGTTCCATCGGCTCAGCACGAAAAGCGCCTCAGAATTCGGCTCGCCCAAAAGGCGCGCTTCTGCTGGCGTGTCGCGACATTCATTCAGATACCAGGCCCAAATGATCGGCGAACCAGTCGAGTCTGTATCAGGGGATTTGTGGCCAAACACTTTGATGGTCATGACAGGGGTCTCACTCGTGGATTGTTTGGCGCCCTCATAGCCGCTGCAGCAGACCTTGTCACCCGGGTGCGGCCGGGCGTAGGGTCACACCTAAAAGGCGTCAAGATCGTGCAGGAAACCCAGCTATACGCGCCCGTGAAAGCCTTCCTTCGGGATCAGGGCTATAATGTAAAGGCCGAAGTCGGCGCGGCCGATGTCGTTGCCTGTCGCGGCGACGAGGAACCACTTATTGTCGAACTGAAAACCGGTTTCTCGCTATCACTTGTCCATCAGGCAGTGGCGCGGCAGGCGATAACGGACACGGTCTACATCGCGGTGCCACGTGGCAAGGGAAAGCGCTATCTGACGGCCTTGAAGCAGATGAAGACACTGTGTCGGCGTCTGGGCCTTGGTTTGATCACGGTGCGAACGTCAGACGAACATCTGGAGATACATTGTGATCCTGCGCCTTATAAACCGCGCAAGTCGACACGCCGGAAAGGTTATTTGCTGCGCGAGTTCGCCAAGCGCCAAGGTGACCCGAACACAGGTGGTGCGACGCGACAAGGTTTGGTCACCGCTTACCGGCAGGACGCGCTACGATGTGCTGGGCATCTTTCGGCTTCAGGTCCGACAAAAGGTTCCGTCGTGGCTCGCGAAACCGGCGTTGAAAAGGCAACCCGTCTGATGGCCGACAATCATTACGGTTGGTTTGAACGGGTTGAGACGGGTATATATGACCTGACCGACAAGGGTCGCGCGGCAGCGGACCCAAGCTGATGGAGTGGCGGGAAGAAGGAACCCTTCTCAGGCGATCTCCGCATGGCGAAACCAGCGCAATCATCGAGGTCTTTACAGAAAGGCACGGTCGGCATGCTGGGATCGTGCGGGGCGGAACGTCCCGCAAAATGGCCGCTGTTCTGCAACCTGGGACGCAAGTCGATGTGTCTTGGCGCGCGCGTCTTGAAGATCACCTTGGAACATTTACCGTTGAACCGGTCAGGTCCCGCGCACATCTGACGAGTGATCGCAAAACGCTGGCAGGCTTGAACGCCATGACAGGACTTCTTTCCTTTTCCCTGCCCGAGCGCGAACCCCACAAGGCCATTTATCATCACACCCAGACCGTGCTGGAGATGATGGACGGCGAGTTTTGGCCATTGGGCTATCTGCAATGGGAACTTGCGCTGCTAGAAGAACTTGGCTTCGGCCTCGATCTCGCCCAATGCGCCGTTACAGGCTCGACAGAAGACCTAGCCTACATCTCCCCGAAATCAGGGCGTGCCGTCGCGCATCACGCCGCAGGCGAGTGGAAGGAGCGCCTGTTTCTGCTGTCTCCCGCGCTATTGGGGAAAAGTGCCGAGGCGGACGACATCCAATCCGGATTGAGGGTTGTGGGGCACTTCCTAAAGACCCGACTTGCTCCATCGCTTGGGAACAAACCTGTACCTGAAGCGCGCAACCGACTGGTCGATCTTTTGGCCCAAAAGTAAAAAGGCCCGACACAATGCCGGGCCATTTCTAAGACTCTGCAGTCGCGGCTTACTCGTAGAAGACCTGACCACGATAGATGCGTTTCTTCTTGGGTGTGCCGTCCGGATTCAACGGAACTCCATCCGCGCTCACTTCTGGCTCTTTGGGTTGTGGTTCCGAGGTCGCGTCCATCGCCTCTTGGACCCGGCTTGCCAAGAGTTCTTTGGTTCCTCGGAACCCGCCGCGGCGCTTCTTGCCAAAGCTGAAGAAGCCACCTTCTGCCGCCCCATCTTCGGATGAGTTACGCTGGTCGGGTTCAATGATGGGTTGGCTGACAACCCGTTCGGGCTCGGCATCGATTTGAGGCGCACTTTCGGCCTGAACCGGCGCAGCTTCCACTGCCTGCTCCGGTTCGTGTGCCGCCTCTTCAAGGGATTTTTGCACAGCCTTGCCAAAGATTCCAAGGCCGACGTGCAGTTTAACAAGCTGACCACGCTGAAGGCTTGGGGCCAGAACAGCAAGAAGACCACCATCTATCGTCCGAACGATGAAGCTGTGGTTGGGAAAGTCCAGCATCAATTCGCCAAACTCGAAGCCTTCATCCGCCAACATGCTGGTCTGTTCGAAGATATCCGCAAGCATGTCCAGAATGACATCGATCGAGACTATGTCATACGGCGGCTCAAGGTTGTGCTGAACTTGACCATTGTAAAGGACCATTGCCCCGATCACATCAGGATGACGTTCGACAATCTTGTCGAGGGTATCTTTAACGGACATGAAGAGCCTCCTTCCGACCGCCGCTCGTATTGTCGCGAAGCACAATCATGTTCGCGCCCATCAAACACGAGACCTGCATCTCACGAGACCCTTTGATGAAAGTGATAGACGCTTTGACGTCCGTCTCATTCAATTCGCCGCCGATCTTTGCGGCAAGATCGATCGAATTAGAACAAACGGCCGTAACTGTGTCGGACACGTCTTCGCTGACAATTTCGACGCCGTTGGCATCGAACACAGACCAACCGCGGACGGCGTCATCCGCCACGGCGTTTTTTATTGCTTTTACCTCTTCCCCATCAAGCACAGACGCAAGAACGTCAGTATGCTTCTTGAACAAACGCATGGGACTACTCCAAATTAACGCAAGGTAATTGAATAAATTTTTCGGGGCTTTTCTGGGGCAGCAGAAAGTTCATTGTTCGGAACACATTCGGCTTTGACGCGGCAAACCCGACAAAAACCCGTTTTCTGCACAAAAAAAAAGCGAATCGTCAATCGAAATGAGGCAAGATTAAGGCCACCATAATTAATCCGGAAAAACGCGGTCGACTGTCCCCATTCCGGAAACTTGCCATGTTGGAACTTTAAGCTATGGCGCAAATTAGAAAGGGCGGGCTCTTTCGAACCCGCCCAGAAAAGTCATCCCAAGTGACTTAGTTGCCTGTCGCGTCAACCACGTCAATGGTAACACCGGGGCCCATCGTAGACGAAAGTGCAACCTTCGTCATATAGGTCCCCTTCGCCCCAGCAGGTTTGGCCTTAGAAACCGCGTCGACAAAAGCGCGAACATTCTCGACTAGCTTTGCTTCGTCGAATGACGCTTTGCCAACACCGGCGTGCACGACGCCCGCCTTTTCGACCTTGAACTGAACCTGTCCGCCTTTTGCGGCAGCAACAGCTTCTTTCACATCCATGGTGACCGTGCCCACTTTAGGGTTCGGCATCAGATTGCGTGGGCCAAGGACCTTACCAAGACGGCCTACGATCGGCATCATATCCGGTGTTGCAATGCAACGATCGAATTCAATCTTGCCACCCTGGACGGTCTCCATCAGGTCTTCGGCGCCTACGATATCGGCGCCTGCCTCTTTTGCTTCGTCGGCTTTGGCGCCACGGGCAAAGACGGCGACACGCACCGACTTACCCGTGCCATTTGGCAGGGTCACCGAGCCCCGGACCATTTGGTCAGCATGGCGCGGATCAACACCCAGGTTCATCGCGATCTCGACTGTTTCATCAAACTTTGCCGTTGCATTAGCCTTAACCAGCGCAACCGCTTCTTCAACCGAAACCTCGTCCTTGCCTGCAAACGCTTCGCGTGCGGCTTTTGTCCGTTTTCCTAGCTTCGCCATGACTTACCCTTTCACCTCGATACCCATCGACCTGGCCGAGCCAAGGATGATCTTCATCGCCTGATCGACATCATTGGCTGAAAGGTCCTTCATCTTGGCTTCCGCAATTTCGCGAACTTGTTTTGTTGTCACAGTGCCGACAGTCTCACGCGACGGGTTTGACGCGCCGGATTTCAGCTTTGCGGCTTTCTTCAGGAAGTAAGACGCAGGGGGCGTCTTGATATCCATCGAGAACGATTTGTCCTGATAGTAGGTGATCACGGTTGGGCAGGGCGCGCCCGGGTCCATTTCCTGCGTCTTGGCATTAAACGCTTTGCAGAACTCCATGATATTGATGCCGCGCTGACCCAAGGCCGGACCGACCGGTGGGGAAGGGTTCGCTTGTCCGGCAGGCACCTGAAGCTTCATGGTGCCAGCAACTTTCTTGGCCATAAGACCAACTCCTTTTCTCAACTCCGTTGGGACGCGTCCCGCGGGATGTGGTTGATGTGGTCTGGTCTGGACATCGCGACGCCCTCGCCTCCCACAGATTTATCTGCAGTGCAGATCGGCGGGGCGTACACCCGTTCCATGATCAATTCAAGAGGCTTGCACAACCGCCAGTGCAATACCTTCATGCCACCGGGGGATGGAAACCTCAGCAGTCTGAGACGGGGTAACAAACAGGTCCCGAAGCGCCCCGGCAACAGTCTTCTAAAAGGAACCGGGCGACAGACTGAAATACTGCGAAATTAACGCGATAGATGATATGCTTTGCGTTGCGCTGCGAAACGATCAAACCGCTTTCCGCCAACGTGGACAAATGGAAAGAGGCTTGCGATGGGCTGGACCCTAACGCCTCTGCGATTTCACCCGCTTTCAAACCATTCGGGCCTGCTTTCACGAGGGCACGCACAACCGCCAAACGAGACCGATTGGAAAGGGCACCAAATGCAGCCAAAGCCATTTCCTCATTCATATTTCAATCTTTCTTGAAATGTCTTCACATGCCTAGTAAGTATTTCAAGAATCTTTGAAATGAAAGCCCTTCATATGTCGACGCTCTCAATCTTCCTGCATGCTTTAACGGACGCCGACTTGGACCGCAGGCTAGTCTTTGCAACCATCGCAGGCGAGGTCGGGGCCGGTTACCACATCACCGAATTCAAACTTTCGGATGTCAAAAGCATAGATTGCGCAGCACGTAAATCGACTTGGGTTGAAGCGGCGATGCAAGTGCTGGACGGGTACGGAGATGAACACATGCCTGTTAACAAGTTCAAAACGATCGCAGAGCAATCGATCAACGCGTTGCCTGACTTGGCTCACGCGCCCTTGTCGGTTGAGTTCGCACCGGGCAACCACGGGCTAGGTCTTTACAAAATTGGTGCGGTACAGCGCACAGACACGAAATTGATCGTCAACTTGCAGCCCATGGCAGCTGTGTGCAAACCCTCAGCAGGGCCCACCGTTACCAGACAAACCAACATCGAGGCGTTCAAATCCATCGGATGCTGTTAGAAAGAAAATCTGCGGACACAGGCCACGCAACGCATAGCCCGCCACGTCCTAGTTTTGTTTCGAAACCTGAGTGAATTCCAGTTCCACAGGCGTTGCACGACCAAAGATCGAGACCGTCACCTTTAGGCGCTGATTGTCCTCGTCGACCTCTTCGACAGTCCCGTCGAAATCTTCGAATGGCCCGTCGTTGACCTTGACCTGCTCGCCGACTTCGTAGGAGATCATCAGCTTTGGCGCGCTCTCGCCCTCTTCCACGCGGTTGAGGATGCCGTTCACCTCGGCGTCTCGCATGGGCATCGGACGACCCTGAGGCCCCAGAAATCCGGTGACACGATTGATTGAATTGATCAGGTGATAGCCTTCGTCCGACATCTCCATCCGCACCAGAACATAGCCGGGCATAAAGCGCCGCTCGGCCGCGACCTTCTTTCCGCGCCTGATTTCAATCACCTCTTCCGTCGGGACAAGCACTTCTTCGATCTGATCCTGAAGACCCGCATCTTCCACCGATTGACGGATTGTCTCGGCGACCTTCTTTTCGAAGTTCGACAGCACGCTCACAGAATACCAGCGCTTCGCCATGGGTCGGGTCCTTTCTCGGGGGCAGATTGCGACTGCCGGAAATTAAAAGGGGCGTGCAATTTCACATGCACGCCGCTCAACGTCTCGGGTGATAGCCGCCGAAACGACCGAGTTCAAGGGGGCTCAGGTGCCGAAATACGTCAGCACGACTTCAAGTCCCGAGAAGATAACCCGGTCAACCAGCCAGAAAAAGGCAGCGGTCAATACAGCAAGGAAGAAGACCATGACGCTGGTCAAGCCAACCTCGCGACGGGTAGGCCAAACAACCTTTGCTATTTCGGCGCGGACTTGTTGAACGAACTGGAGCGGGTTGACCATCGTGTTCCTTGGAGCGTTGTTATCGCGTTTTGGCGCAGATACGCGCTTCAACGCGGGCTTTCAACCCTCAGCCGGCGATGTCACAGCGTCTCAACCGGATTAGAACGTGCACGAACACGACCCAGAGGCGAATTCGCATCCAATGTTTGCATTGGCGATGGAGAAACATCGAAGCTTGGGTCCGCAACAGCCGTTTCAGTCGGTGTCAATTTTTGCAGGACATCTGCGCTGGATACGCGTGGCTGCATCTTTTCACTGCGGTTCTCGATGCTTTTCTGGAACCCGCCAAAGGCGACAAGGAAGGCAACAATGCCACCGATCAACCAAACCTTATTCACATCCGTGTCTGGGTTGGCTTCAAGCAATCCGGCCTGCAAATAGAATGTACTTGCAATGACACCCATAGCGAGGATGTAAGATCCGATAGGTGGCAAGAAGCTGAACATGCGAAACATCGGCAAACTCCGAGATTACGTACTCGGTTAGGTGATGTCACAAAAAACTGGCAAAATTGTGTCAGAAGAGCGGGGAAAGCCGCTATTGTCTCGAGTTTGGGAACGACCGGCATGTGCGCGGGCAACCGCATTCACCCATACAAGCCCTGCAAAAGCGCTAGCCCAATTTTAAGGATTGCTCACACGGACGATCAATCACGAAAGTCCAAAGACCCTAAGGGGCGCGCCCGATTTCAGCACACGGGGTCGTGTAGCGGTCTGGCAGGGGCGGAGGGTCTCGAACCCCCGACCTACGGTTTTGGAGACCGTCGCTCTACCAACTGAGCTACACCCCTATGACCGAGCAGCCTGATACGGCAGGACGTTTCCTATTGCAAGCAAAGCTCACCCGAAAGAGACGCGACCACATTTATGTGACCTCTCGCTGAAGCCACGGTGACTTTACCGCTACGTGACCGGTGGCGTGATACCAAAAGGTACAATTATTGACAGGAGATACCCCAATGAATGACGTAAACCGTCGCAATTTCCTTGGTGGTACCGCTTTGGCTGCGGTTGCAGCTACCGGAGCTACAAGGGGAATGGCCGCCGCTGACGCGACAGGCGACAGTGAATTCACGTTTGAAATCCAGCGTAGCGAAGAAGAATGGAAAAGCCGATTGTCGCCGGACGAGTATCGGATACTTCGCGAAGGGAAAACCGAGAAGCGGCACTCCAGCCCATATGTCACAGAGACACGGGATGGTGTGTACCACTGCAAGGGCTGCAACTTGGCAATCTACGACAATCTGTGGAAAGTCCCACTTGATATCGGCTGGGTGTTCTTTCGACACTCCCGCCCACGCACGGTTTTGACCGGTATCGACGGCGAACCTTTCGTCGATGGAGACGATGTTCGCAGCATTGTGGCCATGGAGGTGCATTGCAGACGCTGTGCATCGCATCTAGGTCACGTTGTGCACGCCGAAGGCAATCTTGTTCATTGCATCAACGGGTCCAGTCTGGTGTTCGAGAGCGCCGAAGCCTAGTAGCAGCATCGTTTTCAGTGAAAGGGCCGGCCGTTGCGCCGGCCCTTTCTCGTCTCAAAAACACCCATTCTGACGATAACAAAGCATTCACACAAAGTTTCGCCACGGAAACAGTTAGCAAAACTCTGCCGAACAGAGCTGTTTGCTCACATGCGATGACGTTGCGGCAACGTCCGGTTTATCTAAGTTACAGGATGAATCCGGTGGTTTTTGTGCGAAGCGGGGTCTATGGCCGCATACAAAAGCGCACCCCTTCACAGCCGCTCACGAAAACCGTCCCGTCAACTCAAGTCCAAGTGTGATCTTGTGAGGGTTTTCGTGTTTTTGAGTCTGGAGAAACCTTGGTCATACCGAAAGCGTCCAGCACGAGCTGGGCAAAGCAAACCAAGAGGAAATGACCATGACACGTAACATTATGACACTTGCAACCGTAGCAATGCTTTCGCTGAGCGCCGCTGTTCCGGCTGTTGCAATGGAGAACGAGCACAACATGCTGGTTGGGGCTGTTTTCAACCAAGTTAAGCGCTTGGACCTGGACACGACCAACATCGACAAACTGACGCTTGGTGAGATTGCCGAGATCCGTTCGGTTCTTTCGGGCGACTCGATGTCCGAAGCCCAGCAGAAAGTGTTCGTGAAGTCGGTTCTCGACGACGCAGCCGACCGGTAATCTGCAAGCAAATGTCTACGAAAGGGCCGCCGCGTGCGGCCCTTACTTATTGTCTCAGTCGAAGTTGCGCCGCTTCAACGTAGTTTCCAGCACCGACAAGTTCGGATGCAAACGCTCCGATGCGATCCACAGGCAAGCCGCTCGCTAACGCTGTTTCGAAGCGTGCCAACCCCTCTTCAACATCACCTGCATGAACCAACGTGATCGCAAGATAGTAGTGCGCCCAGGGGTCTTCGACACCCGATGCCAGCGAAGCTTCAGCTGCCGCACGGGCAAGCGGATAATCGTTCAGCTCAAGCGCAATATAGCTCCGCAGAAGATGATCCGAGTAGTCTGCGCCATCGAGCAACAAGCCGCGTTCTATAACGATCATTGCGTCTTCGAACCGACCATCTGTCGCCAAAGCGTCTGCATACCAGTAAAGAATAGCGTTATTCGGACCAAGCCGTTGATCAGCATCGGCAAATGTGGCGATGGCATCTCCCCGTCGCCCCAATGCCATAAGTGCCTGCCCTCGTTCGATATAGCCCGAAGAGCGTTCCGGATAGGACGCAATCAGGCGATCCGCTTCGCGCAGCGCTTGTGCATTGCGATCAAGATCACGCAGGGCGATGATGCGGTAGACAAGCGTTGGAAAATCATCCGGTGCATCAAGCAACACGTCGTTGAAAAGGTTAAGCGCGGTTTCCGGCTGGTCCGCGTCAAGGCGCGCGCGGCCCATACCGTATCGCGCGTTTACGTCTTTCGGCTCGACATCCAACGCCGCCTCAAAGGCAACAATCGAGCGTTCAGCGTGACCGTCATCCAGATAACTCCACGCAATTTCGCGCAGCGCCCAGATGTAATCCGGGTCAATCGACAATGCGGCATCCAGCAGAGTCCGCGCCTCATCGGAAGAAATCTTGCCCAATCTGCGCGCCGTGGCAGCCCTACCGCCAAGGGCCTGTACCGTGACGTCTATGCTAAGCGATCGTTCGAAAGCTTGAAGTGCCGGCGCGTCGCCCTCTGACTCCCAGAGCGTCCAGCCCAACCCGTTCCATGCGTCGGTCTCACGCGCATCAATCGACAGCGCTTCCTCAAAGCTGGCAACGGCGGCCGAGTATTGACCGAGCCACAATTGCCCGTCACCCCGCGCGGTAATGAAATCGACCCTTTGGCTTAGGGTCAGTCCAGCGGCTGTCAGCGCGGCATCACAGGCTTCCACGATGCGGGCCGGGTGTTCCATTCGAGCGATACAAATCCGGGCAGCCGTTTCTTCGGACGAAGTTACCATAGGTTTCGCGACGACAGGCGAAACCAGCAAACCTGCCACCAACAGGCCATGAACCAAACGCATAAAGGCACTCCAACAGTCTTAGCCCCCGCAAGCAGACCGTTGAAGTATTCTGGATAATCAGCGCGATTTTGCGGCAAGACTTGGGAATTCCCGCAGGACGACTGAATTAAGCTGCGCCTTACCCTGAATGAGCCACAAACAGAAAAGGCCCCGAGAAGATCTCAGGGCCTGCTCAATTGATTGTCAGGCGGGGCGGTTCCCGCCTTACGGACTGGCCTACTCGATGATTTTGGAGACGACGCCCGAGCCGACTGTGCGGCCGCCTTCGCGGATAGCAAAGCGCAGGCCGTCTTCCATCGCGATCGGGGCGATCAGCTCGACCGTAAACTTCAGGTTGTCGCCCGGCATCACCATCTCGGTGCCGCCCGGAAGCTCAACCGTGCCGGTCACGTCCGTCGTCCGGAAGTAGAACTGCGGACGATAGTTCGCGAAGAACGGTGTGTGACGGCCACCTTCATCCTTCGTCAGGATGTAGACCTCGCACTCGAACTTCGTGTGCGGGTTCACCGAGCCCGGCTTGCACAGAACCTGGCCCCGCTCAACCGCCTCACGGTCGATGCCGCGCAGAAGCGCGCCAATGTTGTCGCCCGCTTCACCACGATCGAGAAGCTTGCGGAACATCTCAACGCCCGTGCAGGTCGTCTTCGTCGTGTCCTTGATGCCGACGATTTCAAGCTCGTCGCCCACATTCACAACACCGCGCTCAACCCGACCGGTCACAACCGTGCCGCGGCCCGAGATCGAGAACACGTCTTCGATCGGCATCAGGAACGGCTGGTCCACCGCGCGCTCAGGCTGCGGGATGTAGCTGTCGACAGCGGCCATCAGCTCGGCAATCTTTTCCTTGCCGATGCTATCGTCGCGGTCTTCCAGAGCCGCCAGAGCCGAGCCCGCAACGATCGGAATATCGTCGCCCGGGAAGTCGTATTCGCTGAGAAGCTCACGAACTTCCATCTCGACCAGTTCCAGAAGCTCTTCATCGTCAACCTGGTCGACCTTGTTCAGAAACACGACCAGTGCGGGCACGCCAACCTGACGGGCCAGAAGAATGTGCTCGCGCGTTTGCGGCATCGGGCCGTCAGCCGCATTCACAACCAGGATCGCCCCGTCCATCTGGGCGGCACCCGTGATCATGTTCTTGACGTAGTCGGCGTGACCCGGGCAGTCGACGTGGGCATAGTGCCGTGCGTCCGTCTCATATTCCACATGCGCCGTCGAGATCGTGATCCCACGCGCCTTCTCCTCGGGCGCCGCATCAATCTGGTCATAGTCCTTGAACTCGCCAAACTGCTTCGTGATCGCCGCCGTCAACGTCGTCTTGCCATGGTCAACGTGACCAATCGTGCCGATGTTGCAATGCGGCTTGCTGCGGTCAAACTTTTCCTTCGCCATC
>JBCCCA010000099.1:0-11407 GCA_039033735.1 Pseudomonadota bacterium
CCTTGACCCGGGTGCGTGTCATGATATCAGCGCCGCGCGCTTCCGCGTCGCGCGCATTCAGCACCACAAGACGGCTGTCTTCGACCCAGCAGTCCGAGTATTCATAGGCCTTTTCGAACTTGTCGTTGATCGGCACACCTTCCGCACTGTTGCGAAGGTCCAGCTTTGCAGTGCCGGGCAGGATCTTTCTCCCCCCAAGATTGTCATACAAGAATAGACCAAGACGGATGAGCCACGCTGGGCGGCGGCCCTTCATCCAGGGCATAACTGTCGAGAGCAAACGCGACGTCGGGGTGCTGCTGTCAAAGCGCATTTCGGGATGATAAGGCAGCACAAAGCGCATCGGCCATGAGATATGCGGCATCGCCTTTAAAAGCGTTTCCCGTTCTTCAAGCGCTTCTTTCACCAGCCGGAATTCGAAGAATTCAAGGTACCGCAACCCGCCGTGGAACAGCTTAGTCGAGGCGCTGGAGGTGGCAGATGCAAGGTCGTTCATCTCGGCCAGCCCGACGCTGAGGCCACGGCCCGCTGCGTCCCGAGCAATCCCGCAACCATTGATGCCGCCACCGATAATGAACAGGTCATAGCCGGGTTCTGTACTGGTCATCGGACCGTTCCCATCCTCACACATTTCCGGTGGATGACTTAGGCTGGAAACGGCCTCAGGTCCAGCACAGGGTCCGCAAAACACAAATGTGTCGCAACGCGATGCGCCGCTTACCGCAACGATCCCAAACGGATAAACCAAGACCCAAGGCAACCATCCTGCAAGGCGGTCGGGACCGATCCGACCATAGACTTAGCACCAGAACAGTCATCTCGCCAACAACGACGGCGCTTGCGTCACGTTTCCTCACAAGCACCATGCTTGCGCTTGTGAACGATCGTTCACTAAGCTACGCTGGCGATGAACGGAAACCAAAAGGGCGCCGATGGCCATATTACCTTCTCATATGACGCCCATGTCCGCTGTTTTCCGGGACAATCAGGCTGCACATCAAGCGCTTATGTCACAGATTGAAGCTGTTTCGTCCGATATTCACGTCGGTGGCGGCCCAGCCGCGCAGGAGCGGCATGTGGGCCGGGGCAAACTTTTGCCGCGCGATCGAGTGGCAGGGCTTCTGGACCCGGGGTCGCCCTTTCTCGAGGTTGGTCATTTCGCGGCACACGGGCTTTACGACGGTGTTGCCCCCTCAGCCGGTATGATCGCGGGCGTGGGACGCGTCGCTGGGCGCGAAGTGATGGTGATCTGCAACGACGCAACCGTAAAGGGCGGCACTTATTTCCCGATGTCGGTCAAAAAGCATCTGCGCGCGCAAGAGATTGCCGAGGCAAACCACCTGCCCTGCATCTATCTGGTCGACAGCGGCGGTGCGAACCTGCCCAACCAGGACGAGGTTTTTCCAGACCGCGATCATTTTGGACGCATTTTCTATAATCAGGCGCAGATGAGCGCCAAGGGCATATCGCAGATCGCCGTAGTGATGGGGTCCTGCACGGCGGGTGGCGCCTATGTGCCCGCGATGTCGGATGTTACGATTATCGTGAAGGAACAGGGCACGATCTTCCTGGCGGGCCCTCCTCTGGTAAAAGCCGCCACGGGTGAGATTGTCAGCGCCGAAGACCTTGGCGGCGGCGATGTGCACACCCGTTTGTCGGGTGTGGCTGATTATCTGGCCGATGACGACGCCCACGCGCTTGCGCTTGCGCGTCAGGCCGTCGGCTCATTGGGGGCGGGCAAGTCAAAGCCAACCGTATCGTCCGTGGAGGAGCCACTTTACGACCCAGCCGAGATCACCGGCGTCGTCCCCGCCGATCTGCGCACGCCTTATGACATTCGCGAGGTGATTGCCCGCGTCGTCGATGGGTCGCGTTTTGATGAGTTCAAGGCGCGCTACGGCGAAACGCTGGTCACGGGGTTTGCCCATATCTGGGGCATGCCCGTGGGTATCGTCGCCAATAACGGTGTGCTGTTTTCCGAAAGCGCGCTGAAGGGCGCGCATTTCGTCGAGCTGTGTTCGCAGCGGAAAATCCCGCTGGTCTTCCTGCAAAACATCACGGGGTTCATGGTGGGCCGCGACTATGAGGCGGGCGGTATCGCCAAGGACGGCGCCAAGCTTGTCACCGCCGTGGCGACCTCGGCCGTACCCAAGATCACTGTTCTTGTCGGCGGCTCCTTCGGGGCGGGCAATTACGGGATGTGCGGACGGGCCTTTGCACCAAGATTCCTGTGGACCTGGCCCAACAGCCGCATCAGCGTGATGGGCGGCGAACAGGCAGCCGGCGTTCTGGCCACGGTCAAGCGCGACAGCATCGAACGCAAGGGCGGCAGTTGGTCCGCCGCAGACGAAGCCGCCTTCAAAGCGCCGACACTTCAGATGTTCGAAGAACAGTCGCACCCGCTTTATGCGTCCGCGCGGCTGTGGGATGACGGGATCATCCCCCCGGCAAAAACGCGAGACGTGTTGGGTCTGTCCCTTGCGGCTGCCCTGAACGCCCCGATTGAGGAAACACGCTACGGCGTGTTCCGGATGTAACGCCATGACGTTTGACGTGGTTTTCGGGAACAATGTCGAGTGCGGCGGCGGCGCTATTCTTCAAGCCGCTGGCCCCGGTCTGCTGGAAGAAGGCCTGTCCTGGGCGGGTAAGCCCGACCAAATCCTTCCGATGACATTTGACGCCGAGAGCAAACGAGTTCTGTTGAGCGCATCGAGAGAGGTCCAAGGTGATCACTAAACTGCTTGTCGCCAACAGGGGCGAGATTGCCTGCCGCGTGATGACCACGGCTGCGCGTCTTGGGATAAGGACCGTTGCGGTCTATTCCGATGCCGATGCAGGCGCGATGCACGTTGCCATAGCAGATGAAGCCGTGCGGATCGGCCCGGCGCCGGTGGGCGAAAGCTATCTTCGCGTGGACGCCATTCTGAAGGCCGCCCAAGCCACCGGCGCTGACGCGATACACCCCGGTTACGGCTTCCTGTCCGAGAATCCGGAGTTCGTCGAGGCTATCGACGCTGCAGGGCTGATCTTTGTTGGTCCACCCGCTTCGGCCATCCGCGCAATGGGTTTGAAGGATGCCGCGAAAGCGACAATGGAACAGGCGGGCGTCCCGGTTGTCCCCGGCTATCACGGCACCGATCAATCGGTGGATGGGCTGGCTGAGGCAGCCCAAAAAGTCGGCTACCCAGTGCTGATCAAGGCGCGCGCGGGCGGTGGCGGCAAGGGCATGCGACTGGTCGAGCACGCAGACGACTTTCCCGAAGCTTTGGCCGCAGCCCAGCGCGAAGGCCAGGCAAGCTTTGGCGACGCGGGCGTTTTGGTCGAGAAGTTCATCGCCGCCCCACGCCATATCGAAATTCAGATCATGGCGGACGCGCATGGCAATGTCGTGCACCTGTTTGAACGCGACTGTTCGCTACAACGGCGTCACCAGAAGGTCATCGAAGAAGCCCCTGCCCCAAACATGCCTGCGGAGGTGCGCGCAGCCATGGGCGCAGCTGCTGTCGAAGCAGCGCAGGCCATCGGCTATGTCGGCGCCGGAACGGTGGAGTTCATCGTGGATGGCTCCGGTCCGCTTCGCCCGGACGGATTCTGGTTCATGGAAATGAACACCCGCCTTCAAGTCGAACACCCGGTGACCGAGGCGATCACGGGGCTTGATCTGGTCGAACTTCAACTGCGCGTCGCGAACGGCGCGCCGCTGCCCTGCGCGCAAGCGGATCTGTCAATTGACGGGCATGCATTTGAAGCGCGGCTTTACGCCGAGGATGTGGAGGCGGGCTTCTTGCCTGCGACCGGGCGCCTTGCGCATCTGCGATTTCCGCGCGGTGCGACCTTCGCCCGGGGCCCGGTTCGCATCGATGCCGGTGTGCGCGCGGGCGATGAAATCACACCACATTATGACCCGATGATTGCGAAGATCATTGTACATGGGGCCGATCGCGCCACTGCGCTCAGGCAGCTTGCAAGCGCCCTTGGTGACACCGAAATTGCAGGCACCACCACAAATGTTGGATTTCTGAAGCGGTTGTCGGATCACAAAGGATTTGCATCCGGCAAGGTTGATACCGGGCTGATCGTACGCGATATCGATGCGCTGACAGTGCGCGGGCCTGAACAGGACCGACAAGCTTTGGACATCGCCGCATTGACAGAACTTGGATTGCCCGAGCCGGCTGCGGCGCCCGCCCCGTGGGGCATGGGGTCGGGCTGGCGCATCTGGGGCACTGCCGCGCACCCGGTCGCGTTACTGCAGAACGGAACACGGCACGCAATCCGCGTTGAAATCCTCGGGAAAACCTCGTTTCGGGTCGATGGTACCGCACTGTCGGTCGAACGTCAGGGTGATGGTCTTCGCGTGTCGCGGAACGGCACCGTGCAACGGGTGGGCGTGCATTCAGATAAAGTAGCAATCACCGTCTTCGACGACGGGTGCGTGACGCGTTTTGAACGGGTGGACCCGCTGGTGCGTGCGGACACGGGTACAAGCGGTGGCGACGATGTACGCGCACCGATGCCTGGCCTTGTTACCTCGGTCAGTGTTGCCGCCGGTGACACGGTCGACCGGGACGCGTCGCTATTGGTTCTGGAAGCCATGAAAATGGAACACAGGCTCTGCGCGCCGCGCGCGGGTGTCGTGGCCGAGGTTCTGGTCACCGAAGGCGCACAGGTCGAAAACGGCGCGGTGCTGGTGCGGCTTGAAGGGTTAGCCGATGACTGACCGGTTCGAGATCGTCGAGATGGCACCACGCGACGGGTTGCAGAACGAAAAGGTGCATGTGCCGACCGAACAGAAGATCGCTTTGGTCGATATGCTGTCGGGCGCAGGCTTTGCGCGGATTGAGGTAACGAGTTTCGTGTCACCAAAATGGGTGCCTCAGCTTGCGGATGCCCGCGACGTCATGGAAGGCATTGATCGAGACGCAAGGGTAGCATATGGCGTTTTAACACCCAACATCAAAGGTTTGGAGCGCGCTTTGGATGCACGACCAGATTGGGTTGCTGTCTTTGCGTCGGCGTCAGAGGGGTTCAGCCGCGCCAACCTCAACTGCTCGATTGAAGAAAGTCTCGAACGGTTTCGCCCGGTGGTCACACAGGCTATGGCGGCGGGTGTCGCCGTCCGTGGTTATGTCAGCTGCGTCACCGATTGCCCTTATGACGGTAAGGTCGCGCCCCAAGCCGTTGCCGATGTGACCAGCGCTCTAATTGAAATGGGGTGCGGCGACATCGGCCTTGGCGACACGATCGGCGCAGGCACGCCAGGCAGTGTCAGCGCAATGTTGGACGCCGTTCTGGACGTCGCGCCACCTGACCGGCTTGGCGGTCACTTCCATGACACAGGCGGCCAGGCGCTGGCCAATATCGAAACCTGTCTGGACCGAGGTTTGCGTATCTTTGACGCTGCGGTTGGGGGGCTTGGCGGATGTCCCTATGCGCCGGGCGCCAAAGGCAACGTGGCCACCGAGGCCGTTCTGGATCGACTTACAGCTTTAGGGTGCGAAACAGGATTGGACGCGGATGCCGTCGCGGCGGCTGGGGCATTCGCACAAAGGCTACGCTCATGACAGATTACAAGACGCTGCTGGTCGAAACCGATGCCCATGATGTGGTGTCCCTGACGCTCAACCGGCCCGAGAAACGCAACGCCCTGTCCGCCGAGATGATCGCCGAGTTGCATGACTTCGCCGAGAACGTTCAGGCGCGCGCTGTTGTCCTGTCCGGTGCAGGAGATGTGTTCTGTGCGGGCGGCGATCTGACGTGGATGAAGGCACAGATTGCGGCGGACCGCCCAACGCGGATGGCCGAGGCGCGCAAACTTGCGGAGATGCTGCGGGTATTGAATGAAATGCGCTGCCCATTGATTGCCCGCATCCATGGTGCGGCTCTGGGCGGCGGCGTGGGGCTGGCCTGTGTGGCCGACGTTGCCATCGCGGCAGACGGCACAAAGTTCGGGCTGACGGAGACCCGCCTTGGCCTGATCCCGGCCACGATCGGGCCTTACGTGATCGCGCGCATGGGCGAAGGGCGGGCGCGGCGTGTCTTCATGTCGTCGCGTATTTTCACGGCGTCCGAGGCAGCCGGACTTGGGATCATTTCGGGTGCCGTCGATGCCGCGGCGCTTGAAACTGCCATCGACGCCGAAGTCGCGCCCTATCTGTCTGTTGCCCCGGGCGCTGTTGGTCGGGCCAAGGCGCTGGCCCGCCGTCTGGGACCCCGTATTGACGACGCGGTGATCGCGGCCTCGATCGAAGCGCTTGCCGACGCCTGGGAGACTGACGACGCGCGGATGGGCATTGACGCGTTCCTGTCGAAGACGCCCGCGCCTTGGGTTCAAGGCCGGTAACCGACCGTCACTGCACGAAATTTGTGCACAGCTGTGATGCTGAAGGTGGTCAAGCGATTTGCAATCCCCGGCGCAGCCGTTACGCTTCCTTGAAGTGTGGGATATCGGATGAACGAAGACAGCAGGTTTTTTGACGAACTTCATGGAAGCGGAGAAAATCCCCGCGCGCCCTATCGCAGCTTCTCGCAATGGTTCGGTGCCGAAGACCTTCGCGAACTCCGGCGCAAATCCGACGAGGCCGAAACGTTCTTTCGGCGGACCGGGATTACCTTCAACGTCTATGGTCAATCGGAAGCGGACGAGCGGTTGATCCCGTTCGATATCGTTCCACGCATTATTTCGGCCCGCGAGTGGGCAAAATTGACCAAGGGCATCGAACAGCGGGTCCGCGCGATCAACGCCTTCCTCTACGACATCTATCATCGGCAGGAGATTTTGCGCGCAGGGCGCGTGCCCGTCGAGTTGATTGCAAAGAATGAAGCCTTTCTGCCTCAGATGATCGGGGTCGAGCCGCCGGGGAACATCTATACCCACATCACGGGGATCGATCTGGTGCGAACGGGCGAAGATCAGTTCTATGTGCTTGAAGACAACGCGCGAACGCCCTCGGGCGTATCTTATATGCTCGAAAATCGGGAAACGATGCTTCAAATGTTCCCCGAGCTGTTTGGCAAGGTAAAGGTGCGTCCCGTCAGCGACTATCCCGTGAAACTGCGCCGGTCCTTGGGGGCTTGCATGCCGCCCAACGCAAGCATGGATGAAACAGTCGCCGTGCTGACGCCGGGCATCCATAACTCGGCCTATTTCGAACATTCCTTCCTGGCCGACAATATGGGCGTGGAATTGGTCGAAGGGTCTGATTTGCGAGTACAGAACGGCAAGATCTGTATGCGGACCACGCGGGGCTATCGGCCTGTCGATGTGATTTACCGGCGGGTGGACGACGATTTCCTTGATCCGTTGAACTTCAATACGGACAGCTTGCTGGGCGTTCCCGGTATCTTTGACATCTATCGCGCAGGCGGGATTACGATTGCCAACGCACCCGGCACCGGGATCGCGGATGACAAGGCGATTTACAGTTACATGCCCGATATCGTCGAGTTCTATACCGGCGAAAAGGCCATCTTACAGAACGTGCCGACCTGGCGCTGTTCGGACCCCGACAGCCTTTCCTATGTGCTGGACAACTTAAACGAGCTGGTGGTGAAAGAAGTTCATGGCTCGGGCGGGTATGGCATGCTTGTGGGGCCTGCAGCGTCCAAGAAGGAACTTGCCGCGTTCCGCCATAAGCTGGAAGCCAAACCGAGCAATTACATCGCGCAGCCAACGCTTGCGCTGTCGACGGTTCCAATCCTGACGAAAGCCGGGCTGGCGCCGCGCCATGTCGACCTGAGGCCTTTCGCGCTTTTTTCGCCACGCGGAGTGGAAATCACGCCGGGCGGTCTGACGCGCGTGGCCCTGAAAGCGGGTTCCCTGGTCGTGAACTCGAGCCAGGGCGGAGGCACCAAGGACACCTGGGTGCTGGAGGAAGACTGATGCTGGGCAAGACGGCAGGAGGTTTGTTCTGGATGTTCCGCTATCTTGAGCGGAGCGAGAACACGGCGCGCCTGATCGAAACGGGCTTTCGCATCGCATTAACGCACCCGGACGGCGATGAATGGAAAAGTGTTCTGCAAACCGCTGCGGCAGATATGGATTACTTTGCCGCCCACGGCGAGATCGACCAGTCCAAAGTCATCGACTTCCTTCTGCGCGACAAGACTAACCCGTCGTCGGTCATGAGTTGCATCGCGCAGGCGCGACAGAACGCGCGACTTGTGCGTACCTCGATCACGCGCGAGGTCTGGGAGGCTGTCAACGATACCTTTATGCGGGCCAAAGAGGTGTTTGCCCGCCCAGTGCGCGAACGTGACTTGCCGGAAGTACTGGCGCTTATCCGCCAGCAGGCCTCGCTTGTGCGCGGCGAATTACACGGCTCGATGTTGCGCAACGACGTGTTCGACTTTGCGCGGCTGGGTACGTTTCTGGAACGCGCCGACAACACGGCCCGCATCCTGGATGTGAAATACTACGTGCTGCTGCCGAGTGTGACGCAAGTGGGCTCGTCGCTGGACAATGTGCAGTGGGAAACGATCCTTCGATCCGTCAGCGGAGTGCGCTCCTATGCGTGGTTGAACCAGGGCAAGGCGACGCCGATGGGCATTGCAGATTTTCTCATTTTCGATCCCCGGATGCCGCGCGGCCTGAAATACTCGATGACCAAAATCCGGTCGAACCTGCAGATGCTTGAGAATTCTTATGCGGATCGGCATCCCTGCCATGACACCGCTGAACGCTTGGATCGACGCCTACAGACCGGGAAAATCGAAGACGTTTTCGATGAAGGTCTGCATGAATTCCTGACCAGCTTTCTGGGCGATATTGGCAAGCTAGGGCGGGAAATCGAAACTGACTATCGCTTTCACGGATAGGCCCATGGAACTTGGCATTACCCACAGCACGACCTATCGGTTCGACTCTCCAGTAGCCTATGGCCTGCAACAATTGCGCCTGACGCCGAAAAGTCGGAAAGGCCAGACGGTTCTGAGCTGGAATATGGAGGTCGAGGGGGGACGGGTGGAGTCCGAATTTCAGGACGCCCACGCGAACACAGTGACCCTTTTGTCCTTTGCCGCCGAGGTCGACAAAGTCACAGTTCACTGCGCAGGAACGGTCGAAACCGAAGACACAAACGGTGTGATCGGCAAACAAAAAGGCTTTATGCCGCTTTGGCTTTTCAAACGCTCGACCGAATTAACGCGCGCGGGGCCCAATGTGCGGCGATTAGCGAAAGGGTTAAAAGACGATCACGACGACGATCTGAACCTGTTGCACGCCCTGTCGGACCGCATTTTGGACGAAGTAGCTTATGAAATCGGTGCGACGGATGTCGCCACCAGCGCGGATGCAGCGATTGATCGAAAGCGCGGTGTTTGTCAGGACCACGCGCATATTTTCGTTGCCGCCGCCCGCGCCTTGGATTACCCCGCGCGGTATGTCTCGGGGTATCTCATGATGAACGACCGGACGAGCCAAGACGCCAGCCACGCTTGGGCAGAAGCCCATATCGACAGTTTGGGCTGGGTCGGGTTTGACGTGTCGAACGGAATATCGCCAGACGCCCGCTATGTCAGGGTGGCCACCGGCTTGGACTATCGTGAAGCAGCGCCGATTTCCGGAGTACGCTTTGGCCCCGCCGCAGAACAACTCGACGTAGCAATCAAGGTGCAGCAACAGTGACGGGTGCTGCAAGGTAAGGAAAAGGTATGACCTATTGCGTCGGGTTGAAGCTGGATCGTGGCTTGGTGCTCATGTCGGACACGCGCACGAATGCAGGCGTCGACAATATCAGCGTTTTTCGGAAGATGTTCCATTGGGATGCCGAGGGCGAACGTTCGATCACCTTGATGACTGCTGGCAATCTGGCCACTACGCAAGCTGTCATCAGCCTTTTGAATGAACGCGCACTGCCCGCCGAGGAGCGCGGCTCGCCGTCTATTATGGAGGCGCCGTCGATGTTTCAGGTCGCACGTCTTGTGGGCGAAACCTTGCGAGAGGTCATCCACGAACAACGGGGCGAGAATGGACAGTCCAGCGAAGCCTTTGGCGCCACCATGATTATCGGCGGACAGGTACGTGGCGGCGATGCGCGACTGTTTCTTGTCTATCCTGAGGGTAATTTCGTCGAAGCCAGCAAAGACACGCCGTTTTTCCAAATCGGTGAGACCAAATACGGCAAGCCGATCCTTGTGCGGGCCTATGATCCGGCGATGAGTTTCGAAGATGCGGTAAAGCTGTTGATGCTCAGCTTTGATTCAACCATAAAAGCCAACCTTTCCGTAGGTTTGCCGCTTGACCTTCATCTTTATACAGCAGACAGCTTCCACCTTGGGATCAAGCAACGCATTGAACCCGGTGACCCGTTTTACGAGAACCTGTCTTCCGGTTGGGGCGAAGCGTTGAAAGAAGCGTTTCAACGCATGCCCCCTTACACGTTGGACTGACTTAGCGAGGCTTTGATGCGTTTTCCAATCACACCGTCTTTTCGCCTGGAAGGAAAACGTGCGCTTGTCACCGGTGGCTCCTCGGGGATTGGGCAAGGCTGCGCTCTGGCCCTGGCCGATGCGGGTGCCCACGTCGTCGTTGCCGCGCGGCGTGCTGAAAAGCTGGCCGAGACCGTCGACGAAATCGCCCGTCGCGGCGGCTCTGGCGAAGCCGTGACGCTGGATCAATCGGACCTATCGCAGTTGGCGCCGGTCCTTGAGACTGGCGATTTTGACATCATTCTGAACGCGGCGGGTCTGGCCCGCCACGGGGCAGCCTTGGAGACGTCGCCCGAAGACTACGACGCGGTCATGGCATTGAATCTGCGCAGCGCCTATTTCCTGTCGGCTTGGAGCGCGAAAGCGATGATCCGCGCCGGAAAACCGGGCTCGATCATTCATATCTCATCGCAGATGGGTCACGTAGGCGGGCAGGAACGCGCGGTCTATTGCGCCTCGAAACACGGGGTCGAGGGCATGACCAAAGCGATGTCCATCGAGTTTGGACCGCACAAGGTGCGGATCAATACGATTTGTCCGACATTTATCGTGACCGATCTGACGCGATCGACATTCGAACAGGCCGATAAACGGGCGTGGATCGAGGAAAAGATCAAGCTGGGACGCGTGGGCGAAATCGAGGATATCATGGGCGCGGCGGTGTATTTCGCCTCCGACGCCTCGGCACTGGTGACGGGCACCTCACTATTAGTCGACGGTGGCTGGACTGCCGATTAACCCCGGCGCCGCGGCCTATGGCGACCGTTGGACCATGCGTATTTGTGACAAAAGATGAAGCCCAAGGGCGCTAGCTGGGCAGCATGTCGAGGGCGCTGTGCAAGGCGTCGATTTCCTGTTCTCTGAGTGGCAAAAGCGGTGGCAGCGTCGCACAGATTGACGCATCGCCAGTGCGGCGCGCTTCGATTTGCTTCATGGCGGCAACGATATTGAATTTGGCCGCAGCAGTGCGCGCCGCCGC
>JBCCCA010000100.1:0-11341 GCA_039033735.1 Pseudomonadota bacterium
CCAGGAGGAAGAGGAAAACGCCTTGTGCCACAAACACGCGGCGCGGATCGAAGATGAGCCAAATCTTGTAAAATTTTGCCATTTCAATCCCCTCAGAACCACGGAGCCCAGATGTAGGTTGCAAGATGTGCAACCACTGCGACGATCACGAACAGCCAGAGGCCGCCCATATAGACCGAATGCAGCTCCTGAGCCTGCTCGTCGGTTAGACCTGTAAAAGACAGGTCGGTATTATCAGCCATGAACTTTCCTCCGGAACGTTATGCTGACGCCACGAAACCCTCGCGGCGGGGACCCTCGGAGTTGCCTCGTCGGGATCTGGTTTTCGGCGCGCGGGCTCAGGCCGAGAAAATGAGCGGGGTGACACGATCTGCATCCGCCCACGCGCGAGCCAAGGGCCCCCGCGTGTTCAGCGAACGCTTCCGCACCACATTGGCAATCCACCGTTCCGTTCCAACGGGGATGGCCAAAATGAAGATAAGGGTGAAATAGATGTGGAATTCCAACCCGCGTTTGCGGTTCACCGATCGTGGTCCCGGTGTGTTGGTCATGTCAGTCATGTCTATTCCTCCCTCGTGTCATCAGCCATGGCGGGCGCCAAAGCTTTGACGGTTTCGAAAACAACCCGTTCTGCGCCTTGTTCAAGCGCCGCATTTTCAGCGGCATCCCGAAGCGTCTTGGCGGCGGAAATACGGGTCAGAATGGGGTGCGTGGCCACGATCCGATCAAGCTCGGCCTGAGCGTCCGGGTCCCATGGCATATCGGCACGCAGATTTGTCGGTGTCGCGTCTGCCGCGTCCATATCCGAGGCCAGTGGCAAGATATGGAAAAGCGCATCGAAAAGGCCGTTGCAGACCTCCTGCAACAGATAGGTAGCCCCGGCGTAGCCCATGAAGGGTGTGCCAGTCGCACGGCGAATGGCAGCACCAGGAAAGCTTGCCGGAATGAAAGCAGGCTGCGGCCCATGCCCGACCTTGCCTTCGGCCAGGTACATTTTTTCATTGATCGATCCGAAGACGACAAGTGGCTTCATCTCACCTATCAGCGATCGAACTTCTTCGTTGTTGGTCTTGGCGCCTGCCACGCGCGCAACCGCAAAGCCACACGGCAGCCCCAAATCGGATTCAAGGAAATGGCGCACGCCTCGGGCATAGGTTTCGTTCGCCACGATGCCAAAACTCGCGGTCGCAAAGAAATCTTGCGTGACCGAACGCCAAAGATCCCAAACCGGTTTGATGGTCGAGTGCTTCTCACGTTCAATAAAGGGTTCGGGGTCAAGCCCCAGCAGATCACCAAGCTTGCGCAGGAAGAGCGTGGTCGATTCAATTCCGACGGGTGCCTGCAAATACGGTTTGCCGAGCACTTCACACAGCCCACGGCCAAACTCGCGATACATGCAGACATTCACATCGGCATTCACAAGGTTACGCATTTCGGCCAAATGTGCGCCAAGCGGCATGACCATGTTCACCTCGGCCCCGATGCCTTCGACCAAGCGTCGAACCTCGGCCAGATCGCTGGGCATGTTGAATGTGCCGTACATTGGCCCAAGAATATTGACGCGAGGCGTCGCCCCTTCTTCGCGCTTGGATTCTCGAGGCATTCGCCCCTTTGTCATGCCAAATTCAGTGAAGATCCACGTCATCGCACGATCCGCAGCTTCCCACTGATCTTCGTCGATGGTACGCGGCAGGAACCTTTGGATATTGGTCCCTTCCGGCGTGACGCCACCGCCGATCATTTCGGAAATAGACCCGGTCACAACCACGGCCGGCAGGGCCGGGTCAAGCGTACCCCAGGCGCGCTTCATCGCGCCCTCGGTTCCGTCGCGGCCCAGTTCTTCCTCGCCAAGTCCAGTTACGACGATCGGCAATTCATGCGGAGGAAGTGCATCGGTGTAGTGTAGAACAGAGGTCACGGGCAGGTTTTCGCACCCAACAGGACCGTCAATAACCACCTGAAGACCTTTGACGGCACAGAACGCATAAACGGCGCCCCAATATCCCCCGGCACGATCATGATCTTGGATCAACATCAGATCATGGCCTCCGCAGCTTTGGCGCGTGCCGCCTTGTCCAGCTTCTTCTGGTGCGCGGCGCGGAAATCAGGGCGCAAGTTCGGATCGCCTTCCCAGATGCCCGCCGTGTCGCCTTCACCGACGCCTTCGAAAAACGTGTTCATTCTCTGCATGCGAGCCTTGCCTGCCATGGCCGCATTGACCACCTCGGCCAAAGACCCTGCGCCCGCGGGGCCCATCAACGGACGCGCGGAGATCAAGTTGGTGAAATAGAGCGCCGGGATGGCCATTTCCTTGGCCTTCTGCACGACAGGTGTCGTCCCGATTGCTAGGTCCGGGCGAATAGACTTGACCGCGGTGCAATCATCTTCAAGTGACGCGCGAAACTTAACGGACGCACCATGCGCTTCAAGCCATTCCAGGTCCGCAGTGTTCCACTGCGTCTTGGGACACGCTGTGCCAACATAAGGCACCTTGGCGCCGCTCTCGATCAAAAGGCGAGCGACCAGCAGCTCGCTGCCCTCGTAACCTGACACCGTGATCGTGCCTTTGATCCCGGCCTGTGACAGCGCCCCTTTGATGGCAGGGAGGAATGCATTCTGAGACGCTGCAACCTTCTCGGCGGAAAGCCCAAAAGCCTCACCGATTTGAGCTAGCCATGCGGCCGTGCCGTCATGACCCACAGGCGCGGATCCCACGACGGGTCGGCCCGCCGCCTGGAACTCGCGAACAGCAGAGGTGTAGAACGGGTGGATCGCGGCCACCGCTCCGCAATCGAGTGCGGCGTAAAGCTCGCGCCATTCCCGACATGGAACAACCGGCCCTGCCGCTAATCCCATCGGTGCAAGCATGGCGCCAATCATCATCGGGTCAGCTGGGAACATTTCACCCAAGAGCGAAACCGTCGGCCGATCTTCGATGCTGCTTTCAGGGCGAGCCACCGGCCCGGCTTCGATTTCCTTGCGGGCAAAGTTCAGCATCGCCCCGGCAAGCACGTCCTTCGCTTCGGCGTGCGTTGGAATACCAAAACCCGGTACATCAATACCGACAATCCGAACGCCGTTGATTTCATCCGGCAGCAACCGCAGCGGCACACCGGACGCGGTGGGAACGCAAAGGTTTGTCACGACAATCGCGTCATATCGATCCGGGTCAGCCAATTCGTGAACGCTGTCGCGGATGTCTTCGAAGAGTTTACCGGTGACCAGTGTTTCCGAATTGAACGGCACATAACCGACCGAACGGCGCGCGCCGTAGAAATGCGACACAAAGGTTAGCCCGTACACGCAACATGCGGATCCAGACAAAACCGTCGCGACTCGACGCATCCGAAGCCCGACGCGCAGTGAGCCAAATGCTGGGCACATCGACTGCGGCTTATCATGTGGACCCTGAGGGTAGTCTTGTGCATAGCGGTCAAGCATATCAGACTTGCCCGCCTGGCGTGCTGCTTCTTCCATGGTCGAACCGGAGTGACATCCAAGTGCGGCACCATTGGTAACTGGAACCGACGCTTCCGCCTGGCTTTCGCCGCGGATCACATCGGCCTCGTGGGCCGTGTCGTATGTGACCTCTTCGCTCACTGAAGCCTTCCGGTTGAAGCATGGGTAGGATTGGGGGCGCAGCGGGCGACCTTTATGTCCTGCCATAACTGCTCAAGCTGCTGGGGGGTCGCACAGTCGATCAAGTCCTTGACCATGCCAAGGGAGGGAGCGCGGTCAGGTGGTTGCATGATGCACCTTTTCCCGCGCAAGTTTTTGGCGCAGATCCTTGAATTCTTCGCGAATGGACTGCGCCTCCGATATAAGTTGCCGAGAGACCTGAAGTCCGTTTTCTAAATGCGACATCAACTCACCCATTTCCCGGCGGTGAGACCCGAGGGGATCATACGTCATCATAGATCACCTCCAGGCTTTCCTTGGGCTTGCTGTTCTTACCGCGCATGTCCTTGTCAGTGGCTGGCTCAAGCACAACGCCCGCCCCAGTTTCCGACCCATCAAACAGGTCTAGAAGTTGGTCTTGGCTGAGGGCGACCGGGCGACGCGGTGGAGCCTCGGCAACATTTAAACCAAGCTCGGCGAACAATGGGCCCCAGGGGCTTTCTGATGTACCGACGATTTGATAGTTCGCAGACTTCTTACGCAGGTCGTCATCTTGGGGAATGCTGGCGAGCACTGGAATATCAACAGCCTCAGCAAATGCTTGCGCCTCGCCAGACCCGTCGTCTTTATTGATGACAAGTCCGGCCACACCGACATTGCCGCCAAGTTTCCGAAAATACTCTACGGCTGAGCATACGTTGTTGGCCACATAGAGCGACTGCAGATCATTCGATCCAACCAGGATGACCTTCTGCGCCATATCGCGTGCGATTGGCAGACCGAAGCCGCCACACACCACGTCTCCGAGAAAGTCGAGAAGAACAAAGTCGAAGTCCCAGTCGTGGAATCCAAGCTTCTCAAGCAGTTCGAAACCATGGATGATGCCGCGACCGCCGCAACCGCGCCCAACTTCGGGCCCGCCAAGCTCCATCGCAAAGACACCACCGCGCTTGAAACAGACGTCGCCGATAGCGACCTCTTCACCCGCAAGCTTTTTCTGTGTGGATGTTTCAATTATTGTTGGGCAGGCCTTTCCGCCGAACAGAAGACTGGTGGTATCCGATTTGGGATCGCAGCCAATCAGAAGCACGCGCTTTCCTTGCTCAGCCATCATGTGCGAAAGGTTTGCAAGCGTGAACGATTTGCCAATGCCGCCTTTGCCATAGATTGCGATAATTTGCGTTTTCTTCGTCGGCTCGCCTTGCGGCACCTCAAGCGATGGCTCCGCCGCCTCGTCACGCAAGCGATCATCGTAGTTGGACAGGTTCGGTACTTCGTCCCTCATGCCGTTCCTTCCCAATCAAGGATCATTTTCAAGCACGCCGGATCGCTGAATGCTGTGCGATACGCCGTTGGCGCTTCTGATGCAGGCTTCCGATGGGTGACCAGCCCCCCAAGCGAGAGAGCGCCACCCTCAACAAGGGCACGCGTTGCAATCAGGTCATCCGGTGTCCACTCAGCTGCCACTCGGAAGCGCGCCTCCTTGATGAAGGCTGGCGGAAAAGCAAAACTGAGTGGTTCGATATAAAACCCAGCAAGAACAATCTCGCCGCCCTTGGCAATCCGCCCAACAAGATCGTTCAATAGATCAGTGCGACCTGACGCATCATAGATTGCACGATAGTCGCGACGCTCATCGGCATCCGGGTGACAGACGCTGTATCCAATGGCGCCAGATTGCCGCTCTGGATCAATCTCCCAAACTGTGGGGGCGGGCGCACCGGCAGCAACCGTCAGCCGCGCCAATAACCGCCCAAGTACGCCGTGGCCAACAATCAGATCGGGGACATCTTTGCGAATGCCTGCCATCGCATGGCGTGCCGTAGCAGCAAGTGCCAAAAGCGCGCCCTCGGCCCCCAAGCCTTTGTCGACCCGCGTGACGCGATCAGCGCGTGCTACGATTCGTCGGGCCGAACCGCCGAACAAGCCATGCGCACCTTCATAACAATTTGCCCCCGGCACAAAGACGCGATCGCCGACGGTAAGCCCAGACAACGCACCGGCTTCAATCACTTCGCCCACGGCCTCGTAGCCAGGGACAAGTGGATAGCCCATGCCAGGGAAAGGCGGCATCTTTCCTGAAAAAAACAGCTTCTCAGTTCCGGTTGAGATGCCGGAATGGCTGATTTCGACAACGACATCTTCCTGCCCTGGATCAACCAATCCAAGTGTGTCGAGCGTCAGGTCTTCAGGACCTTTGAGGAGGACAGCCAGTGTGTCCAAAGTTCACCTCTTCTCTCCCAGCAACCGAAGGGAGACTCAGTGTGGTCGCGCTTCGCTGCAAATGTCAGTTTAATTGGACAGTTCAAACTGTCAATTGTAATTGACACTATTTGTGTAGCTATTCTGGTTTTCGTGCTGTCAGAACCGACGTGACGAAGCTGCGCCGCGGCCGCGGCACGCGGATATCCAGGAATCCGGCTTGTTCACAAAAGTGCTGTATCTCAACGGCAGAGCGCGTCCGCCCGGTTTGCATCGAGAGGGTATAGAAAGCGAAATAGACATCGGTAATCGGGTCGGGATGCGCCCCACCGGACATCGGCTCGGAGATTATAAGTCGTCCGCCAGGCGGCAGTGTTTCAAAGACTTTGGCCAACAAAGCCTGGACGGTCTCGTCGCTATGGTCGTAAAGCACTCTGACCAAAGAGATCGCGTCTGGACCTTTTGGCAGGGGATCGTCCTTGAAGGACCCGGGCGAAAGGCCGATCCGACGCTCCAGCCCAAACTTCGACAGCCGCAGACGTGCCGAGGGCATAACGGCCGCCAAGTCGAAAAGCGTCAGCTGCAATGAAGGTTGGACTTTCGACACTTCCGCCAAAAAAGCGCCCGAACCGCCACCTACATCCATAAGATGGGAAATATTAGTCAGCGACACCGTCGCAAGCGTGTCCCGTGCAACCATACGCTGACTATCCGCCATCAAGTCGGAATAGGTTTCAGTGACCTCTTGGGCGACATCCCCGTTAGCACCAAACACATAGGGCCAGAATTGAGCGAGTTCAGTGTCAACCTCGCCTTTCAGCAACGCCAAGGGGTCCGACATGTCGCGATAAAATGCACCGTGATGCAGGATCATCTGCTTCAAACCCGGAACGCCGACCAGTGCCGCACCTTTGCGCGTTAGCGAAAAGCGCCCATCCCGCCGTTTCCGAAAAAGACCCAGCCCCGCACCGGCCTGAAGTAGAAGCCCCAAACGGTCTGCAGGAACATCAGCCGTCAAGGCAAGCATGTCGACCGAAACCGGCTCCTCCAGCATGCGTTCTGGGATATCAAGCGACACCAGAGCAAAAAGCACCTGCGATCTGACAAAACCTTGAACTATGTCAAAAATCTCGGCCCCATCTTTTCGCGCAACGCGCCTTATGCCGGGCAGCCGATTGGCAAGTTCCTGAAACGATGGCGTCGCTATCAAACGGTTCAGCCAACCACCGGCACGGCCAGTACGCGTCTCGGCGACAAAAGCCATCAGGCCCGGGATGTCGCCGTGGACGGTGTCAGGCCGCGCGCCTGCATGTTCACCATCTTCGCCAGCATGGCCTCGCCCGGGCAGGATGGAATAGAGGAAATCGCGCCGCTAAGAATGTCATGATAACGCTGCGTCGCCCCCTCGATGCCAAGTTCGGCTACGGCATTCGGACGGCCATGGCGGTCATCCTGACCAACCGGTTTGCCCAATGTCTCGGCATTGTAAACGGCATCCCGCAAATCATCTGCGACCTGGAATGCCTCGCCAATGCGATCACCAAGCTCGGCCCATGGCTCGGGGTCTTGCCCTGCCGCAATCGCCCCCATCTGGGTTGCCGCAACGAAAAGCGCGCCCGTCTTTGACCGGTGATAGGCGCGCATGTCGATCTTGTCTTCGCTTTCCCATCCTTGGCCCGCACAGATTCCACCAGGCATACCTGAACGCTGCGCCAGCGCCAGAACCAGTCTTGCGCTGCGCAGCGGATCTTTCACGGCGGATTGCGCCAGAACCTCGAATGCCAACATAATCAAGCTGTCGCCCGCAAGCACAGCAATCGGCTCGGAAAAGGCGCGGTGAACGGATGGTTTCCCGCGTCGTGTATCGGCATCGTCAAAAGCGGGCAGATCATCGTGCACCAAAGACGCGCAATGCATAAGCTCAAGAGCCGCTGCAGCTGCATCCGCAATCACGGGCTGATCATCGCCGCAGGCCATTGCGACAGAAAGCAGAATTGTGGGCCGTATCCGAGCACCGCCCGGAGTCGTGGCGTACTCCACAGCTGCGGCCAGGCGTGCAGGGGCTGGTGCAACCTGACCCGTTTTGACGGCAGCTTCTACGGCGGAATTGATACGAGCTTTCAGATCCAAACGACTGTCCTCATTCTGGATGTGTCGCGCTAAGCTGACACCTATGTGTCAATTACACTGGACAGTTTACGCCTGCGAGTCAACAATCTCTCTATGTATGACGACAACACTGGGACGGGCGGCGCGCCCCGCACCGTCGTGATTGGTGCCGGAATGGGCGGACTCTCTGCTGCAATGCACCTGCAGGCCAGAGGTCATGCTGTGACGGTTTTCGACGCTCATACATGGCCGGGTGGCAAAATGCGCACTGTTGCTTCGGATGCGGGGCCCATAGACGCTGGGCCAACCGTTCTGACGATGCGCGACGTCTTTGACGATATGTTTGCGGCCACCGGTACGAAACTGGATGATCACGTAAGTCTGATACAGGAAGACCTTCTGGCCCGCCACTTTTGGCCAGACGGCACGCGCCTGGACCTGACTTCTGATCACGCAATGAATGCTGAAACGATCCTTCGGTTCTCGGGCAAACGCGCGGCCAGTGACTACCTTGCGTTCTCCAAGGAAGCTGCTGACCTCTTCGCATTATTCAGCGCACCTATGATGCGCCGTGCAGAGCCGCAAATCACCGAACTCGCGCGTGCAGCCCTTCGAAAGCCAAGACATCTTGGAGTCCTGTCGCCCATGGCAAAGTTGCGCCGCCACCTGAACAAGCGGTTCTCGGACCCGCGCCTGTCGCAGTTGTTCGGCCGTTACGCCACTTATATTGGCGGCTCACCCCTTGCGGCACCGGCGCTATTGCTTCTGATCTGGCAGGCCGAAGTTGCCGGGGTTTGGCGCGTGGATGGGGGCATGCACACTCTTGCCAGTGCCATCGCCGACAGGTTTCGAGTTATGGGGGGAGTGCTTCGCCTAGGTGAGCCTGTCGCGGAAGTGAAAGCAGGCGGCAACGAGGTGTCAGGTGTCGTTCTGTGTTCTGGCCAAACAGTAACCGCCGAAACGGTCGTCTATGCCGGCGATCCGCGTGCTTTGGCTTTGGGCATGCTTGGAAAATCGATCAGCCACATCGCGCCCCAGACACTAACCAGTCCAAGAAGCCTGTCCGCAAGGGTGTGGAGCTTTGCGGCAAACTTGAACGCAGACACTCCCCTCGCCCATCACAATGTCTTTTTCGGGGCTTCGCCTACCGCCGAGTTCGAGGACCTTGCGGGCGGCGCCATCCCCGCCGATCCAACCCTTTATGTCTGCGCAGAAGATCGTGGGCAAAACAGGACAACGCCCGAAGGCGCTGAGCGCTTCGAGATTATCTTGAACGCTGCACCGTTGACCGAGGCGCAAAGACCGCCTGACGAGGAAAAGATATGTCACCAAACGACCTTTCAAACTCTGGATCGCTTCGGACTAAGCTTCAGCCCTTCACCGAACGCGGCCAATCTGTCGACGCCCTCGACGTTCGAAGCCCTGTTTCCGGGCAGCGCGGGCTCGATCTACGGGCAGAGCCCCCACGGCATGATGGCCGCACTGAAGCGACCGCGGGCTCGGACGAAGATCCGGGGTCTGTATCTGGCAGGCGGCGGGACACATCCGGGCGCGGGTGTGCCGATGGCAGCGCTTTCCGGCCAGCACGCGGCAGAGGCGATCTTGAAGGACCACGTTTTGACCTAACGGTCGCAAAAGACGGTTATGCGTGGTGGTATATTGATGGGATCAGTGATGATGGTACACGCGCGATATCGGTCATCGCATTCATCGGTTCGGTCTTTTCGCCATGGTATCGGTGGTCCGGCAGAAAGGACCCCCATGAACACGTTTGCATAAACGTTGCGACCTATGGCCCGGGCGGTCGTTTCACCATGACTGACCGTGGACGCCCAGCACTTCGCCAAACTAGCAATAGTTTCACTGTTGGACCGTCATCCCTGCATTGGGATGGGCAAGCCCTGACGATCGATGTGAATGAGATCGGCGCCGTTCCCCTGGTAACCCGTGTGCGCGGCAAGATCACTTTGCGCCCAACCGCAATCACAAATGTCGAAGTCGCGCTCACAGAAGACGATGCGCATATCTGGCGACCCTTTGCCCCCGTCTCGCAGATCGATGTCGATCTTGAGGCGCCAGGCTGGCAGTGGTCTGGGCACGGCTATTTCGATGCAAATTTCGGGACGCGGGCATTAGAAGCCGATTTCGACACTTGGACATGGGGACGCTATCCAACAGCCTCGGGTGCAACATGTTTCTACGATGCAAATCGGAGGGACGGCACAGCGCTTGCGACCGGATTGTCGTTCGATGCGGATGGTGCAGTCACTGAAGCCGGACTGCCTCCGAAAGTGCGGTTGCGGCGTTCCCTGTGGGCAGTGGATCGCGAAACCCGCGCTGAGGAAGGATACCAACCGCATCAGACCATGGCGATGCTGGAAGCGCCCTTTTACAGTCGATCCATGGTCAGGACCCGTTTGAACGGGGCCGAGACCGTAGGTGTTCACGAAGCGCTTGATCTCAGACGGTTCAGATCAAACCTGTTGATGCCAATGATCGCTGTCCGAGTGCCGCGCCGCCGGAACTGGCGCTTTTAGCACTCTAATCCGCGACGTTTGGGTTCAGTCGGATAACAGACGCATTCAGCGCACCTGCCGTCGTCACCCAGGCAAGATAAGGTACAAACAAGGCTCCTGCGATCCAATCCACTGACCAAAGCGCCAACGTACAGGCTGCAACCGAAACCCAAAGCGCAACCAAAACGGCAAGTCCCGCGCGCAACTTCTTTAATCCGAAGAAGACAGGAGTCCAAAGTGTGTTCAATGCGATTTGCAAGGACCAAAGCGCCAAGGCCAAGCCGCTTCCCTCAACATCCACGACGCGCGCGCCAGCACCCGCCATGCAAAGATAAAGCGTTGTCCAAGCAACAGGGAACAACCAATCTGGTGGTGTCCAACCCGGCTTATTAAGCGATCGATACCACTCACCGGGCTGGAACATTCCACCTGTTGTACCTGCAGCAGCGCATGCACAAAGAAATATCCCGAAATAGACCCAAGTCACGGCAGCGATGCCTCGCCGCCCAACGATCCGGGCGCTACTTCTGCATCGGCCAAGTCATGACGTTTCAGACTTGCCAACGCGTCGGTCACGCGATCGCTCCAATGCACGGATTCGGGATCGGCCGCGGCATCCACCAAAAACTGCGTCTCGGGCAACGCTTTTGCGTGAATCATGGGGGATGTCGGCATGACGATGGTCGCGCCCGACCGGACTAAGGACCAACTTGCCAGCCCCAACTTTTGGGCCTTCGAAGTGTAGGCGCGCGAGGAGATCGAGTCATGCCCCATACCGCGCAACCGCGTCCCAATTGCCGAATAGATAAAGCGAGCCGCGAAAATGCCCGGCCGCACGGTCACGGGCAGTGCCCCAATACCTGCCTCCGATCGAACGTAAAGTCTTTCGGCCTCGA
>JBCCCA010000101.1:0-11192 GCA_039033735.1 Pseudomonadota bacterium
CGCCTATACCGGCCAGGAACGGGACGGCGAGACCGGGCTGCAAAGACACGGGCTCAGATACTACGCCCCATGGCTAGGCCGCTGGGCCAGCGCCGACCCGGCAGGAATGGTCGATGGGCCGAACTTGTATCGGTATGCCAGTAACGCACCAAACAACTATGTAGATCCAGGCGGAACAGAATCGATTTGGGACGATATTACCGAAACCGCGTCAGAGACTTACGACTACGTGTTTGGAGACGATGAGGCGGAGAGCACCCCCTCGGACGACGCCGAATCTAGCCTTTGGGAAGAGGCGTCCGACTATTTGCAAAACTCCGAGCCAGCGCAGTTCATAACAGGAGCAGTCACTGGCGCACTTGCTGGTTTAGCACCCGGTGGCTTCACGGTGGGCATTGCCGGAGAAGCTTCAGGAGCATCCGAGGAGTTTCCGCAAGCTTTCAAATTCGGCTATGGCGCCGGCGAAACGGTGGTTGGTTTCGCACAAATCATTGCAGGCCTCGGCGGTGAAGTCGCCGGTGGCGCACTAGTCATAGGTGGAACTGGAGCAACGGGTACAGGCGTAGGCGCGCCAGTGGGCGTTCCAGCGGTTGCCGGAGGTGCGATAACAATTTCAGCGTCTACAGTAGCAATCGTTGAGGGCGCGGCAGACGTCAGCACGGGATTGACTATCGCGTTGTCCGCTGTGTTTGGCGAAGGTGGTGGTTCAGGAGGAAGTGGAGGTGGAGGTGGAGGTGGAGGTGGAAAGGCTCCCGAATCGTTCGAAAACCAGCTACCTGAAAATCTCGAGAATGAACTTGCGGCAGCCGAGAGTGTTGGCGCTGGACCAATTCGACCCGAGACCGAGCTTTTTGAAACCGCCCTCAATCAAGGCACAATCAAGTTTGTCGTAACAGAGGGTGGAGAGTTGCTCATATCACCGCATACCGTAAATGGTGTGGAAATTTCGCATTCTGTGCTGTCTGGTGGCCGACCAGTGCTTACGGCAGGGCAAGCGGACATTGCCGCATCAGGAGGACACTATGTAGGCATCGGCATTACCAATCACAGTGGACACTTTAAGCCATCTCTTGAAAGCCTAAAGTTGGCAGAAGAAGCGTTTAGAGCCTTAGGGATCACATTCTAATGGAAAAAGACTTTGTCGTTTGCGGCTGGAAATCAGAAGGACTGGGCACAATTGATTCCGGATCAGTTGAAGTATTTGCCATGAGGAATTTTTCTAATTATCGTATTAGCCTTACGAATTTAAAGCCGTCCGAAGAATTTCATGGGAAAATGCGACTTGGGTATATATTCGTACAATCTGGAGAAATTGAAATACAAATTATGGAAGAAAAGATTACCTTAGATAAAGATAAATTTATTCGATTCAAAGGCGGCTATTATAGCGTGCGGTCTTTAAGCAATGATAATATACTGATTTTCACGGTTCTTGAGATTCCAAAAGGAATAAAACAGAATTGAGGTTGTAAATGCCCCAGATAATTGTAATTCGTCTACTTTCCGAAACGCCGGTCACTCCGGATGCATTTACCAATTATCTCGAAAACCTCGAGATCACTGTTTTTGATGCGTCATTCGATGATCCGAGTGCGAATACAGCGGGCGCGGAGTTGGAGACGGCAATTTACCTGCCGCCGACAGTTCCGCTAGACATCGCGCCGGGACCTGATCCGACCCACGACGGGGACACCCGGATCATTCAGCATCATGGGCCCAATCCGATCCCGTTTGCCGACCCGACCCTATTCTCCGTCGGCACCGCTGTCTTCGAGATCCCCGGCGGCGTTCCGGCGACAGAACATGAAACGGTTGATCTGCGCATCACGATGGAACGCAACGGCGCGACGATCACGCATAAGCGACGGTACTTCAATGTCCCAATGTCAAACGGCAGCTTGCCGGGCGATCCGAATGGCTACCAGACACTGCCGGTGAGCCTGTACCTCTATTTGCCGGCGCCGGGGGTCGAGACGGGCGGAACACTGAATGTGCCGGAGGACGGCACTGCGCCCAATTTCGATCAATTGGTTGCCGCGGTCGAAGACGTGATGAATGACGATCCAGGCAACACCAATGCCATCGACAGTTTGACGCCGACGCAGGCGCGCCACATCGCCTCGGAAATCGTATGGGACCGAGGTGCACGTCCTTTGCCTGCTCCGGACTCCAACCTGAATCTTATCTACACCCTGCCCTTTGCCGAAGACGACAATCGGGAACGCGCGCGGACCTCGTTCGAAGGTGACCTCAAGACCTATCAGGTTGGAAATGACGCAACTGCGGAACGCTTGGCCAACTTCATATTCACGATGTCGGCTGCCCTGTCGATCGCAGACAGCATTCTGACGGGTCCGGAGGGCGATCAGGCCGCGCTGATGCTGCCTGCCGACCCGACCGACCCGGAAAGTGCCATGGCGCGGATCAAGCTGACAGGTCTGACGGCTGCAGCCCCGTTCGAGGTGCCAGCGGCCTATGTCTATGCGCTAACGGCGACACTGCCGTTGCAGGTCACGGCTGAGCAACGCTTGCGCATGGTCATCTTTGGCAGTGAAGCCGGAACCGTCTCGACATTGCAGGAAGCGGTGCATAACGGGATCGTCACCGTCGATCCCGGGATCAGTCTTCCCCAAGCGGCACGGCGCCTGGCAGCGCTTGGCGGCGGCAGCCAGACCGGTTTGCCCGCATGCCCCGCGGGTGATGATGCCGATGTGACGACCCTGATCGATGGCTGGCTGGCCGAGACCGGCGACGAAATGACCGGTTTTTGGGCCGGGTTGAACGGGCCGCAGACCCTTGGCCATTTTGCACTTGCTCTGTGCGCGATTACCTTTGACCACGATCCGCTCATTGACGCTATTCGTTTGCAACTGGGCGGCACCGGCGCCACCACCATCGCCCAGTTACAGGCCGCCCCGGATGAGGAATGGTTCGCGTTATTCGAGGCGGATGCGGCACGCCTGCCACCTTTTACGCATCCCGGTTCGGTCGCCGAACAAACGCGCACGTTCCTGCGTCATCTTCGGAAATTTTTTGACGCAACCATCGCCCTGGCCGCCCCGGGGCCAGCCGATCCGGGTGCGCTGCCGGTGCTGGGCGAGGGTTGGGACGATCTGCTGTCGGCTCTGGGTGGCTCGATCGAGACGTTTGATGCGACCGCGAACGGTGTCTTGCTGGACGGTTTGTTCCCCGGTAACCCGGCCGCGCGGGATGATTTCGTTGCATGGCTGACGTGCCTTCAATCGGTACTTGGTTTGACCAGCGGCATCGCTCCGGATGAACTGCGGTTTTCGGTCGCAGAAGCGCTTTGGGCACGTGGGTTTGTAACCCCCGACGACGTCGCGGGCTTTGATCTTGACGCCTTGCGCGCTGCGTTGGTCGGGACAGTTGCCCACGACCATGCCGCCGCCATCTTTGCCAATGCCGCAGCTGCCGGCGCAGAACCAAAGGAACCGATTGGCCCGTTCGCGCCCGTCAATCCTTGGGGCGCGCTGACCAATTGCATTCCGCCAAAGCATGTCTCGCCGCTTGGACCAGTCGCTTATCTTAAGGAAATGCTGCAGGTGACTGAGGCCGCCGTATGCGACGATCCTTTGGTCACAACGGATGGCGCGACATCTCTTGGGGCGGCGTTGTCCGGTCGGCGGGGTCCAATTGATCAGCTGGCCGCCAGCCACACGAACACCTGCATTCCGATCCCGGTCATTGATATGGTGAACGAAACTCTGGAGCATGTCGTAGTTTCAGGTGGAGCGCCGGGGACCATTTTCGACAGCCACCGCGATACATTGGGCGGGCACACGCTTGACACCAATCCAAGCCCGTCGCCGAACGCTGCAATCCACGATGCCCAGACTCTGTTCTGCGCGCTGCCCGAACACTCGACGCCCGCAACCCCAACGGTGGAGCAAGCCGCTTGGGATACGTTGGCCACTGACTTTGCGGCCTGTGCCCTGCCGTATAATCAGCCGTTGGATGTGACGCGCAGCACATTGTCGGCGCTTGGCACCAATCGTTTTGCCGCCATGCGCGCCTTTACGCGGGAGATCCACAACTTCGTCCACGCCTCTGAGGCCGTGCCAACGGACTTTCAGGATCATCTTTGGCGGTATCCGGTCCCACTTCCGCTGGCGCTTGATTACCTCTGTGTCTCGGGCGAGGAATACGACGTGCTCTACAGCCCCGGGCAGCTTGGGCCGGCGGCACTTCCCCAGCACTACGGGTTTCCCACGATACCGGGCGTCGATCCAGACGCATGGATGGAAGAGGTCACCAACCTGGCCGTTTTTCTTGAGCGAACCTGCCTGAGCTATTGCGAGTTTCGCGAGCTTGCACTGTCCGGGTTTGTCGACATGGTGGTGCGCCACCGACAGGAAGACGTCCTGCCCGACTGCGAACCCTGCTGCCTTGAAGAACACGAACTGGCGTTTCCGACCGACGCGGCCCTGTTTGGTCCGCTGAAGCGATTGATCGTCTTTATCCGGCTGTGGCGGCGCCTGAACGAGATGCCGAACACGCGCTATTCCTTTGCCGAGCTTGCAGATATCGCCAACGTCCTGACGCTGTTCAACGGCAACACTGCGAATGCCGAGTTCATTCCGCAATTGGCGGCATTCCAGATGCTGCGCGATGACTTTGACCTGGCGCTTGTCGATGAAAGCGATCCGCCCAGCCCAGGGTTGACGGGCGCAAATCGTTTGCATTTGCTTGCGTTCTGGGTCACTGGCGCGCCCAAGTCGGACTGGGCGCTGGATCACCTTTTGAACCGCATCCAGCAATATGCCATCGGCACATATCACTGCCCGTGTCGTCCGCCCGAATTTATCAAGCTGTTGCGCAGCAACATGGACCCGATCTCGCGCCTTGCCGGGTTCGACCCCGACACGCCCGCGCGAGCATGGAATGCCAGCCCACGGCACACGCTGCGGATGGCCGAGATCCTTTCGAAAATATATGCGTCGACTTTCGAAGTCGGCGACCTTCTCTTTCTGTTCACCGCCGACCCTCAGCTTCAGGGCGGCGACCCCTTCCCCTTGCAAACGGTCAACGAGGCGCGCGACCTGCCCTTCGATCTGCCGGACAACGAAGATGACAACACGCTGTTCGCCCTGCGACGGGCTTTGCAGGATGTCGTCGTCACGCCCGAAAAAGCGGCCGCCTGGACCTGGGCCGCGATGGGGGCCACCTTGCGCGACATCTATGGCCTGCCCGAGGGTGCGCCCGAATGGGACGCGCTTGGATCGCATTTCTTCCCGGACGTTCTGGAAGCCGAGGGCACACCTGTCGCCGAGGCCGACCGTGTTTGGCGGACCAATCTGCCCGCGGGGTCTACGTCAGAGGCGATGTGGAACACACCCGAGGGTCCGTTCCGCTATCGTGCCGCATCGCAGGAATTGGAAGCGTCATTGCCACTTGTTGATCGCGCGGTCATTGCCAAACTGGCCCGCATCAGACAACTGACCTTCGCTGAACAATCGGCTGTCAGCACCATTTACATGGCGCCCCGGCAACTTTTGGCGTTCTTTGGCTTTCTGTTTGAAAATCAACACTTGTCCGAAACATTTCTATTGGAAACAACCGATCCCGTTGAGCGGTGGGAGTGGTTCCAGACAACGTTCGAACGCTTCCATGCCCGCAGCCTTGCCATGGCCGATCATCTTGCGGGACATCTCGACCGGGTCACGGGCGACGCCAAGGAAGATGGGCGCGACACGGCGCTTTTGGTCCTGCGGCACCTTTGGGCTGATGAAAACACAGCCACTGGCCCGTGGGAAGACGACAGCGGCGCTGTTCCGCCCGTTCAATGGACGCCGCCACCAAATGGTGGGGCCTTTCATGCACTGCACGGGGTGGTCGGCACCGGTTTGATTGCCGAATACCAAGGGGACGGCCCGCTGATCCGCTGGCGCGAGACGCGCGGCGGGCTGGAGGCCTTTGGCAGCGATGAAAATGCGACGAACGGTCCGATCCCAACGGTCCTGCCGTCCATGAGCACGGCGCTGACGCCCGAGCAGCTTGATTATGTGGCCGTTCGAAATGGCTATGCACTGGGCAACGAAGATGGCACGCCCGTAGGCGCCGCCGAGCCGTTCACCCTGACGTGGCGAGGCCTGTTGCTGATTGAAGAAGGCGGCGCTTATGGCTTCCGGGCGGGCGCGCCGCGCCCGGACAACGCATTTCCCGACTTCGCGGCGCTAGAGCGCTTTCACCGCTGGCGCGTCACGTTATGCCAGGGACAAAAGAAGTGGGTGGTTCTGGCGCATAAGTTCAAGAACGAGGAAGCTCCGGCGGATTGCGCCCAGCCGATCCATCTTGAGCGCGGCTTCTACGACATAACAATGGAATTTGAACGCTTGCCCCTGTCGTTCGATGGGCCCGAGGATATCTGCGCCCAGGAAACCGGATTTCAACTGAAATATGACGGGCCGGACGCAGGCGGCGACTGGCAGGTGATCCCGCATGACAAGCTTTTTGTCGGAACCGGCGAGCGCCTGGATGCCGATCTGGACAGTGGCACCACACCGCCCGGCGTGTTTGGCCCCCTTGATGTGCGCCATGTGGTCAGCGTGCGTTCGATGCGGCGTACACTTCAGCGGGTTTTCAAGGCAATGCTGTTTGCCGACCGCTTGGACCTTGGCGCCACGCCCGTTGCCGATAGCGGCCAATCCGAACTGGGCTATTTGCTGTCGCAACCCGAAGCATTTGCCGGACAGTCTTATTTTGATCCAGGCGGCGGATTCCAACCCCACCGCGCAAATTTCGACTTCAACCTTTTTCCCGTCCTCGACAATTACCACCCTCCCGCAGCAGCCGACGATCAAAGGGCGGCACCGAGTGTGCAGCGCAGCGCGGCGCTGTTTGATTGGTGGGAACGGCTGTTCGACTATACAGTGATGCGGGCCGATGTGGCAGGCGGTGATGAAACCCATCCGGTCCTGCTGTTTCACGAAGCGGCCGAGGCGCATGTCGATGAGCCAGCTCAACTGTTGCGCCATGTCCGTGTCAGCATCCGGCACGTGCCGCTGGTCTTGCAGTATTTCGATCCGTTCGAAGCGGGCCTGACCTTTGACATCGACAGCGGTGATCTGATCGACGACCGTTGGAGCATTCGTGTCTGGCATGCGGACCGTTGGCTTGACCAGTTACGCGCGGATTTCCTGGAGGCCGATATCGACGTCGCCACGCCGCACCTTTGGGCGGCCCATCCCGTGGATATGGGCGGGTTGGCAAATCTATCGCAATTCTATCGCGATGGATTGATCGAAAACGGAGATCCGCGTCGATATCAGGAACTTGAAACGTTGAACGACGGGCTGCGACTGCGCGGGCGCACGGCCTTGGTGGCGTATCTGACGACCCTCAATCGCACCGCCCTTCCTTGGGGCGGGTTCGCAAACCGGGCGCGCGATCTATCCGATCTGTTTCTGCAAGATATCGAAGCCGGGCTTTGCCAAAAGTCCGCGCGCGTGGAAGAGGCAATCAGCGCTGTTCAACAGTTTGTCGACCGTGCGCGACTTGGCCTTGAATCTGGGTTCACACCAGGCCCGCATTTTGCGGCGGCTTGGGAGCGGCACTTTGCGGATTTCCGAACCTGGCAGGCTTGCAAGAAGCGCGAGATCTACCGCGAGAACTGGATTGGATGGACAGCAGAGGCCGTCACAACAGGGTCAGAGGCGTTCCGGTTCCTTGACAGCGAGCTTCGCCGTAAGGATCTGACAGTGCCACAACCGGGCGGCGGGGTGCATTGGGCCGGCAATGCCTTGCCACCTGCCGACGCGTTGACCTTGCTGCAGTCACGGGAACCAGCCGGACTGACGCGGCTGCAGCCGCCACGACAAGGGCTGGGTGTTATGGGTATCCCCGACAGGCACGCGCGCGCCAACTGGCTGACGCCCGTTCCCGGCCCGTCGAGGCGGGGCGATGACGTCAATCCGCCCGACAGTTCGACCGGCGCTGCAGGCGTGCCGAGCGACAACTTTCCAATCACCAGCGACGGGCTGGTCCTGCCGCTTTGGTTCGAAGCCCCGGTGCGACTTGGCACCCGCTTCTTGCGTGTGGCAGCCGCCGGGTTGCCTTACGCGTCAGCCACCTATGCGCCCAAATGCAACGAGCCTGACCCCTCGATCTGCTGCACCAGTTGTGGCCGCAATCATCCCCCCGTCATGGACGAATACTACTTCTGGCTTGATGTCTCGGAGGAGTTCCAGCCCGTTGAACAGGTTGCAGAATGGGTCCCTGGAACCGATGGTGGCGACGAGGTGGACACAGACGCGCTGCCCGTGGACGGCACTGGAATGCCACTTGTGGACACCGTCTGGCACGATCCCGAAGCGCTGCCGGGCGCGCTGGCCTGGGTTCCGCGCAAGATCGCGCGTCTGAACTGGTGCCGGGTCCATAACGGTGAATTCCAGCCCCCACGCCGCTCGAGCGAAGGTGTCTTATTGTCGGAGAACCTACCAGCGGGACAGCCTGACCTCAATTTCCGCGGACGCGTGGCCGATTCGCTCTTTTTCGACGTGCAAGGCGGGGACGACAGGGTTGGTTACCCGGATGATCCCGAACCGGGCTTCCGCTATGATCTTGCGCCGGATGCGGCGATCCCGTTGCCCGAATTGACCGAGGCCGAGGTGCCCGCGATCCCGGGCGGTCTGTCAGCCTTTCCGTGGTTTGCATTCACCTGTCCCGGTGATCCGATCCTGCCCACCAGCAACTTTGCGCCCGTTCTTGCCTTGGCCCAGCATCTGGCCACCCATTGCCGCTATGAGGATGCGCTGAAATGGCTCGAGCTGGAATTTCCGCCGCTTGCTGGCGACAATATCTGGGCCGCCTGTGACCGACCGGCGCGACCTGACCCGCAGGACCCGGGCGATGATCCGTCAACACCGCCGGGCGATGATGTGCCCAATGATGACCCAACGACGCCGGTTCCGGTCCCGGCCGTGGCGGCGCCGCAACCCGCGCGCCGACCAGGCCTGTGTTGTTGCCCAAGCGACCCGGTGTCCGATCAGCGCGCCGAGCGGCGGCTGATCATGATGACCTATGGCGAAATCCTGTTGGACTGGGCCGAGGCCTTAATCCGTAAGGATGCGCCCGAAGCCTATCAGCGGGCGCGCATGCTGACCGACACGGCGCGCCGCATTCTTGGCGCCTTGCCAAAAACAGTTGTTGAACAGCCCGACGACACACTGGCGCCGCCGATCCGGGACGTCACACTTACCTGTGCACCGCTCAATCCCCGGCTCATGTGCCTGTATACACGCGCCGAAGATATCGAAGGACAGGTTCATGCTTGCCTGGATTCACAGCGGCACAAGGTGGGGCGCGCCAACGCGGAACAACCCTTCTTTGAGGACGATCCAAGACGTGAATGCTGGCAGTTGTCGGGCGACATCTGTCTGGATACCGCCCATTGGTGCCGCCGTCGCAGCCCACATCGCTTCGCTGTTCTGATCGAACGCGCGCGCCGGGCCGCAGCCGATTGCACCGCGCTGGGACGACAGTTGCTTCAGGCGTTCGAGCGCGGCGATGCAGAATATCTGTCTGCCCTGAACACCAAGCACCAGCGCCAGGTCGCCGATCTGACGCTTGAGATTCGCCAGAACCAGGTGCGCGAGGCTGACTGGTCGCAACAGGCCCAAACCTTGGCCAAGGATCATGCGATAACCAATCTAACGTATTATCAGAACCTGGTCGCGGCCGGACTGCTATCAGGGGAGACCCAGTACGAACCACTGATGGGCACGTCCACCGGATTGCGGGCAGCAGGGAACGTTGTTGAGGCGATTGGACAGGCGATGAACCTGATCCCCGACCCCAATGTCGGCTTCCCTTGCAACTTCACAACACTGCCGCCAGGTAAGAAACTCGCAATGATCTTTTCGTCTGCCGGAACCGTGGTGAACGTTGCCGCCGACATCGTGAACACTGTGGCATCGCTGGGCCTGACAAAGGACGGTTGGGAACGCCGCGAGGATGAATGGAAACATCAGATCGATCTGTTCACGATAGAAGTGGCGCGGATCGAACGTGAAATTCTGGCCTCCGAGCGGCGACGCGATGCGGCCTTGCGCGAGCTGAATATACACCAGCAAAACATTGATAATACCGCAGAACTTCACGACTTCCTGCGCGACAAGTTCACAAGCCACGAGCTGTTCCTTTGGCTCCAAAAAGAAACAGCCGCGCTCTTTGCGCAGTCCTATGATCTTGCGCTGCGCTGCGCATGGGATGCCGAGCGCGCGTTCAATTTCGAGCGCGAGCTATCGACTGAGCGGTTCATCGCACTCGAAAAACCTGACACCCTGCACGAACGCCTTTTAGATGGGGAACGGCTGACCCTTGCTCTTGGCCGGATGCAGAAAGCCTATGAGGAGCGCGACCGTCGGCCCTACGAACTGGTCAAGCACGTCTCGCTTCGGGAGCATTTCCCGTCGGCGTTCCTGCAATTAATCACAACGGGGCGCTGTGTTGTCGAGTTGCCGGAATGGCTGTTCGATTGCGATTACCCCGGCCACTATCTCAGGCGTATTCGAAGCCTTTCGGTCACACTGCCTTGCGTGGTCGGTCCGTATCAGGGCGTGCATTGCAAGGTGACGCTTTTGGCATCAAGCATTCGCGTCAGCCCCGAGGTCTTTGCCCCAGACCACCGGTGTTGCGATGATACGGACTGCAATTCGGGCTACGAGCCCTTGCCCGATGATCCGCGCGTCGTGAACTTGTATGGCGCGGCAGAAGCGATCGCGACATCTTCGGGCCAAGGCGACTCGGGCCTTTTCACCTTGGACCTTAATGACGCGCGCTACCTGCCATTCGAGTATCAAGGTGCCGTCTGTCGACTGTGCATCGAACTTCCGCCCGAGACGAACAGATTCGACATCGATACCCTCAGCGACTTGGTGCTGCACATGCAATACACGGCGCATGAAGGCGGCGATCTTTTGCGGGCGGCCGCGACCGAGTGTGCACAACGACGTCTACCAGGTGCCGGGACGCGTTTCATAGATGCAAGGCGCGAGTTGCCCGGGCTTTGGCGCACCATGCCGGTCCCAGCACGTCACGGGATGCCAAGCGCCTTGGACGGCGCGTATCTGGGTCTGCGACTGGATCGCGGGATGTTCCCGTTCCTGACCGGAAACCGTCGCCCGCTGGTCAACCGCATCCAATTGCTTTTCGAAGCGCCGGGCGCCGACCCA
>JBCCCA010000102.1:0-11176 GCA_039033735.1 Pseudomonadota bacterium
ATTCGCCAGCACCATGAATTCTTCGATCAGGCGATGGGCATCCAGCCGATCTTTGAACGCAACGGAGCGCACCCGGCCTTTTGCATCAAGCTCGATCTGACGCTCGGGCAAATCCAAGTCCAGCGGCTGGCGCACTTCGCGTGCCGCTATCAATGCGTCATATGCGGCAAACAACGGTTTCAAGACAGGCTCGGTCAGTGGTTCTGTCTTTTCTGTCGTCTGTCCGTCAATCGCCGCTTGAACATCCTCATAGGCCAGAGAGGCTGGGGATTTCATCAAGCCGCGCTCGAAGGTGTGAGACAAAAGTTGCCCCTGCTTGTCGATGACCATGCGGGCCGCAATGCAAGCCCGCAGCACACCTTCGTGCAATGAGCACAAGTCGCCCGAAAGACGGTCGGGCAGCATCGGCACAACGCGGTCAGGAAAGTAGGTCGAGTTGCCCCTTTCCCAAGCTTCCCTGTCCAGCGCCGACCCTGGGCGCACGTAGTGTGCGACGTCAGCGATCGCCACCCAAATGATGAAACCACCCTCATTTTGGGGATGCGCATCAGGTTCTGCGAAGACGGCATCGTCATGGTCGCGGGCATCCGCCGGATCGATCGTAATCAGCGGCACGTGCGTCAGGTCCATGCGGTTCTCTAGCCCCGCAGGCGTCATGCCATCCGCTTCGGCAATTGCGTCATCCGGGAAGTCATCGCGCAGTCCGTGTTGGTGAATGGCGATCAAGGAGACTGCTCTTGGTTCAGACGGATCACCAAGCCGCGTCAGGATGCGCGCGCGCGGCAGCCCCATACTGTCTTTTGGCCCTGCCTGCTCTGCCTCGACCAATTCACCATCCTTGGCCCCGTGGGTCGCCCCCGGCCCAACCCGCCATTCGCGCGATACCCCTTTGTCAACAGGCAGGATACGCCCGCCTTCCGCTGACTTTCGGAAAACCCCCATGATCTTGCGGGGATTGGTGCCAATCTTGCGGATCAACCGCCCTTCATATGCGTGGTCTTCGCCCCTAACCACCTGCAAACGGGCCAGAATACGATCCCCTTCGCCAAGTGCGGGGTCCGCCGCGCGCAGAACCAGAATTACTTTTGGTTCAGGACCGTCGCCCTGCCATTCCATCGGTCGGGCATATAGATCGCCATCCGCATTGGTCTCGCTGACATGCAGTATCGAAACAGGCGGCAGCTTATCGGGATCGCGATATGTCTTGCGGCGCTTTTCGAGGTGCCCGTCTTCCTCCAGCTCTTTGAGCATCCGTTTAAGGTCTATCCGGTCAGCACCTTTGATACCAAACGCTTTTGAAATGTCGCGCTTGGCGGTCAGGGTCGGGTTTTCCTCGATCCAATCGAGAATGTCCTGCTTGGAAGGAAGCCGCGCCATGCTTTCGCGGTATCATGCGAAAAGGTGGAGGTCACGTGTCAAAGATCAGAGACATCATCAACATCATTCAGAACGTCGATGAAGGCGACCGGCTGCGGTAGGGTTGGCAGTGTTTCCTTGAGCGTTTCATGATGGGACCAGCGAATGTTCTGAAACAGACACGCTGGCGTACGGCTCGGGTGGCGCAGGCCGACCAACCAGAATCCACCATCAGGCGCAGGGCCAATCACGCTTGGCGCTTGGCCCAATATCCGAAACGCGCCCGCGATGTGGGTTGTCGTGACACCAGGAATGTCCGAGCCGATGAGGACACTCGGCCCGGTCGTCGCGGCAAGAGCCCGCGCCATGCGGCGCCCCAGATCGCCGGTACCTTGTGGCCAACGGGTTAGGTGGCAGGGCCAAACGCGGCTCATTGCACCTTCACGGTCCGGGGCAACCGCAAGCACCATGCTCCACCGCGGGTCTTGCAGACGGCGGATCAGTTGTCGCGTTTGATGCCGGTACCACCAGGCTGCAGTTGTCAGACCAAGGCTGCGCCCAAGCCTTGTCTTTACCCGACCGGGTCGAGGCTCCTTCACCATGATGATCAGCGTCGGCCGTCTCACAGCGGACGGGTCATGTCACGATGCAATATCCCGGCGTCAAGGTATTCCGGGCCCTCGGCGACAAAGCCCAACGCCTCGTAAAAAGCCAAAGCATGGGTCTGCGCAGACAGCTTCGCTATCACCATACCTTCGCTACGAAGTTCCTTTAAAGCAACGTCTATGATGGCTTTGCCAATGCCCTTGCCACGCACTTCAGCCAAGACGGCAACACGACCAATCTTTCCGATCGTTTCGTGCAGCAAAAGCCGGGCCGTTCCAACGGGGGTCTGGCCCTCAAACGCAATCAAGTGAATAGCGTCCGCGTCTTTACCATCACGTTCTTCGTCTTCAGAGACGTTTTGACCTACGATGAAAACGACACGCCGCACCTCGAGCACATCCGCCATTTCATCAGGACGCGCGCGACGGATCATGCAAAATAGCCCTCAAGAATTCGACGGTATATTGCCTTAAGACGTGGAATATCCTGCACCCAGACACGTTCATCCACCTGATGCATCGACTTGCCGACAAGACCAAATTCAACCACCGGGCAATGGTTTTTCACAAAACGCGCGTCCGACGTCCCGCCTGAGGTGGACAAGGCGGGGGTCAAACCAGTCTCGGCCACGATCGCCGCGGACACCAATTCAGAAAGCGGCCCAGGTTGGGTCAGAAAGCTCTCGCCCGAAATTTTCACCCGTGTATCGATTTTCATATCGAAATGATCTGACACTTTGGCCACCTCAGCTTCAATCCACTGTGTTAGGCTTGCACCGCTATGCGTGTCATTAAACCTGATGTTGACCGCTGCATGACACGACGCGGGGATTACATTTGTTGCTGTATTTCCCGTATCGATTGTGGTAACGGCCAGCGTTGACGGGTCGAAATGATCGGTGCCTTCATCCAGTGTTCTGCTGGCCAAGCGATCCATCAGACGCGCCATCGCAGGCACGGGGTTCTTCGCGCGGTGCGGATAAGCGGAATGACCCTGCACACCGTTCACAGTGAACCACACTGTCATGGAACCTCGGCGGCCAATTTTTATGGTTTCGCCCAAAGTTTCCTGGCTGGTTGGTTCGCCCACAAGACAGACCGCCATGGCTTCCTTACTGGTGGTCATCCAGTCCAGTATTGCGGTCGTGCCATCCGCCGCATCGCCTTCTTCATCACCTGTCACCGCGATAATGACCGCGCCGTCCGGAGGTGTATCGTTCACAAAGTCAATGGCGGCTGCGACAAACGCTGCAACGCCACTTTTCATGTCGGTCGACCCGCGACCGTACAGCCAACCCTCGGATATCTCAGCGCCGAATGGTGCAAACGTCCACGCGTCCTCGTCGCCGACCGGAACCACATCGGTGTGACCATTGAAGCCAAAGGTGCGAGCATGGCCCTTGCTGCCCCAGCGTGCGACCAGATTGGCAATTCCGTTCCGGTCCGCACGAAAACAGACAAAGCCAGCTTCCGCCAAAGTCGTTTGCAACAGTTCTATTGCACCCCCTTCATGGGGCGTTACAGAAGCGCATCGGACCAGCCGAGCGGTGAGGTCAACAACATCACATGTCATGCCTTTGGCTAGCGCGGTCACGCTGCGGCTGCAATCCGTGATGCAAGGCAAAGCGTGTGGCGATAAAACACCGGTCTTTGGGCCACAGCTGTTGGGGACTTTCCGGGATGCGCGTGTTTCGCCATTATCGCCCAAAACAATCCCAAGGCAGGGATAAGACACAGGCGAATGAGCAGACACGTTGGGTTTTGAAGAGCGAGGGCTCTGAACACCCAACTCGCCTCCCCTGCCACATTGAGGCGAGGCAGCCATGCCCGAATTGACATATAACAACAGTGCATCTGCCCTGCAGATGGCCAACCTGATCTTCGGAAACAACGTCACCGTGACGGGTGCATCCTATACCGGTGACCCGGACGCGTCGGCCATCTACTCGAACGGCGACGCGATTTCACCAAATGTCGTACCAACCGACACGGGTGTCATCCTTTCGACCGGCGAAGCGGACCGTTTCACAAATGTCTCGGCCGCTAATCCGAATGCTGCCACCAACACCACCTCTCCGAATAGCGGACCGAACGGCGATCCGGATTTCAACACGCTGTCCGGGCTGAACACTTTCGATGCCAGTTTTCTCGAGATAGACTTCATTGCCGCGCCCGGAACAAACGCACTGACGCTTGAGTTTGTGTTCGCCTCGGACGAATACCCCGAGTTCGCCGGTTCGATCTACAATGATATGGTGGGTGTATGGGTTGATGGTACGAACGTACCACTTGCCGCTGGCAACGGATTGGCAAGTGTCGGCAATATCAACGACTCGGGTGGAATCAACCTGTTCCGAAGCAATGTGAATGACACATTCAACACCGAGATGGACGGTTTCACCGTATCGCTGTCGGTGGTGATCCCTGTAACCCCCGGGCAGGAGCAGACGCTTAAGATTGGTGTGGCCGACGTATCTGACAACCAATTCGACTCAAACGTGCTGATTGCGGCGGACAGCGTGCAAGGCACCCTGATTGCCAACACAGACGAGTATCTGCTGCGACCGGGCGACACGCGTGTCGTCGATGTACTGGAAAACGATGTGAACGACACTGCGGGTGTGGCGTTCGTTACAGAGATCAGCGGCACACCGGTTATGCCAGGCGATACGGTGACCTTGACCACAGGCCAAACCGTGACCCTGAATGCTGACGGAACGTTAAGCCTTGTGGGTAACGACGTCTCAGAGGACGTCGCGTTTACCTATGAAATTGAATCGACCAGCGGTGAAAGCGCGGTCGGGTTCGTCGTTATTGATACAGTGCCGTGCTTTGTTGCGGGAACGCTGATCCGCACGGACAAGGGCGACATTCCAGTGCAACATTTAAAGGTCGACGACCTTGTGCACACCCGGGATGACGGCGTGCAGCCGATCCGTTGGATCGGGACGCGTGTGGTGCCCGCCGATGGCAAGATGGCACCCGTCTATGTGGCGCCCAACACGTTTGGGGATCACGACGCGCTGGCGGTCTCGCCGCTGCATCGGCTAGTCATCCAAAATGCGCAGGCCGAGCTGCTATTTGGGTCAAGCGAAGTGCTTGTTGCCGCGCGCGACCTTGTTGACGGGGCTGGCGTCTGCGTTGCTACAGGCGGCTGGGTGGAATATGTTCATCTTCTGTTTGACCGCCACCAGGTCATCTGGTCGAACGGGCTTCTGAGCGAAAGCTTTTTGCCCGGGCCGCAAACCACTGGAAGCTTTGAACAAGATATGGTCGAGGAACTGCGGGCTCTGTTCCCAAACATTGACCCAATCACGGGCAAAGGCTACGGACCTGCAGCGCGCCCAGCGTTAAAACACTATGAGGCCCGGCTTTTGGTGGCGTAACGCTAAAGCCCAAGTGCTGCGATCGCACCGGCCAGCTCTCCGGGTTGATCGATGATCATGTTGGCCTCACGTCGTTCATCTTCGTCACCATATCCCCAGCGCACCGCGATGGATTTCATATCAACCGACGCAGCGGCCGCGAAATCGTGATGACGGTCGCCGACCATCACTGCTTGCGCGGGGTCCTCGCCGGTGCGCTCGAGAGCATAGGTCAAAAGATCACCCTTCCAATTCCGCGTCCCGTCCAACTCGGGCCCGAACTCATCCACAAAGTGCGCAGCCAAACCGAAATGTGCCGTGATCTGGGTGGCCGCAACATGCGGTTTTGCGGTCGCCAGGTAAAGACGATGCCCAACAGTCTGCAGGTCGGCAATCATCTCAAAAATACCTTTATATACCTGCGCATCAAACATGCCGCCAGCCGCATAAACATCCCGATAAGCGTCGATGGCAGCCTGAGGGTTTTCCACATTTATCTTTTTGAAGCTGTCGATGAATGGTGGGCCAATCATCCATCTCAAATCGGTCGCCGCCATGTCCGGGCGCCCAACCGCCAAGAACGCAGAGCGAAGCGACGAGAGGATGCCTGGCTCGGAGTCCATGAGCGTTCCGTCAAGGTCCAGAAAAACAGCGCTCATATTTCACCCTCCTGCAACACCGTAGTTTCGGCGACAATGACAGCGTTTTCTTCCAGGGCCCGGCGCATAAGTGCCTTGTCATCCTCGCCAATGTCTTGGCCCTCCGCCTCGCGCTCAGACAACGTGCCGTATCCTGTAACATCCAAGGGGACGAGGTCGGCTGTCTTCAAGAGCGTCACAGTTTCCCGGACGGCTTCCGCCTCGTCGACGCCCGTTGCATAACAAACAAGCGCGGCGCCAGCCGCCTTTTCAGGCAGATCATCGTTAGGTCCGCGTCCGACCTTGACCAACAATGTGTACACCTGTTGAGGCTTCTTCTGCGACATGCCCGTCGGGTAGGGGGTTCACACGCGGTTGTCCACCTTTTGCGTCATCCCCAAGGTATAAGTAGCGCTGCTTCCGGTGCTTGCGGCGCAATGGACTCGGGGCGTTCAAACAGGTACCGAAAGCTGGCACGGATCGCGATGCGCGAGCTTTGCCCCATCTGCGCCTCCCAAAGCGCGCCGGCTTCGTTGGCGTCGGGATGGGCCAAGAGAATATCAGACAAGCTTTCCGCTTGCTCGGATTTCAGAATTAGATAGACGTCTTCTTCTTGCCGCGTGAAGCAGGTTGCCGGGTCTATAGGGCCAGGAAGCGAGACCTGACCGGTCATATGCAAGGCGCGAAATCCATTCATAAGCGCGGCACGAACCGGGGCATCGGCGATGAGAAAGTGATCGCGAAACGCGTCGAAGTTCCAATAGAGATTGTCGTTTCCTGCGCCGCCTTGCAGGCGATCTGCCAACAGAAGCGCTGTTGCCGCCACAAAACTGTTGAAGTCGTCGTCCGGCATCGCCGCGGCAAACAAAATCGATGAATATACCTTGCGACGTGCCTCGGGAATCTGGCCACCCTGATCGAGTATGGCTTCGATACTAGCCGACTCGGCGCCTGAGACGCCAATCCGTAATACCGCATTGCGGTGCAGTCGCACAACATCAAGCAGGTCTGCAACGACCTGTCGCGTGCGGAATACGTCCGCTGAACTCGTAAACATGTTGTTAAGGATAACTCAACCTGATGGCGAAATGGCGGCAGAGCCGGGACCAGAGCAAGTTGCACTGAAGGCCTTTTTCACCAACCCATGTGCAAGAACCATGGCAGACGCCACAATCACTCGTGGTGCGCTGCACACGTCGGAGGATCAATCACGCAGGAGTTCATTTATCCCCGTTTTCGATCGCGTTCTTTCGTCAACGCGCTTCACAATCACCGCGCAATACAAGTGAACGCCACCTGTCGAGGGCATCGATCCAGCAACGACGACCGAATACGGTGGCACTTCGCCATACATCACTTCGCCTGTCGCGCGATCGACAATTTTAGTCGATTGGCCAAGGAACACTCCCATGCCCAGCACCGATCCTTCACGAACGATGACGCCCTCGACAACTTCCGAGCGCGCGCCGATGAAGCAATTGTCTTCGATGATTGTGGGGCCGGCCTGCATTGGTTCAAGAACGCCGCCGATCCCAACGCCGCCAGACAGGTGAACGTCTTTACCGATTTGTGCGCAGGACCCAACCGTGGCCCATGTGTCCACCATGGTACCGCTGTCCACATAAGCCCCGAGATTGACAAACGACGGCATCAAAACGACACCGGGTGCGACGTAAGCAGACTTACGAACCACACAGTTCGGAACGGCACGGAAACCCGCTGCTTGCCATTCACTGTCGCCCCAGTCCTTCCACTTGCTGTCTACCTTGTCCCACCACGCCCCGCCTTGCGGACCACCGGACTGTTTTTCCATGTCCTTTAGGCGGAAGCCAAGAAGCACGGCCTTTTTGGCCCATTGGTTCACATGCCATGACCCGTCGTCTTGCTTTTCGGCAACGCGAAGTGTTCCGCTGTCAAGCGCGTTCAGCGTCGCCTCGATCGCGTCGCGCGTTTCGCCGGTGGTCGATGGTGAAATCTGGTCGCGAGCATCCCACGCGGCTTCGATGGCTGTCTCTAACTGAGCGTTCGACATGGGCTCCCCTCTCAATGGTCGGTGGGGTTTAGCGCGGCCCATGGGCAAGGGCAATCACGATTGAGCGCTATGCCAATAGGCTGGCAGCCGGGCGGATGGTACCGACCAATTCCTGGTTGAACGACTGAACCGGACTGTTCAGATAGCGCTTCACCCCCGGGGCGTGCGCCTCAATCGCGCCGCACCTGACCAAAAGCGCCGCCATCGCTGCTTCCGACGCGCGCGTCGCCCCATCTTCGATCTTGAGCGCAATACCCAGTTTGACGTCCGGCAGAATGGCAACGTAAAACCCTTCGGCTCCCGACTTTACGGCAGCCTTGCCGCGGGCTGCGCGCATCAAGTCATTGCACGAACGCCTTGTGCCAGAGACAAGCTCGGGATGTCGCATCATTGCCTCGCGCAACGCCACGCAGGCCATATCGCGTGCGGAACCACCTTGCCCAAAGGTTGCGAACTTCGCCATCGCGGTTGCCATACCAACAAGCGAAAGGGCGTAATTTGGTGCCGAACAGCCATCGATACCAAAACCTGGACTGTCTTGTTCCGCCATTTCTTCGATTGCGCCACGCACGGCGCGTTGCACCGGATGGTCAGGCTCCACATACCGATTATCGGCAGACAGGTAAGCCGATAGTGTAAGAAAGCCTGCGTGCTTGCCCGAGCAATCACTGTGTAATCGGGAATAGAGCTGGCCATCGCGGATCATCTGGTGTCGACGCTCTTGATCCAACGACGGGGTTGGACCACAGCACAAATCATGCTCTTGCAATCCGAGGTCGTTGAGCCATGCGGCCACACGCGTGATATGGATTTCTTCCGCGCTATGCGACGCACAGGCCAACGCGAGCTGTTCCGAAGTCAGCGACGCTGCAGCTCCGCTTTCAACCAAGGGCAAGGCTTGAAGCATCTTGTGGGACGATCGAGGCAGAACAATTTTATTCGCATCCCCCCATGCCGCGACGACCTCACCGTTGGCCCGCGCGATGACCGCATGGCCAAAGTGGCGCGACTCAAGAAACGGGCCACGCGTGGTTTCAACAAGTGGAACAGCGTCTGGCATGGTCTTCACTTTCGCTCGTAGTTTGGCAAATTTCTGCCGCGGGGGCTTCCCTCTAGGCGCCCAGATACGGTAATCGTTTGTCCAAGAACAAGAGGCACCCATTCGCAGCGCCTCATTTCGCGGCGCATGAGCAGGCAAGGGCAAAAAGATGACAGGACGGATCGTACTTCCATTCGCAGCAGCTTTAATGCTGAGTGGCACGGCTTCAGTGGCGCAAGAACAATCAAACCGGGTGGCTGCCGAAACGGATTGGGCGGTGTTCGAAGGAAACGAACCGAAAGAGTGCTGGGCCGTGACCGCGCCTAAAGAAACTGTGAATACGCGCGACGGAAACGTCGTGTCTGTACGCCGCGGCGATATCCTTCTGTTCGTCACCTATCGCCCAGAACAGAACATCGCGGGCGAGATAAGCTTTACCGGGGGATATCCGTTTGCGGATGGGTCGACCGCTACCCTTGAGATCGGCGATACCACATTCGAGCTTTTCACCGAAGGCGAGTATGCTTGGCCGGCCACACCCGCGGATGATCAGAAAATCGTGACGGCCATAAAGCGCGGGTCAGAGGCTTCGATTACTGCGCGATCCTCGCGCGGAACAGAAACGAAGGACTCGTTTTCGCTTCTTGGCGCTACAGCGATGATCGAAGAAGCAGAGAAGCTTTGTACTCCGTAATCCTTTTTTGGTACCAGCGGGACGGTAAATGCCACGCCCAAGTCGGCAGGCCGATTTGATGTAGCATGAAATTTCTTTGGCATTTCACGATCGGATCGCCTATATCCGCGCTCTGATCCTGGAAAGATGAACCGATGACCGCTTCTGCGCCAATCACGCAAGACGTTGTGACAATCCCTCGAAAAGAGCCGCTCGGCGAAGGGCGCGCTAATTTGATTGGCCTGACGCGTGACGGGCTGCGCACTGCGCTTATCGAAATGGGAACCCCGGACAAGCAAGCCAAGATGCGGGTTAACCAGATATGGCAGTGGATTTACCACTGGGGTGTTCGCGATTTCGACGCCATGACCAACTTAGCCAAAGCATATCGCGCACAACTCGCCTCGCGATTTGTCATCGACGTGCCCGAAGTGGTCTCGCGACAAGTCAGCGATGATGGAACGCGAAAATATCTTGTCCGGATCGCAGGCGGGCACGAAGTTGAAACGGTCTACATTCCGGAAGAAGATCGCGGGACGTTGTGCATTTCCTCCCAGGTCGGTTGCACGCTTACATGTTCGTTCTGCCACACAGGGACACAGAAACTGGTCCGAAACCTGACGCCAGCTGAGATTGTCGGTCAGATCATGGTCGCACGCGATGATTTGGGTGAGTGGCCCGAGCCTGGCGTCGGCTCCGGCGAAGGTGGTCCCCGACTTTTGTCGAACATCGTTTTGATGGGAATGGGCGAACCGCTTTATAATTTCGAGTCGGTACGTGACGCCATGAACATCGCGATGGATGGCGAAGGGATTGCATTGTCACGGCGCCGGATCACGCTTTCGACCAGCGGGGTCGTGCCCGAGATTGCCAGAACAGCAGAAGAAATCGGTTGTATGCTGGCGATCAGCTTCCACGCAACCACGGACGAGGTGCGAAACAAGCTTGTACCCATCAACAAGCGCTGGCCTATTTCCGAGTTGCTCGACGCGCTTAAAGCGTATCCGAAACTCTCGAACTCCGAGCGTATCACGTTCGAATATGTCATGTTAAAGAACGTGAATGACAGCGATGAAGATGCTCGGCGCCTGGTTCAGTTGATCAAAGGGATACCGGCCAAGATCAACCTGATCCCATTTAATGAATGGCCCGGCGCGCCGTATGAGCGGTCGGATTGGGGGCGTATTCGCGCCTTCGCGGACATCATCTACAAAGCGGGCTACGCATCGCCTATTCGGACGCCGCGTGGCGAGGATATCATGGCCGCCTGTGGACAGCTGAAATCGGCGACCGAGCGCGGACGAAAATCCCGCGCAGACGTCGAAGCGGAAGCGGGGCTAGGCTAACCAGCGTTAGGGGTGGCCCGCGATTGACCACTTAACGACCAGGCTATGGCGCGTTTTAGAGGCATGGGTTTCGCAATCGCGTAACCTTGAAACACCACGCACCCTGCATTGCGAACGATCTC
>JBCCCA010000103.1:0-11146 GCA_039033735.1 Pseudomonadota bacterium
CTTGGCGCTGACGACATGATCGGGCACGATGGTTTGAGGTAGGCGCTAAAGCGTTATCTCTTCCATAACCTGGGGCGTCTTCACCTCAACGCCCGGCAAGCCTGCGATCAAGTCGTCCGCCGTCTGTTCCAGGATCGGAAACGTTTTGTAATGGACCGGTATAACGGTTTTGAAGTCAAAGTACGTCTTCGCGGCCCAAGCTGTTGCCTTCATGTCCATCGTGAAGTGTCCGCCGGCTGACAGAATGCCGATATCGGGGGCGTGGTATTCGCCCATCCAGGCCATGTCGGCCATAATATCGGTGTCGCCCGAAACATAGACGGTGTGCCCTTCCGCGCGAAGCATGAAGCCGATCTCACTCCCGACGCCCTTTGGTCCATCGGGCAGCCCCAGTGTCGAGGAATGGCTTGCCGGAACCATGGTCACGGCAACGCCGTTCAGATCCACTGTGCCGCCCTTGTTGAACCCAACGCCTTCGATTCCCTCGGCTTCGGCCCAATATGCGATCAGGTCGAATTGACCAACAACGGGGATGCCGAGTTTCTTGGCCAAAGGCAAGATATCGGTGACGTGGTCGAAGTGTGCGTGGGTCAGCAGAATATGCGTCGCCCCGGCGACTGCTGTTTCGTGACAATCTTCGGGAAGGCTAGGATTGCCGGACAGCCAGGGGTCAATCAACAAGACCGCTGTGCCGCTTTCAATCCGCATCGATCCGTGTCCGAGCCATGTGAATTTCATTGCGTTCCCCTTCGTCAAATCGAATGCTGCGAGCCTAAGGCAGGGGAATTCTAAAGCTAGTTGGCTTTTCGGGTATGGACTGGACTGAATCTATAGACGCTTACTGCGAGCGCGCGGATCCAAGTTATTGGGCCGAACCGATAAACGCCGTGACCAATCTGGCGTTTATTGTTGCTGCCGTCATTATGTGGCGGCGATGTGAGGGCTTAACCTCGGGCCGGGTCCTGTCAGCCATCCTTTTCGCGATCGGCGTGGGCTCGTACCTGTTCCATACCCACGCCATGCCGTGGGCCGCCTTACTGGACACACTGCCGATTGTGGCGTTTTCCCTGGCCTATATCTTTTTGGCCAACCGCGACTTCTGGGGATGGCGTCTATGGGTCTCGGCCTTAGGGGCGGCGGCCTATATCCCGTACAGCATGGTGCTGGGCCCTTTGTTTCAAGCCTTGCCGTTCTTTTCCGTGTCGTTCTTTTACTGGCCACTTCCTGTCCTGATCTTTGCTTATGCGCTGCTGCTTCGACAAAGATATCCGACCACAAGTCGGAATCTGGCAATTGGAGCGGCCATTCTGTGCCTGTCGTTGACGGCACGTTCGGTCGATGAAACCCTGTGTGCACGGTGGCCCCATGGCACGCATTTTCTTTGGCACATCCTAAACGGCATTATGCTTGGCTGGATGATCGAAACCTGGCGTCGGCACGTCCTTTCTTTCCGCCGTTGAACTTGGTGCATCGCGCTTTACGGCAAGACTTGGCAACCCAGTGCCCCCGCGCTAAACGATGCGCTGATTGCACGAAAGGCACGCCCCATGTCGATTGATCGCGAAACAGCGCGCAAGGTGGCCAAATTGGCCCGCATCAAAGTTGAGGACGACGCACTTGATGCGTTGGCCGGGGAATTCAATGCGATTTTGGGCTTTGTCGAGCAGTTGAACGAAGTGAATGTTGAAGGGGTCGAACCTATGACTTCGGTCACGCCGATGCGGTTGAAACGGCGCCAGGATGAGGTCACGGATGGTGGCCAACAGGGTAAGGTTCTGTCAAACGCTCCAGACGCCCGCGAAGGCTTTTTCGCTGTTCCAAAGGTGGTTGAGTGATGAGCGATCTGAATGCCCTGACCATTGCAGGCGCACGCGACAAGCTTCGCGCGGGCGACATTACCTCAGCTGAGCTGACCGAAGCTTGTCTGAAAGCCACCGAAGCGGCTGCCGATTTGAACGCGGTCGTTCACCACACCCCCGACTTGGCCCGCGAACAGGCGGCTTCTGCCGATGTGCGATTGCAAGCAGGGGATGCGCCTGATCTGTGCGGCATACCGCTTGGGATCAAGGATCTCTTTTGCACCAAGGGCGTTGCCAGTCAGGCGGCCAGTGCGATCCTAGAAGGGTTTAAGCCAGAATATGAATCGACCGTAACCAGCCAGTTGTTCAGCGCAGGTGCCGTGATGATCGGCAAGCTGAACATGGACGAGTTCGCAATGGGGTCATCGAACGAGACCTCGACCTATGGAAACGTTGTCAACCCGTGGCGGGCGAACGGCGAGACGACCGATTTGACGCCCGGGGGGTCTTCGGGTGGGTCCGCCAGCGCCGTTGCAGCCGACCTTTGCCTTGCCGCCACCGGCACGGATACGGGCGGGTCAATTCGTCAACCTGCTGCGCTTGTGGGCATCACGGGGCTAAAGCCCACCTATGGGCGTTGCTCGCGCTGGGGGATTGTGGCGTTCGCGTCCTCTTTGGATCAGGCGGGGCCGATGACGAAAAGCGTGCGCGATGCCGCCATCATGCTGCAAGCAATGGCGGGGCACGATCCCAAGGATTCGACCTCGGCCGACCTGCCACTACCCGATTTCGAGGCGGCGATCACCGGCGATATTCGCGGCAAGACCATCGGTATTCCGAAGGAGTATCGGATGGATGGCATGCCGGATGAAATCGAGGCGCTTTGGGCCGAAGGGCGCCAGATGCTGCAGGATGCAGGCGCAAAGATGGTCGACATCAGCTTGCCACATACGAAATACGCGCTGCCAGCGTATTACGTTGTTGCACCTGCGGAAGCCTCGTCCAACCTCGCCCGGTACGATGGCGTCCGCTATGGCCACCGGGCCACCTTGGGGCAGGGCGACGGCATCACCGAGATGTACGAGAAAACACGTGCCGAAGGGTTCGGTGACGAGGTCAAGCGGCGCGTGATGATCGGCACATACGTGCTATCGGCCGGGTTCTATGACGCGTATTACAACCGGGCGCGGAAAGTGCGGGCGCTTATCAAGCAAGACTTCGAAACTGTCTTTGCTGAAGGTGTTGACGCCATTCTGACGCCCGCAACGCCCTCTGCGGCTTTCCCATTGGGTCAGGAGTTTGACGATCCGGTCCAGATGTATCTGAACGACGTGTTCACGGTGACGGTCAATCTGGCCGGGCTTCCGGGTGTTGCGGTTCCGGCCGGACTGGATTCTCAGGGCCTGCCCCTTGGTCTGCAGCTGATCGGAAAACCTTGGGAAGAAGGCGAATTGCTGAACGTCGCACAGGTTTTGGAAGATCGCGCCGGATTTGTGGCCAAGCCTTCCAAATGGTGGTAACATTCTGTCAAGTAAAAAGGCAGAGCAGACCATGACACCAAAACTAATGACAGCCTGTCTGACACTGGCCCTGATGGGTTGCGCGTCGACAATCCCGGACAGCAATCCGAACGCGCGCGGTGTTGGATTCGGGAATTACGACCAGTACGCCGATCAGCGTGCCGAACGTGACGCCGCGCTTGAGGCCCGGATTTCGACCGAGGAAGTCGAGGCAGAGACCGTTGCCGAGAATGCCGCGGAAGTTTTGGACAATACTAGCAACGCCGCCGCGCCGAGTGTCGCGGTCACCACGATTGGGTCCAACACTTCGAACATCTCGGATGAACAGGATTTTGACGCGGTTTCGTCGCGCGAGACGATTGAAAGCGATCGGGACCGGCTTGCCCGCCAACGCGAGACGATGTCGGTCGCGCAACCCGAGGCCGTACCCTCGCGCCCATCGGGCCGCGCTGCACCAAACATAGTGTCCTTTGCATTGTCGACGAACAACGCCGTGGGCCAAGCGGTCTATGAACGCTCGAGCCGTTTTAACGAAGATCGGTATCGCCGCGCCTGTGCCGATTTCGGGTCCCCCGATCAGGCGCAGGCTGCGTTTCTGGCCGCAGGCGGTCCCGAGCGCGACCGGCGCGGGCTGGACCCGGACGGGGATGGCTTTGCCTGTTTTTGGGATCCGACGCCCTTCCGGGCGGCACGCGGCGGTTAGCGCTCCGGATGATGGAAATCGTCCGCCGCCCGTCGCCAAATTTCGGTTCGCGCAAGGGTGGGGCGGGCATCCAGCTTATCGTGCTGCATTATACGGCTATGGAAAGTGCCGAAGCGGCCCTTGACCGTCTATGCGACCCGGACGCGGAAGTGTCGGCGCATTACCTGATCGGTCAGGACGGAGCTCTGTATACGCTTGTGCCGGATGACCAACGCGCTTGGCATGCCGGTACGGGCACTTGGGCAGGGCGCGCGGATGTGAATTCCGCCTCGATCGGGATCGAGCTTGATAATTCAGGGACTGGCCCATACGCAGAACCGCTGATGACAACGCTTGAGGCCTTGCTCGCCGATCTTTTGGAACGGCACGCTTTACCGGCAAAGGCCGTGATCGGCCATTCGGATCTGGCGCCAAGCCGCAAAAAAGACCCGGGTCCCTACTTTGACTGGGCGCGTCTGGCGCGCGCTGATCTGTCGATTTGGCCCGAACCCGCGCTTGGTCAAGGATTTGTGCAGGATGCCGAGACGTTCGGCTATGCTTCCGATGAAGGCGAGGACTGCATCCTTGCCGCGTTTCGCCAGCGATTTCGACCGGGGGCCACCGGACCGATTTGTGCCGCTGACGTTGCGCTAATGGCTGGCCTTGCGCGGCAATTTCCCGGCCGATGAGGCTGTTCCAGCTTTACGGTCTGATGCTGACCGGATAGCGTCATTTGCGCGGATGGCTGGATGGCCGCTTGGGTCGGGAAATCGGCCCGGGAGGAAAGTCCGGACTCCACGAAGCGATGGTGCCGGGTAATGCCCGGCCGGGGTAACCCGAGGGAAAGCGCCACAGAGATTAGACGGCCTTGCATGCAGGGCCACGGTGAAACGGTGGGGTAAGAGCCCACCGCGGACTTGGTAACAAGGACGGCATGGCAAGCCCCACCAGGAGCAATGCCGAATAGGGGGTCTGCATGGGCTTGCTTCGGTCCGGACCCCGGGTTGGCAGCTAGACCCCGTTGGCAACAGCGGGGCCAGAGGAATGGTCATCGAGCCTTGAAACATGCTTCAAGGTAGACAGAATCCGGCTTACAGGCCATCCGCGCGCCGAATCCTGGAGGATCATTAAGAGCAGTTACGATTCGGTTAACGCTTAGAAAAGTTTATTCCCCCGTCCTCCCACCCATACTTTGGAGAGGGTTTCTGTGACCTTTCGTGAAAATGACTTCGCGCCAATGCAGATTTCGCCAACGGCTTCCTCTGTAGGAGTCTCTGGGATTTGTGTTCTTGGCCTGCCTCCCTATGCTGGTCCCAAGACAGAATGTCTGTTGCCAACAAGGAGTGTCATCCATGAGTTTCGTTCGCACGCTGGCCACGCTGGCCGTTGGGTTTGCCGCCGCAAAGGGTCATGACAAATATAAAAATATGGGTGGAATGGCGGGGGTCACAGATGCCATGCGCTCTAACACTCAATTAGCCCAAGTGAGTGATCAGGCCTTTGAAATGATGGATAAGATGGGTCTGCCCACCGACCAACTCAAATCCATGCGAGATCAATTCATGGGCCAAAGTGCTGGCGCATCGGCAGGTGCCATGGCTGGATTGGGCGGTTTGATGTCTGCTTTGGGCGGCGGGATGGCGGGCGGCGCCGAACAAACAAGTGCGATGATCGACAGCCTGACGGGCACGACGACGGCCACAGATGCCATGGAAGAAAACGCCAAGCTGATGATCCGGGCAATGATCCAGGCCGCGAAAGCCGATGGCGAGATCGATGCTGAAGAACGCGCAAAGATCATGGAACATCTTGGCGAGGCCGGTCCGGAAGAACGCGCGTTCATCGAAGCCGAGCTTGGTGCGCCCATAGATGCAATGGCGCTGGCCAATGATACGTCGCAGCAAATGGCGGCACAGGTCTATGCCACTGCTTTGATGACCATCCGTGTCGATAACCTGAAAGAGGCGGAATACATCAACACTTTGGCCAATGGTTTGAACCTTTCTGACGAAACCCGGGCACGGGTCCATGCGGCGATGGGTATTTCCTGAGCGAATTCGCCTTGACAGGTCGCTCACACCCTTTAGAACGCGGGCTTCAGGATTTTCTGGTCTCCGCTGTTTTAAGTGCTGACCGACGAGGAGAGACACGATGGCGAAACCAACGACGATCAAGATTCGTCTGAATTCGACCGCTGACACGGGCCATTTCTACGTGACCAAGAAGAATGCCCGGACGATGACCGAAAAGATGGTCGTACGGAAGTATGACCCGGTTGCGCGCAAGCATGTCGAATACAAGGAAGGCAAGATCAAGTAAGATCACCTTCCGACAGGAACGACGGGCCGCGCACTTGCGCGGCCTTTTTCGTTTGTCACCATGAACCGTTGGACGGGTCCGATAGGAGGGCGCCAAAGTGACAAGGACACATCTTATTCGACCATCAACGCGGGACGATCTTGATGCGGTCGATGCGCTGCTTGCTGGGTCCTATCCCGCCCTGTTGAAAAAGGCGTACCCACCATCGGTATTGGTCACGGCAATCCCATTGATTTCCCAGGCGCAGCCTCGGCTTTTGGCGTCGGGCACGTATTACGTAGTTTTGGAGGATAACGTGATTGTGGGTGCGGGAGGCTGGAGCCGTGCAATGCCGGGCCGCGCCGGTGAAGAAGTTGGGCATGTGGGTCATGTCCGGCACGTTGTGACAGACCACCGGTGTGTGCGGCGCGGCATTGGGCGGCGTCTTATGGAGCGTATCTTTGCCGAAAGCGAAGGCGCCGGTGTGACCCGGCTTGAGTGTTATGCCACGACCATGGCGGTGCCGTTTTATGCGTCGTTGGGATTTGCGACCGTTGGCCCCATAAACGTCCCGCTTAGGCCGGGCATAGACTTGCCGGCTGTGCATATGCGGCGGTCCAACTAAAGGCTGTCGTGACGCCTTTTCAGCCATTCCTTTTCCGCAGCGTTCCGGCTTAGGTCGATGGCTGTTTTGTAAGCGTCCCGTGCCGTTTTGATATCACCGGCCTGCCGGGCAAGATCGGCGCGCGCGGCATGGAAAGGCTGGTAATTCACCAGGGCGCCTTCCAAGTCGCTTAGGCAGCGGCGTGCAGCCTCGAGCGCCCCGGTTTCGGCCATGGCAACTGCGCGGTTGAGCGCGACCACTGGGGATGGCGCCAAGGCAAGCAACCTATTGTAAAGTAGGAGGATTTGAGGCCAGTCGATGGTCTTGGATGTCTCCGCCTGCACATGCAGCGCGCTGATCGCCGCTTGTATCTGGAAGGGTCCGGGAACACGGCGCGCAACCGCTTGATCAAGCAAAGCAAGCCCTTCCTTCAGCAGGTCGTCATCCCAGAGTGCGCGATCCTGCGCGTCCAGCGCGATCAGGCCATGCGCGCCATCAAATCGAGCCGCATGACGCGCGTGGTTCAACAACATTAAGGCCAAAAGTCCTTCGATCTCGGGTTCTTTTGGGGCCAAGGCAATCATCAAGCGGGCCAGCCAGATTGCTTCACTGCAAAGCCCGGTGCGCAGGGGCGTGTCGCCAGGTCCGGCGGTCCATCCTTCGTTGAAGATAAGATAAATCACGCTGAGCACCGAATTCAGGCGGTTGTCCCAAGCGCTTGGATCGGGCACAGCGAAGGGAATGCCTGCTGTGGCGATCTTGGCTTTGGCGCGTGACAAGCGTTGACCCATCGCGGTGTCCTTGTCCAGGAACGCGCGCGCAATCTCGGCTGTAGTCAGGCCACCGACAGTGCGAAGTGTTAAGGCAATGCGGGTTTTCTCCTCTAGGGCCGGATGGCAGCAGGTGAATATCAGACGAAGCCGCTCGTCCGGTATGTCCGGCGCGTCGGCGGCGCGGTCGGCTTCGTCTTCTTCGATCAGATACTGGATGTCCGGCGCGGCCTTTTGGTGCCGCGCCTGTTTTCGAAGCCGGTCGATGGCCACCCGCCGCGCCACTTGCAGCAGCCATGCATCCGGGCGGCGTGGCAGCCCGGAGCGACCCCAATGCACGACGGCGCGTACCATGGCTTCCTGCAGCGCGTCTTCGGCCAGCTCGAAACGGCCGACACTGCGGATGAGTGCGGACAGCAGACGACCGCGGTCCGCCCGCACGATCTGGGTGATTTGTTCCGAAAGTGTTGTGTCGCTCTTCATTGCGCTGCAGCCCTCGTCGTCGGGGCGGGGGCTAGTCCGGCATTTCGATTTTCATGATCGGGCGGATTTCGATTGTGCCATATTTGACGTCTGGAATAAGTGCAGCCATCTCAATGGCCTCATCCAGGTTTTCGCAATCCAAGAGGTAGAACCCGCCAAGCCGTTCCTTGGTTTCGGCAAAAGGTCCGTCCATTGTTTCCATCTTGCCGTCACGGATCCGAATGGACGTTGCTGTTTCAGGGGGTTCCAAAGCCTCGCCACCGCGAAGAATGTCCTTGTCCTCAAAGACTTTCGTGGCGTCGTAGTAGCCCTGCATATAATCATCGAACGCGGGTTCGCCGGGGTTTGGGCTGGCGCCATCTTCGGCATAGATCAGTACAAGGTATTGCATGGGATTTCCTTTCGCTTGACATTTAGTCTGAAGGCGAAGGACGTGATCTGTCCAGCATGCAAGACGTGCTATGTGTGCCGCCTTGACGAAGCTGAAGTGTATCACAGCAACCTCGCCCTTCGGGTTTCAGATATCCAAAGGACGTGTGGCCGTTCGGGATTTCGACATTTCCCCGAAAAAAACTTGGCTAGCTTCGCAGTTTCGCGGCGACGATCTGAAGCAATTCATCAGGTGGGCTTGGTTTCATGACGAACGTCACACCCGGCAGTTCGTCGTTGAAATGGTTTGGCATCATGTTTCCGGAGTGTACCAGCAACCGCGTTCCCAGGTTTTGGAGTTTTTGCGCCAGCGGCAGGACTTCGCCGTCGGGCATCATCACGTCCAGAATTGCCAGGTCGAATTGCGTTGTTTCGATCAATTCAAGACTGTGCTCGATCGTTGCGCTCAACTCCGCGAGTTCTGCGCCGGCATCAAGGAAATACTCGCGCAACGCAGTCGCGATGAATATCTCGTCCTCCACGATCAGTATTTTTGCGTCCCGAAGGACCTGCTCATCTGACATCGCCACTCTCTGGTTCCGCGCAATAGAAAAGGCACGGCACATGTGTGCCCTGCGATCATGAAGCACTCTAAAACGAAAGCAAGATAGGGGCTTGCGTCGGCTGTGTTTGACACATCACAGCATGCTGGTGACGACCTCTACCACGTTCTTGGCTGTTATGCCGAATTCTTTGTAAAGCTCACCTGCGGGGGCCGAACCACCGAAGCCGGTCATACCGACAAACGCGGCCTTGGCCTCGCGCCCACGTTCGCCCAGCAACCACGTATCCCAGCCCTGACGCACACCCGCTTCGATGGCGACACGGACCGGGCCTGCGGGCAGAACCTTCCGGCGATACTTCTCATCTTGGGCCGCGAATAACTCGGCACAAGGCATCGAGACGACCCGGGTGCCAATACCACGATCCTCAAGCATCGTTCGCGCGGCAAGCGCAATCTCAACCTCTGAACCCGTCGCCATCAGGATCGCCTGACGTTTGCCCGTGGCATCGGCCAGAACATATGCGCCCTGCGCACTCAGGTTCCGGGTCTTGTGCTCGGTCCGCACCGTCGGCAGACCTTGCCGCGACAGGGCGAGCACCGATGGCGTCCCTTCGGAGGACAGCGCGAGTTCCCACGCTTCCGCCGTTTCGACGGCGTCTGCCGGTCGGAAAACGTTTATGTTCGGTGTTGCCCGAAGCATTGCAAGATGCTCGACCGGCTGGTGGGTTGGACCATCTTCGCCCAGACCGATGCTGTCATGGGTCATAACATACGTGACCGGCGCACCCATAAGGGCCGACAGGCGCATGGCGCCGCGCGCGTAATCGGTGAAGCACATGAATGTCCCACCATAGGGTTTGATCCCGCCATGCAGGGCCAATCCGTTCATCGCCGCCGCCATGCCATGTTCACGGATGCCGTAGTGGATGTAACGTCCTTTGCGGTTGTCCATGTCGAATATCCCAAGATCAGGCGTCTTGGTATTGTTCGATCCAGTCAGGTCAGCGGACCCACCCAGCGTTTCGGGAACAGCGGGGTTCAGCACTTCAAGCGCCATCTCGGAAGCTTTCCGCGTGGCCACCTTGGGTTGCGTTTCGGATATCTGCTTTTTGAGAGCGCGCACGGTCGACGAAAGCTTGCGCGCCGGTTCACCGGACATGACACGTTGGAATTCGGCCTGACGCGACGCCGAAAGCCCGGCGAACCGTGCTTCCCATTCGGCCCTCTCGGCGCTGCCCCGGCGGCCTGTTGCGCGCCATGCGTCCACGACCTGTGAGGGGACGTCGAATGGCGCATGGGGCCAACCATAAGCGTCTCGGGTCAGTGCGATTTCCTCGTCCCCAAGTGGGGCACCATGGGCTTTCGCTGTGTCTTGCCGGTTGGGCGAGCCGTATCCGATATGCGTTTTGCAGGCAACCATGCTGGGCTTTTTGGTGGACTTCGCTTTGGCAATCGCCTTGTCAATATCCTCGGGGTCGTGTCCATCACACTCGACCACATGCCATCCGCTGACCGCGAAGCGCTTTCGCTGGTCTGTGATATCCGAAAGGCTGATTTCGCCATCGATTGAAATGTTGTTGTCATCCCAGAGGACGACAAGCTTTGACAGCTTCTGCATGCCCGCAAGCCCGATGGCTTCCTGGCTGATCCCTTCCATCAAGCAGCCATCGCCTGCGATGACATAGGTGTAGTGATCGACCACTTTCTTGCCAAACCTGGCGCGCAACGCCTCCTCTGCGATAGCAAATCCAACGGCATTGGCGATGCCTTGGCCAAGGGGCCCCGTGGTGGTCTCGATCCCGGAGGCATGACCGTATTCCGGGTGCCCTGCGGTGATCGCGCCGTGCTGGCGGAAGTTCTTGATCTGCTCCAACGTCATGTCTTCATACCCGGTAAGGTGCAGAAGTGCGTAGAGCAGCATCGACCCATGGCCTGCAGACAAGATAAACCGGTCACGGTCGGCCCAATTTGGGGCCGAAGCGTCAAATTTAAGGTGCTTCTCGAACAGGACCGTCGCGACATCGGCCATACCCATCGGCATACCCGGGTGACCTGA
>JBCCCA010000104.1:0-11047 GCA_039033735.1 Pseudomonadota bacterium
CTGTCACGACCGCGCGTCGCTGCTCGCCTTGAAGGGCAAGTATGACATGGTCAACATCAAGCTGGACAAGGCGGGCGGACTGACCGAAGCACTTGAACTGCGACGGGCGGCTTTGGCGGAAGGCTTTCAAATCATGGTGGGCTGCATGGTTGGCACATCGCTGGCAATGGCGCCAGCCCTTCTGGTTGCGCAAGGGGCTGAGATCATCGACCTCGATGGCCCGCTTCTTTTGGCCGAAGATCGCGACAACGCGCTACACTATGACGCGGACGGATTGCACCCCTCTGAACCGGAGCTTTGGGGATGAGTGAATCCGCCATCGTCTTTGACTGCGAGTTTCTGACAGCGCCAGGCGCACCGCAGCGATTTTGGTGCGGGCCCAACGACCCCGACCCGGTGGCGGTGCAGATTGGGGCTGTGAAACTTGCGTTGACCCGCGACGCGGATGCGTTGGCCGATTGGGAGCAAGTGATCCTGCCGCCAACCCGGAACGGGGGCACAGCGCCCCTTCAACCGTTTTTCACCAAGTTGACCGGTTTGGACGAGGCGCGTCTTGCGCGCGATGCGGTATCTTTAGCCGATGCGATCGATGGGCTGGACGCGTTTTCAGACGGGGCATCGCTTTGGTCCTGGGGCAAGGATGAGTTCAATCTGCTGGCAATCAGTTGCTATGTTGCCGGGATTCCTCCGAAGATCGCAGCGAACCGTTTCGGCAATGCAGCCCGCCTGTTTGCGCGCGCCGGTTTCGCAGATGAGACGATACACGGACTTCGAAGCCCGGGGTTGCCGGCATTCCTTGGTCTCAATGCCAAGGATTTGACGGCACATGATGCGTTGGGCGATGCCAAGGCGGTCGCCCTTTCGCTGCAGCATCTTATCCGGACGGGGCGTCTTGATCCCGACGCCTTGCGGCATCCTGCACCTTGACGGGTTTGGCGCATCGCGACATCACCAAGAAAAAGAGGACCGATCATGAGCCGCACAGTCTATGTCAACGGGGCCTATCTTCCTGAGGAGGAGGCCACCATTTCGATCTTTGATCGCGGGTTCCTTTTTGCGGATGGCGTCTATGAGGTTACGAGTGTTCTTGGGGGAAAGCTAATCGACTTTGACGGCCATGCGACCCGTTTGGAACGGTCGCTTGGCGAGCTTGAAATGGCGTCGCCAGTGACTGCAGACGAATTGTTGGAGATTCACCGTGAGTTGGTCGCACAAAACGAGCTGACAGATGGTCTGATCTATCTGCAAATCACACGCGGTGCAGCCGATCGCGATTTTGCCTATCCCGAGGGCGCCACGCCATCCATCGTGCTGTTCACGCAATCAAAGCCCGGTCTGGCCGAGAGCCCGAAGGCGAAGGTGGGCATGAAGGTAATCTCGATTGAAGATCAGCGGTGGGGACGTCGGGACATCAAGACGGTGCAACTGTTGTATCCTTCAATGGGCAAAATGGCGGCGAAGAAGGCTGGGGCCGATGATGCCTGGATGATCGAAGATGGGTTTGTTACGGAAGGGACCTCGAACAACGCCTATATTGTCAAAGATGGCGCGATCATTACGCGCCACCTTGGAAACGAGATCCTCCATGGCATCACGCGGGCTGCCGTGCTGCGCTTTGCGCGGGAAGCCCAAATGAAGGTGGAAGAACGGTCATTCACTCTGGATGAAGCTAAAACAGCGGATGAAGCGTTCATTACCTCTGCCTCGACTTTTGTCATGCCGGTGGTCGAGATCGATGGTGGCGCGATTGGCACGGGCACCCCGGGCCCTGTCGCATCGCGCCTGCGGGAAATCTATCTGGAAGAAAGCCTCGCCGCAGCCATATAGCGCCGTCGCAATTTTCTCGGACGTTATTAGGGAAGCGTAAAGAGCCAAAGATCTAGTGTCGCCAAGCCGCAAAAGGCGACGAAGATGGATCTAGAAAACCTAATCGACAAAATACCTTCATTGGCAGTGGATGCTGTTTGCGTCGCTCACCGCTTAGCGGGGACGGAGACCTACGGTATTGTCTGGACGAACGATGCTTTCTGCCAAATGTTCCTGACGACGCGCCAGACTGCGGAAGGCTGTGATCCTTTTGATTTGTACCACACTGACTATGTTGCTGATTTTCGGTCAGCCCTGAAGGAAATGGAAGCGGCTGGTCAAGCGAGTTTTTCGCAAGACACGCTGTGCTTACGATCGGATAACAGCTCGTTCTGGGGCGGTGTGTCGTTTATAAGGGCTAGCAACAAAAGTGGCCCGGATGAATACGCCATCATATTCGTCCGCGACATCGATACGCTCAAGAATCGGGAACAATCGGCCGAACTTGCGCTGATCGAGAATGAGTATTTGCTGGCAAAGTTTGAAGCTGTTCAAGCTCGGCTGGTCTCGGCGATCAACATGTCGCCGGACCCTTTCTGCGTCTATGATGCGCGGGATCGTCTTGTCATATGGAATACAGCATTTGCTGAAATTGTGTCGCCCGAACCGGACGCTTTGACGACCGGTACGAAACACCAGAAGGTTATCGAGACATGCTTGTCTAATGGATACATGGACGATGCGCTTGGGCGCGAGCAGGAGTTTCTGTCAGATTACATGGCCGCGTGGCGCGCTGGGCGTTTTGTCAGCCCGATCATGCGTGTGCAGGGCCGGGACTATAAGATCATCCGCGCGCAGCCGCCAAATGGCGATCGGGTTCTGCTGTGCGTTGACATCTCGGAACAGCTTCGTCAGCAGCGCGAGCTTGAGTCTTATGCGCAGAGACTGGAGGAGGCGAATCGCGAGATCAGTGAACAGGCCCTTCATGACGAACTGACCGGGCTTGGAAACCGGCGTTACCTCTCGATAAAACTCGATGAGATGATCAAGGGGCGTAAGACGTCCGGACTGGAAATCGCGGCACTTCATATCGACCTGGATCGGTTCAAGCAGATCAACGACACGATGGGTCACGCGGCGGGCGATCACGTTTTGAAGCAGGTTTCAGAAATACTGAGCAAAAGGGTGCGCGCCAAGGATGTTGTTGCCCGAATTGGTGGGGATGAATTCATTGTCCTGACCCTTTGTGCTCATGGTTCAGAAACGCCCGAGCGCCTTGCGGATCGCCTGATCGAGGAAATCTCTGTGCCGATAATGTTTGAGGATCGCGCCTGCCGGATCGGAGCCAGCGTTGGTATCGCTCGCACACCGACAGTCGCCGAATCCGAACTTCTGACGTGTTCCGACATCGCGCTCTACAAGGCGAAAACTGGCGGTCGTGCAATGAAGGCAACTTTCGATCAGGGCGACTTGGACGCACTCCGCTCCATGAAGCGATTGGGTGATGACATTCTGCGCGGGCTGGACGAAGGCGAGTTTATGCCCCTTTTCCAGCCCCAAGTGGACATGACAAGCGGTAAGGTTGTGTCTTACGAAGTGATCGGTCATTGGTTGCATCCGACGCGTGGGCTGTTGCGCCCGTCTGATTTTCGGACAACCGCGATGGAAATCCAGGTGGATGGCCAGATCAATGAACGGGTCTTTCAGGCAGCTCTTTCCGAGGGTTCGAAGCACTTTGACGGGCAGGGGACCCTGCCAATGCTTACTTTCGATATTGGCATGTCCCGGTTGATGGCGCCCGAATTTCTGGATGAGCTAAGCAGTCTCGATTACCCCGGCCAGATCGGGATAGCGTTGGCGGAAACGATCTTTCTTGAGGATGAGCCCGTCAGCGTCCTGGAACGAATTGAGGCTGTTCGATCGCTCGGTTTGTCGATCGAGGTTGCGGACTTTGGAAGTGGTAGGGCAAGCATTGTCGGGCTTCGGCGTATTGCGCCTGATCGCCTCAAAATCGATCGGCGGCTCGTCGAACCGATTACTAGCTCGGAAAGTGCAGCCCAGCTTGTCGGTTCGATCCTTCAGATAGGGCGTACACTTGGCATGGATGTGGTCGCCGACGGTGCCGACACGAAATCCCACGCGGATACGCTCGTCGACTTGGGATTTACTCTGGGCCAAGGGGCAGTTTTCTCACCTGTCGGGGCTTTGAATGATTTCAACGCTCAAACAAAGCTATTTTTGGCCGCCGGGTCGTAACCGAGCCGTCCCGTCAAGTGTCGTGGCTTTTCTCGAATGCCGTGCGTTGTTCAGGTGTTGCATTGGTCTGGTGCTTTGCTTTCCATGTCTCATAAGACATTCCATAGAAAGCTTTCCGCGCCGCGTCTTTACTGAGTTCAATTCCACGTTCGGCCGCTGCCTCTTGGTACCAACGAGACAAGCAATTCCGACAGAACCCAGCCAGGTTCATCATATCGATGTTTTGAACATCCAGGCGTTCTTCCATCAGATGTTTTTGGAGACGGCGAAAGGCTGCCGCTTCCAGCTCGATCTGTGTTTGATCATCCATGTCCTATTCTCCTTCGCGCGCCACTGCCAAACTCAATGCGTCTGGCAGAATTTTCCCAAGTCGGTCGGCCCATTCAATCTGTCCGGCTTCGTCGCTGACAAGATCGTTTCGAATCTCAACGAGCGTGTTGTGCCGGCCGTGCCGAATGGCGTGTTGATCAATAGTGTCGCCTGCAAGATAGCCCGAGTACGGCTCGTTCAACCCAACCACCAACCCGTCCTCATTACGAAGCAGATCGGCCAATGGGAAAGACAGTCGCGTGTCTTCCGCGAAAAGCAAACCTACATGCCATGGTCGCGGCGACTTGTGTCGCAGTTGGGCGGTAAATGTATGTACCGAAACGATTGCAGTATCGTCGCGACGCGCGGCAAGAGTCGCGATCAGTTCGTGATAGGGACGATAACATGCCTCGATCCGATGTTCGGCATCCTGCGCACTGACATGGCGATTTGCCGGTACTATCGTTTCGTCATAGAGACGACGGATCAGCGTCGGGTCATCAACACCTCGGTTCGGGTCAATCACAAGACGTGAATAGTTTGACAGGACAGCAGGTGCGTTCAAGCGATTTGCAAGGCGGATTGCAGTGCCCGCAGCGCCAATGTCAAAGGCAATGTGGCGCATCATATCCTTGTCGCTCAGGCCAAGCGATTGTCCTTCGATCCAAGGGGGCACATGATTGCTTGCATGGTCGCAAACCACCAGCCATCGGCTGTTACGGTCAGCGCCAAGGAGATGGACTGGTGTCCAAGTGTTGGTTAACTGTTCAGATGGCATATCATTGCGTTCCCAGGCGGATAATTAGGGAAGGGCGGTTGTCCTGCAACCCCGTAATCTGCCATAGAGATGTCATGCGCTAACATGACTTCGCCGCGAAAGGATCCAACCGCTATGCGCCGCACCCGCTCCGTTAAAATCGTGGCCACGCTTGGCCCGGCCTCGTCAAACTATGAGATGATCCGGGCCCTGTTCGAAGCCGGGGCAGATGTGTTCCGACTGAATATGAGCCACGGAACACAGGATGACATTGCAGCACGCCATAAAGTCATCCGCGAAGTAGAAGCGGATGTGGGTCGCCCCATTTGCATTCTCGCCGACTTACAGGGACCCAAACTGCGCGTTGGCACTTTCGCGAACGGCTCGGAAGAGCTTGAAGAAGGTCAGGCCTTCCGCCTCGACCTAAATGATGCGCCCGGCGACGCAACACGGGTGACTTTGCCCCACCGCGAGATTTTTGAAGCTCTCGAGGAGGGTGCGTCGCTTTTGGTCAATGACGGCAAGATCCGTTTACGGGTCGACACGTTTGGCGAAGACTTTGCAAATTGCACTGTGACGGTCGGTGGCACGATATCAGACCGCAAGGGCGTAAACGTGCCGGATGTCGTGTTGCCCTTGGCGGCGTTGTCCGAGAAAGACAAGGTGGACCTTGAGTTCGCCTGTGAGCTTGGCGTGGATTGGTTGGCGCTTTCCTTTGTGCAGCGCCCGGAAGATGTATTTGAAGCGCGCGACCTGACCAGGGGACGCGCCGCGTTGATGTCGAAAATCGAAAAACCGGCTGCGGTGAAATCATTCGACGCCATCCTCGATGCGTCAGATGCAATTATGGTGGCACGTGGGGACCTTGGGGTTGAATGCCCGGTTTCGGCCGTCCCGCCGATGCAAAAGCGAATGGTCCGCAAATGCCGGGCGGCCGCAAAGCCGGTGATCGTTGCGACGCAAATGCTGGAATCCATGATCGAAAGCCCCATGCCGACCCGGGCCGAAGTGTCGGATGTCGCCGCTGCGATTTATGAAGGCGCTGATGCTGTCATGCTGTCTGCGGAAAGTGCTGTTGGCCAATATCCAACCGAAGCGGTTGGAACGATGAATAACGTCGCCATCGAAGTCGAAAACGACCCGACATACCGTGATGTGATCGAAGCCAGTCGTGGCGGGGCCAAACAATCCGTTGCCGATGGCATCGTTTCGGCTGCCAGGGAAATTGCAGAAACGGCGGATATCAAGGTTATTTGCTGTTATTCGCAATCGGGGTCGACCGCATCATTGGTGGCGCGCGAACGTCCGCGTGTGCCGATTATTGCGATGACGTCCAAATTGGGCACCGCACGGCGCATGGCTTTGACGTGGGGCTTGCACTGCGTGCAGACAGCAGAGGTCGATCGGTTCAAGGCAGCAGTGCTAAATTCGGCCCGCGCCTCGGTGGCCGAAGGGTTCGCAACACACGAAGATCAGTTGGTCGTCACAGCCGGCGTTCCCTTCGGGCGGTCGGGTACAACCAATATTTTGCGTGTGGCGCCTTGTGACGAACGCCTGATCATCCCAGCTGACCCGGAATAAGTGCCGTAAAAAAGCCAGAAACGGTCTGTATACACGCTCTGTTATGGCAGAGTATGCAGACCTGATCATGTGTCTTGGCGTGCTGGCAATCTTCTTAGCATTTCCAGCAGCCGTTGGCTCGTTCTCGCGGGGCGCGCCCCCGCGGCAGGCGATTGTATCGCTTATGATTGGCGGCAGTATGGTGCTTTATGCGAATTCTTCCCGCCCCGGTGGGTATTCCATTGAAGAAATGCCAAGCCTGTTCGTCAAAGTCCTGACCGGCGCTTAAGACACTTGTAATTCAATCGCCGCGCGAAGGTTGGTCCCTTCGCCGCTTTTCTCTTGCCAGACTGATTTTCCGCGTGTAAGCGACCTTTCCTGACGGGTCCGCCGGCCAAGTGGCATGCCGAGTGGACCGTGAACCGTCCGATTTAAAGGAGATGGAAATGCCCAAGATGAAGACCAAGTCGAGCGCGAAAAAGCGCTTCAAAGTCTCGGCCACCGGCAAGGTGATGAGCGGCCAAGCCGGTAAACGGCACGGCATGATCAAGCGAACCAACAAGTTCATTCGCAACGCCCGTGGCACCACGGAAATGAGCAAGCCTGACCAGAAGATCGTCAAGCAGTTCATGCCCTACGACCGGTAAGGAGACTTCAGATGTCCAGAACCAAAGGTGGGACCGTAACCCACGCCCGTCACAAGAAAGTCACCGACGCCGCGAAAGGCTATTATGGCCGCCGCAAGAACACCTTTAAGGTGGCGCGTCAGGCTGTCGACAAAGCCAATCAATATGCGACTCGCGACCGGAAGGCGCGCAAGCGCAACTTCCGCGCTCTGTGGATTCAGCGGATTAATGCAGCCGTGCGGTCGCATGACGAAGCGCTGACATATAGCCGCTTCATCAACGGCCTTTCGCTGGCCGGGATTGAAGTGGACCGCAAGGTTCTTGCTGATCTTGCCGTGCACGAGCCCGACGCTTTTGGAGCTATCGTCGATAAGGCGAAGGCCGCGCTCGCGTAACACCTTGATTGAGGAACAGTTTTGGGAAGCCGCGGGCCTGAAAGGGTCACGCGGCTTCTTTGCATGAAGGGATTTAGGATGACCAAAACACGGAGCGAGACACTTGGGTTGGTCGGGTTCATACCTGCGGGGGTGATCTTTGTCGCGGTTGGTCTACGGGACGGGGACTGGATGGTATCTTTTGGATCTTTGATTTGGACGCTGTCCTGCTTGGTTTGGCTTGTCCCACATTTGGGTGGGGCGCAGGAATGAAGTATCTTTCAGCGATCCTTTTGCTTCTTTTGGTCGGATGCGGTTTCGCGCCTGAACGTGGGACCGGCGATGTCTTGGCGATTGGCGATTCCATCTTGGCTTGGAACCGACCGGAGGGTGCGTCGATCCCGGATGTGGTCGAAAAGCGATCCGGCCGTTCGGTGGTAAACGGGTCGGTGCCGGGGGCAAGTTTCCTGACAAATGGCGTTTCGGCTGTGATTGGGCTCTCAATTCCCCGCCAGTACCGGGCGGGGGATTTTGAAGCTGTGATTGTCAACGGTGGCGCGAATGATCTGAACAGTCTGTGCGGATGCAACCGATGCGACACAGTGCTTGACCGATTGGTTTCGCGCGACGGGACTTCGGGGGCCTACGTCGATTTGCTCGCACGGATCGATGTGCCTGTGATTATTGTCGGATACTACGGCACGATCCGTGGGGGTGGTGGCGGGTTCAGCGGGTGTCAAGACGAGCTGTTGGAACTTGGTATTCGTCTCACACGGCTGGCCAGCGCGGACCCGTCAGTTCGCTTTGTTCGGGTGCGTGACGCCATCGACGGCGATCCGGCGTTTTATGACAGCGACCGCGTTCATCCATCGCCTGCCGGATCAGAGCGGATCGGGGGGCTTGTTGCGCGGGCCTTGGTTGCAATCGACGGGCCCGCTCGCTAGGGGAACGGCAAGAGATTTGAGGGGTCCGGCATGGACGATCTGAGAGAAAAATACCTTACCGCTGTGGCCGCTGCCACCGATGAATCCGGGCTGGAAGAGGTTCGCTTGGCTGCCGTGGGCAAGAAGGGCGAAGTGTCACTGAGAATGCGCGAATTGGGCAAGATGACTGCTGACGAGCGGCAAGTCGCGGGTCCCAAGCTGAACGCGCTGAAGGATGAGATCAATTCGGCCCTGGCCGCCAAAAAGATCGCACTTGAAGACGCCGCCTTGGACGCGCGGCTGGCGGATGAGTGGCTGGACGTGACCTTACCAGCACGCGACCGTCCCCGAGGCACGATACATCCCGTGTCGCAAGTGACAGAGGAAGTCACCGCAATCCTCGCAGACATGGGCTTTGCTGTCGCCGAAGGCCCACAGGTGGAAACCGACTGGTATAACTTTGACGCGCTAAACATTCCGGATCACCATCCGGCGCGGACCGAGATGGACACGTTCTATATGGCGCGTGCAGAGGGCGACAATCGCCCGCCGCATGTGCTTAGGACGCACACCTCGCCGGTACAAATCCGGTCGATGCAGGCAAAAGGCGCACCGATCCGGATTATCTGTCCGGGTCGCGTATATCGTGCGGATTACGACCAAACGCACACACCTATGTTCCACCAGGTTGAGGGGCTGGCCATCGACAAGAACATCTCGATGGCGAACCTGAAATGGGTGCTGGAGGAGTTCTTTTCGGCTTTCTTCGGAACTACGGTCAAAACCCGTTTCCGCGCCTCGCATTTCCCCTTCACCGAGCCCTCGGCCGAAGTTGATATTCAATGCTCGTTCGAGGGCGGGCAGGTCAAGGTCGGTGAAGGCGATGGTTGGTTGGAGGTCCTGGGCTCGGGAATGGTGCATCCCAAAGTGTTGGAAGCCGGTGGGATCAATCCGTCTGAGTGGCAGGGCTTTGCCTTCGGCATGGGCATCGATCGAATGGCTATGTTGAAGTATGGCATCCCGGATTTGCGGGCATTTTTCGACAGCGACCTGCGTTGGCTCCGGCACTATGGGTTCAGCCCTTTGCAGGTCCCGACGCTGCACGGAGGGCTGTGAGATTCACTGCGAGTTACAGAAACTGAACGCAGCCTCGGAACATGGATGCATTCAAAGTCGACATGGTCTGGCAAGGCTATTGGATTGGAGAAGGTTCCTGACAGAAGTCTTCTCAAGATTTTGGGTGTTAGAGGTTGAACGCAAGTCCCCTAGATGGTGCAGTCAGCTGGCTGACAGACCGGTTTTCGGCTTTGCACCCCTGCACCGTGGCACTCCACCACGTGCATTGCGTTTCGCCGACACGGCTTGGCAGCTGTTCCTGCTGAAAGTTATCGATCGACATCACAATAATAAAAGCACTCACACACAAAGCGATCATGGCAGACAAACGCAAAGCTTCACGTTCCAGATCCATAATAATGCCCTCATTGTTCTCACTTATGGGCTTAAAAACTCTCTAATTGTGGCGAAATTTGGTCACCCGTCGCGTAATCAGCAATTAGTCGCCGCTTTGGCGAAGGATTGTCGACAAGGTTCGATACAATGAAATTTACACTGTCCTGGCTGAAAGAGCATCTTGAAACGACAGCATCCGTCGAAGAGATTACCGATACCCTCACCGATCTTGGGCTTGAGGTCGAAGAGGTGGTGAACCCCGCAGATCGACTGTCGCCCTTCACGCTTGGCAAGGTCCTGAAGGCCGAAAAGCACCCGGATGCAGACCGCCTTCGCGTGTGCGAGGTCGACACGGATGAGGGTGTAAAGCAAATTATTTGCGGCGCGCCGAATGCGCGCGAGGGGATTACGGTCGTCGTATGTAAGCCGGGCGATTATGTGCCTGGCATTGACGTAACCCTTTCGGTCGGCAAAATCCGTGGTGTTGAAAGCCACGGCATGATGGCGTCCGAACGCGAGTTGGAACTATCTGACGAGCACGATGGCATCATCGAGCTTCCTTCCGGGGAAGTTGGCGACAGGTTCACGGACTGGCTGTGGGCGAATGCGCCTGAGAAGATCGATCCAATGATCGAGATTGCGATCACGCCCAACCGCCAGGATGCGCTAGGTATAGAAGGTATCGCGCGGGACCTCGCCGCACGTGACCTGGGGACACTGATCAGCAAGACGCCTGTGCCTGTACCGGGCACGTTCCCAAGCCCGATTGGGATTAGTATCGATGCGGATACTTTGGACGGAAACCCGCATTTCACAGGCCGCGTCATCAAAGGTGTCAAGAATGGTCCAAGCCCGGCTTGGCTGCAATCGCGCCTCAAGGCAATCGGCTTGCGCCCGATCTCGACGCTCGTTGACATCACAAACTTTTTCACCTTTGACCGGAACCGGCCGCTTCACGTTTTCGACGCCGACAAGGTGCGAGGC
>JBCCCA010000105.1:0-10977 GCA_039033735.1 Pseudomonadota bacterium
AGCGCCGCCGGCACAGAACTGTCGATGCACAGCGGGACATCGACCAACCCTTGCACAAGATCGACCACTTTTTTCATCAAAGGCGGCTCGGTCTCGTTCGGATTGGGGTTCGAGTTGTAAACGACGCCCGCATTGATATCCAACACCTGGGCCCCGCAGGCCACTTGCTCCAGCGCATCCTTCTCGACCGTCGAAAAATCACCAGCTTCCAGTTCCGCCGCAAGCTTCTTGCGTCCGGTCGGATTGATCCGTTCGCCGATGACACAAAACGGCTCGTCAAAGCCGATCGTCACAGTGCGGGTTTTGGATTCGAGAACGGTGCGGGTCATGATGCGTCCTTTACGCCTGTCTGTTCCGCTGTTTGTCAGGCAATTTCAGGCGCGCTGCAGAGCCGGAAGCGACGTGTCGCGGATTGGAAAAGACCCATAGCGTTTCTAGCGCTGTCCGGCGAGGGGTGCGCCCATGAAAAATTCTCAAGACGTTGATGAAAAGGATGGTGCCGCAGACACACAAATCACCGTCGACGGGCAGCAGGTCCCACAGACTGACACAGCCGACAAAGGACTAAGATGGTCTTCATCTTGTCAAGAATATGCGTGCTCACCCCGCTGCCACGGCCTCTGCCGGAACTGTTGAAGCACCACCATTCGCAATCGCCCAATTGGCGCAGGTCTTGATCCCGCCAAGCGGAAAGAAATGGACCTGCTCAATGCCGAACACGGGATGCGCGGCCTTGTGGGCGGCGAGTTCCGAAATCACATCGGTCGGCTCATAAGGTAGGACCAGCTTGGTGACATCCATGGCGCGTTTCTGCAGCACCTTAAGCGAGGGGCCGACGCCGCAGGCGATGGCAAACTTGATCAGTGTCTGAAGTTTGGCGGGGCCGGCAATGCCGATATGGACGGGCAGCGAAACGCCTGCACTTTGCAGGCCGTTTACCCAGTCAATAATGGGACCCGCTTCAAAGGCGAATTGCGTCGCAAGCGCCATGTCCACATCGCTGCGTTCATTGAAGTCGCTTTTCCACGCCAACGCCGCATCGACATTCGCTGTACCGCCATTGGGATCAATGTCGCGGTTGCCCTCGGGGTGCCCGGCCACATGCAGACGAGTGAAGCCCGCTTTGTCGAACAGTCCGGTTTCAAGCAATTGCATCGAGCTGTCGTAAACACCATGTGGAGTGCCGACGCCACCAGCCAGCAAAAGCGCCTGACGCACATCAGCTTCGCCTTGATACCGCGCGATCCAATCACCCAGTGTGGCCTCATCTTTGATGATGCGTGCGGGAAAATGCGGCATCACCGTAAAGCCATCTGCGGCCAGACGCTTGGCGGTGGCCACCATATCTTCGATCGGGGTGCCTTCGATATGGGCGATGTAAACCCGTGTGCCCTCAGGCAGCAGCGCGCGGAAGTCGTCGACCTTCTCGGCCGTGCGCGGCATCACTTCGATTGAGTACCCATCCAGGAACGCCTCGACATGCGGCTCGACGGTCGCGGCGGTGTCCCGCGGTTTCCGAAAATTTAACAGCGCCATCAATGCGTTCCCTATGTCTTTCGGGCTCACGCCCATCCGTCATTGTCGATCAGGGCCTTCAGCCGTTCCTGATCGTAATCCGCATCAAGTTTCTCGGCTTCGCGTTTTGCGACATCCGCAGCGTCGCCTTCGACATGAAAAGGCTCTGCTTTGCGCCATTCCGACAAATATGCGTCGGTGCCGCCAACTCCGCTTTTCATCGCCGCGCGGTCGATGGCCTGTTCAAATCGCTCGGGCAGCGGGGCCTTTGTACCACGGCGGCCTTTGCCAACGATGACTTGTGCGGGAATGTCCCGCCAATAGACTATTGTGACGTCTGCCATGTCCGCTCCTTTGCGAGTGTTCTTAAACGGGAACCTACGTCTTTGCAGCCGGTTTTCGACACTTCCGATCCGCCACGCGACGAATATCGCTTGCAGGTTCGGAATTTCTTGCGCGACGCGGGGCGCTTCCCCTCGGGTGAAAGCAACCAGACATCGGAGGGCGACATGGCGCCCAAACGGCCCAGAGGGGCTCGCCGTCTCCCGCAAGCGGTTGCAGACGGCGCCCCCGAACCACGGGATCCGGCCGGCCTTTACGCCGCGTTGGACCTCGGCACAAATTCGTGCCGCATGCTGATTGCCCAGCCAAAGGGCAATCAGTTCCATGTCGTTGACAGCTTCTCAAAGTCCGTTCAGCTGGGGCAGGGCCTTGAACGCTCCGGGCGTTTGTCGCGCGCGGCCATGAGCCGGACAACGGCTGCGTTGAAGATTTGCCGCTCGAAACTTGACCGGCACGAAGTCGTCCGCCACCGTCTTGTGGCAACCGAAGCCTGCCGGCGCGCCGCGAACGGTGCCGACTTTCTAGACATGATAAGAACCGAGGTCGGTTTGACCCTTGAGATTATCGAGCCCGAGGAAGAAGCCCGCTTGGCCGTCGTGTCCTGCGCGCCGCTGGTCTCGGCAAAGACCGAGCAGGTTCTGGTGGTTGATATCGGCGGTGGCTCGACCGAGTTGGTCTGGATTGACATCAGCCGGGTGCCCAAGGTCGAGCGGCCGCGCGCGCTGATGCGGCTGCATGCCGGGTTCGTGCAAGACCCGGCCTCGCGTTTTCCGGCTGCCCAGGTCGTTGACTGGATTTCCGTCCCGCTGGGCGTAGCCACATTGCGCGACCAATTTAACGACGTCGATGACGATGCGGCGCGGTTTGCCCTTATGAGTTGGTATTTCGAGGAAAACCTGTCCGAGTTCGCGCCGTACGAGGTGGAACAGGCGCGGGAAGGCTTTCAGATCATCGGCACATCGGGCACCGTCACGACGGTCGCTGCCAGCCATCTGGGGCTTCGGCGCTATGATCGATCAAAGGTCGATGGGCTGCGCATGACCTCGGACCAGATTGACAAGGTCATTCGGGGCTACCTGGAACTGGGCCCAAACGGGCGGCGTACGGACCCGAGAATTGGGCGAGATCGGCATGCCCTGATCATGTCGGGGGCGGCCATCCTTCAGGCGCTGCTGCGCGTTTGGCCGACCGACCGTCTGTCGGTTGCGGATCGCGGCTTGCGCGAAGGGCTGCTTTACGCACAGATGTCCGCCGACGGCGCGTTGGAAGACGCCGCGTTTTAGCAGACCCGGCTGGTTTCAGGCTACACTATAAGGTCAGTGCGCCTTCCATCACTTTCACCGCGCTGCCTGCAATGGTGACTTCCACACTTTTGCCGCCTTTGACCGTGACGCCTGCCGTGATCGTGCTGGGGCGCCCCATCTTAACCCCCTGGCTTATATCGAGCCGGGTCGACACCCCGTCCAGTTCCCCAAGATAGGCGGCAAGTGCGGCGGCGGCGCTGCCGGTTGCCGGGTCCTCAAGGATGCCGCCAAGGGGTGCAAACATGCGGGCCTCGATCGACGTGCCGGACCGCACATAAGCCAGGATTGCAAGGCGCCCGGGGTCGGTCGCGGCCGCGCGGAAGCCGTCGATGTTCGGACTGGCGGCATCAAGCGACGCGCGGTCCCGCAGTTCGACAAGCGTAAACGGCGTTCCCAGTCCCGCCTCGATCGGCGCATGTCGGTCTGTCCTCAGCGCCGCGGCCTCCAGCCCAAGACAGGCAGCCAGTGCGGTTGGCGAAGCAGCGGGTTCGGTTTCCAAGGGTACACGCGTAGAAAACTCAGCATGCGTCCCGTCGATGGTAACCGGGATGGGGCCGACGCCCAGTTCCAGGACCATGGTGTCTCCGACGCGGCCAAGTTGATGCAGGGCCAATGACGTGCCGATCGTCGGATGCCCGGCAAAGGCAAGTTCGCGGGTCGGTGTGAAGATACGGACCTTCGCGTCATGGGCGGGATCATCTGGCGGCAAAACGAAGGTCGTTTCAGAATAGTTGAACTCGCGCGCGACCTTCAGAAACAGTGCCGGGTCAAGCGCTGTTGCGTCCGGAACGACGGCCAGAGGGTTGCCAGCAAACGGAGTGTCTGTGAACACATCATAGACCAGGGTCGGGACCATAATCGTTGCCTTTGTGACGGTGCTTTGGGATGTGGTGCACGGTTGCCGTCTTCCGTGCAATCAGAAATCAGTTCGGCGCCGCTTTCCTGGACATTTTTCGCGTGGTCACGGCTCATTCATCATCCCGGTGGTCCAACCCCTTGCAAATGCACCCGAGACATGGCCAGAAAGCACAATGAGATGGCGGGGGTTACTCTTACTTTTGGCGCTTTGGGGCCAGGCGGCAGCCGCAGAAGACGTGCGCGTCGCCGTCAGCTCGAACTTTTTGCCGACGGCCCAGAAGATTGCCGCCGCTTTCGAAGCGGGTACCGGGCATGAGGTCGTCCTCAGCAATGGATCGACCGGGCTTCTTTTTGCTCAGATCATGGCAGGCGCGCCGTTCGATGTCTTTCTGTCTGCCGATGACGAACGTCCGCGCCGCCTGTTCCAAGAGGGGCGTGCCCTGGACACACGCGCTTATGCCATCGGTGCCTTGGCGCTTTTGTCGAAGGACCCTGTTTTGATAGACGCGGTCCAAGCCCAATTCGCGGGAAAAACTGTTGCATTGGCTGACCCGACGGTTGCCCCCTATGGCCAAGCTGCGACGCGAGCGATGGAGGCGCTTGATCTGGATACGTCAACCTTCCGCCCTGTTCTGGTGTCGAATGTCGGGCAGGTCGCCACGGTGTTTGCGACCGGAAATGCGGACTTGGCCTTTGTTTCTGTCGCCCAACTGGACCGGCTACAGGCACCGCACGTTCTGCTTCTGGACGGGATTGCCCCCGCCATCCGCCAGGACGCCGCGCTTTTGACTGACGCACCAGCGCCGCGCGCCTTCTGGGACTGGTTGCAAAGGGAAGAGACGACTTCGCTGATCGTGGCCGAGGGGTACGAGGCACCGTGAGCGTTTGGCCTGCTGTCTGGTTGACGTTGCAGCTTGCCGCACTGACCACGGCCATTCTGATGGTCATCGCCGTCCCGCTGGCATGGTGGCTGGCCACGACACAGGCCCGGACCCGCCCACTTTTCGAAGCGCTTACCGCTTTGCCGCTTGTACTGCCGCCCACGGTACTGGGGTTCTATCTTCTGATCCTGATGCGGCCTGACGCGCCAATCGGCGGGCTTTGGGTGCAAATTACGGGCCAGACCCTGGCGTTCAGCTTCCCGGGGTTGGTTCTGGCCTCGGTCGTTTATTCCCTGCCGTTTGCCGTGCAGCCCATGCAGGCCGCCTTTGCGTCGGTTCCGCAATCGGCTTTGGATGCGGCGCGCACGCTTGGCGCGACGCCGCGCGATGCCCTGTTTACAGTCGCCCTGCCGCTAGCGCGGCGTGGGTTCTTGACCGGAGCGGTTTTAAGCTTTGCGCATACGGTGGGTGAATTTGGCGTCATCCTGATGGTGGGCGGCAATATCCCGGGCCGCACCCGTGTGATCTCGATCGAGATATTCAACGCCGTCGAAACGTTGGACTATGTCACAGCCCATTTGCTGTCATCATGGCTTCTGGTTGGGTCTTTGGTCGTTCTGACCTTGGTCTATATCTTGAATGGGCGGGGAGGCGCACGTGTCAGCTGACAGGTTCGACATAGATGTAAGTCTGTCCCGTGGCCCGCAGTTTTCGTTAAAGATCAAAGGGCAAATACCCCTTCAGGGCATCACTGCCATTGTCGGACCGTCAGGGGGTGGCAAAACCACCTTGCTGCGTATTCTGGCGGGTCTCGAAGACCGCGCCACGGCGAATGTTCGTTTTGGCGACATGACCTGGGACGGGTCGGGCGTTCATATCGCAACGGAAGCGCGTCGAATCGGCTATGTGTTTCAATCGACCGCCTTGTTTCAGCATCTGACGGTGGCGGACAACATTGCTTATGGTGCGCGGCGGCGCGGCGTAACCCAGTATGATGCCATTCTGGACGCACTTGATCTTGGCCCGCTTCTTCGGCGTCGTGTCGCCGGACTTTCGGGCGGTGAAGCGCGGCGCGTGGCGTTGGGGCGTGCCCTTGCGTCGGACCCGGCGATCCTGTTTCTGGACGAGCCGCTCAGCGGTTTGGATCAAGCCCGGAAGTCCGAGCTTCTGCCCTATATCGGTCGCGCCGTGGCCGAGGCTCAGGTTCCGGCACTTTACGTCACCCACTCCCGCGCCGAGATCGTTGCTTTGGCTGACCGTGTTCTTGGGGTGGAGGAGGGACGACTGACGGGATGGCAGGCGCCACCCGTTCGACTGTTGGCGCGTGTTGTCGAAACAACGGAAACCCAGACAAGGGTCGCGTTGCTGGGCGCGCCAGAGGACATGGCGGGCGCCCGGCTTGCGCTTCCGCGCATCGCGGAAAACGGGGAATGCATCGGTCTTGGTATCCGGGCGGAAAGCTTGTTGTTGTCGTCCGCTTCGCCGGGCCGAAGCGACGCCGTACTGCAGGTCCCGGCTTTGGTGATCGAGGAAGACGGAGTGCTGAAGTTGAATGTTTTTGGACAGATCCTGGCACTGCCGCAAAGCGGTCCTTTCGCGATTGGTGCCACCGTCTGGTTGTCGGCGCGTGATGTGGCGCCGCGTCTTGAGCCAAGCGATTCGGCGATTGGTCGCCAGTGACGTTGCCAATCGACGCGTTTAGGTGCGATTAGTCTGGATTATCGAACACAACGCTTTCGGCCACAATCGCCCAAATTTCGCCACATTTTGTTCCGGCTGCTTGCCTGATTGGTTCTGATGCGGAAACGATCGGTCATGCTTTGCCGGCAGGCAAGGCAGCGCATTGATACCTTTTGCCTTGATGCCATGGAGAATGTACGGAATGCGCAGCCCGCTTTGTTTCGAAAACGTCATCAGTGTGAATCGACAGCCTAAGATACTCTGGCAGCCGTTTGCGCGGGGGCATCAGGGAATCTGCCACCTTTCCGCCGTTTTCTCTTTGGCGAAGAGGCATATTTGGTTAACTTTTAGTCACCTCGCTGGGGGGTATGTGAGCGACACTTTGGGGGAGTCGCACACGCCTTGCGGCATCGCCGCGAGGATGGGTATCGAGTACTGCCGTTTGTCGGCGGGGATCGGTGCGCCCCGCATGGACACGGCTCTGGGTGGAGAGTGCCATGTTGGAATCGCGCTGATCTCCGTCGTGCGGCCGCACACCACCCGGCTTACACCCCCAACGTCGAGGGGGCATGACCGCAGTATCACCTTGTTTCACTCCGGGGACGCAGATTGCGACCAACCGTGGCTGGCGCCCTGTCGAAACGTTAAGGCGCGGTGACCGCGTCGTCACTCGGGATAATGGGCTGAAACGTATTGCGTGGGTGGGGCGCCGCGATCTGTCCTTCGCTGACTTGCATACCTTGCCAAACTTGCGGCCGATCCTTGTGCGCAAAGGTTCCTTCGGGCAGGGGACGCCCGCGCGCGATATGCTTGTCAGTCCCAGTCATCGGTTCCTTGTCAAAACGTTGTCAAGCGGTGGCAACGAAGTGCTGTTTGCAGCGCGCGCCCTGACGTTCCGGCGCGGAGTCCAGGGGGTTTCCGTGCTGGGTGTCAGCTATTTGCATCTGCTGCTAGAGGCGCATGAGGTGATTTTGGCAGACGGCGTCTGGACTGAAAGCTTCCATCCCGATGATGAAACGCTTCTGGGCCTTGGACCAGATACGCGTGGTGAAATCCTGTCGCTGTTTCCCGAGATCGAAACGCTTGGGGCCGCTCGTCGTTTTCCTGCAGCGCGCGACATTCATCAATCCCGGTTTGAACGCTAACGGGCAACACTGCGACCGGACGTGGGACGTCAGGCGTCTTCCTTCACCACAAAGAAAATCTCGCCCTGCTGTTCAAGCTGTCGGATAACGCTGACAATGCGCAGCATTGCGGCTTCGACTTCATCCGTAGCGGCATCACCCTTTTCCTTTGCGTCGTCGCGAATGCCCTCGGCCATACGCTTCGAGATGTTTTCCAGAATGAATTCGACGCTGGTTGTGTCAGCGTCAGACGTCGCATTTGCGACGACAAGCGTCAAATCGTCGGGGTCCAGATCGCGCTGAATGCGAGGCACATCGCGCGCCGCAATCCGTTCGGCGATATGACCAAAGGTAAATATGGCGGCGCGGACGCCTTTGGCGAACTCCTCATCCTCGCCCTCGATCCCATCCAGCACGTTGTCACGGACAGACGCGGGCGTGTAATTCAGGATGGCGCCAACGCGATTGGCGGCCGGGTCCGCAAAGGCTGTGATCGGACGGGCGTCCAACTGTTCGGCCAAGGACGAACCAATCCGGTGAACCACGGTTGGTGAGATGCCTTGGGTTTGGGTGATGGCCATCGTGATGCGGCGCGCCAGATCGCCCGGCAGGCTGCCCAACAGTTCGGCTGCTTTTGTGGTCGAGAGCTTCGAGAGGATAACTGACGCGACTTCAATAGTCTCGGACTGCAGGACCGGTACCAGGCGTTCGATTTCAACGTTTTCCAGTTCTTCCCATGGGTTCCGTCGCGTGTTTTCGGGGGCCATCTTCCGCAGCCGCTTCGATGCACCTTCGCTGAGGAAGCCATCCAGAAGCCCAATTGCGCCGTCAAGGCCCTGCGGGAAGGATAGCGCGATCCGCTCAATCTCGTTCGCGAATTCGTCTGCCACGGCCTGAACCGTTTCCTGATCCACCGGTGCCATCCGGGCGATCTGGACGGCCAGTTCGGTTTGCTTGCTTTCTGGAAGTTGGCTGAGGGCCGGCATCGCGCCATGCGACAATAGAAGTCGGACGACAATCGCGGCCTTTTCCTTGGAGGTCAGGTTCGCTGTGCTTCCAGCCGCGCCAGGAAAGTCGGGAAGGCCTGCCATCGGGTCGCCAAGGGTCATCGGGTTCCTCACCAAGTGTTCTGAGAACGTTCTAGGTACGTTTGGTAAATTTTTTGCTCACACCTCACGAAAAAAGGCAGCCTGGACGGGCTGCCTTTCCTTTGGGTTTCTGTCGCTCTATCAGCCTGTTGGAAGTGCTTTACAGCTTTGAGACGTGGCATCAAAGCTTTGGCCTTCCGGACATGACATGGTGACTTGATCATGGCCGTAGCCAGAACACATCGCCAGCGCAAGACCCGGTGTCGCAGCAACGACAAGCGTTGCAAGTAGAAGCTTTACACGCATGAAAACCTCCTGTTTGCGTCCCAGAAGGGTAGCATCTGGAATTCATACGACAAGTAAACGCTGCATGTTGGGCAGTTTTTGTCAGTCTTTGCCAAAAACCCGGGCGAATATCGTGTCGACATGCTTGGTATGGTAGCCCAGATCGAATTTCTCTTCGATTTCGGCTTCTGAAAGCGTGGCCGTCACTTCGGGATCGGCCTTAAGCTCGGTCATGAAGTCGGCTGCTTTTTCCCAGACCTTCATGGCATTGCGCTGCACAAGGCGATAGGAATCCTCGCGGCTCACGCCTTTCTGGGTCAGCGCCAGTAGAACACGCTGTGAATGAACGAGGCCGCGGAACTGATTGAGGTTGCTCATCATATTGTCTGGATAGATCACCAGTTTTTCAATCACACTGGTCAGTCGCGCCAAGGCGAAATCCAGGTGGATCGTGGCATCGGGACCGATGCCGCGTTCGACGCTGGAATGGCTGATATCCCGCTCGTGCCAAAGGGTGACGTTCTCCATTGCGGGCGTCACGGCCGAGCGCACAAGGCGGGCCAAGCCGGTTAGGTTTTCGGTCAGCACCGGATTGCGCTTGTGCGGCATGGCGGACGAGCCTTTCTGGCCTTTCGAGAAAAATTCCTCGGCCTCCAGAACCTCGGTGCGCTGCATATGGCGGATTTCGGTTGCGATATTCTCGATGCTGCTTGCGATCACGCCAAGGGTTGCAAAGAACATGGCATGACGGTCGCGTGGAATAACCTGGGTCGAGATTGGCTCCGGCCTAAGCCCGAGTTTGTCGCAGACATGTGCTTCGACCGCAGGATCGATATTTGCGAAGGTGCCGACCGCGCCGGAAATCGCCCCCGTTGCAATCTCGTCGCGCGCGTTTTTCAAGCGGGTCAATCCGCGGTCCATCTCGGCATAAAAGCGTGCAAATGTAAGACCCATTGTCACCGGCTCCGCGTGGATCCCATGGCTACGCCCGATGCGAACGTCCATCTTGTGTTCGTGCGCCCGGTGCTTCAGCGCGGCAAGCAGCGCCTCCATATCCGCAATCAGGATGTCAGCCGCGCGAGTCAGTTGGATGTTCAGCGTCGTGTCCAGAACATCAGATGAGGTCATGCCCTGGTGCACAAAGCGCGCCTCGTCATTGCCGATGATCTCGGCAAGATGCGTCAGAAAGGCGATGACGTCGTGCTTGGTCACGGCTTCGATTTCGTCAATGCGAGCGACATCGAACTCGGCATCTTTCGCTTTCCAGACCGCCTCGGCGTTTTCGCGTGGGATAGTGCCCAAATCTGCCATTGCGTCACAGGCATGGGCTTCGATTTCGTACCAAATGCGGAACTTGGTCTCGGGGGACCAAATCGCGGTCATCGGGGCGCGGGAATAGCGAGGGATCATCAGGGGGCCTTTCGTCTGGACGAGGGTCGTTTAGACTGGGCGCACCATGGGAACAAGCCACCTCCACGACGCACCTGCCGGACCAAGTTCAATTTGGTCCTTTGCCGGCGACTGGACGCTGCAACGTCGCATCGACCATTCCGATGGCCGGGTCGACCATTTGTCAGGAACCTGCCGCTTCGAGCGGGCGGGGCCGCGACTTATTCAAGATGAACTGGGGTGGCTTGAAACATCTACGGGGCGGTTTCAGGCAACCCGGCGCTATGTCTGGACCGAAGCGGGTGGGCGGTTGGATGTGTTCTTCGACGACATGCGGCCGTTTCATGCGATTCCCCTTGGCGAAGTTAGGCCGGAAACCGTCCATCTTTGCCCGCCGGATCGATACCATGTGGCCTATGACTTTTCGTCCTGGCCCGAGTGGCGGACGGTCTGGTCGGTCGAAGGGCCTCGGAAAACATACCGGATGAGCAGCCATTTCGCGCCAGACAGC
>JBCCCA010000106.1:0-10889 GCA_039033735.1 Pseudomonadota bacterium
GCGCGCCTGAAGCATCTTGTGGGCTGGGTGAAGCCCGCCAGTTTTTCCGAACACCTTGCCTGGTCCACCCATGACGCGGCGTTTTTGAACGACCTTCTTCCCCTGCCCTATACCGAGGCGACGCTGTCGCAGGTGGCAGACCATATCGACGAAGTTCAGGAAACGGTTGGTCGGCCGATGCTGCTGGAAAACCCATCGTCGTATCTTGCCTTTGACGAAAGCACATTCGAAGAAACCGATTTCTTGCGCGAAGTTGCCCGGCGTACAGGCTGCGGCCTGCTTCTGGACGTAAACAATGTGTTCATCAGCGCAACGAACCTTGGAACTGACCCGCTATCCTATATCGATCGCTTCCCCCTTGATCTGGTGGGCGAAATACATCTGGCCGGGCATGATGAAGATCATGACGACCTCGGGAAACCCTTGCTGATCGACAGTCATGGCCGCGAAGTGGCCGAGCCCGTCTGGAGCCTGTTTGCGCATGTTCTTTCCAAAGGCGGCGCCCGCGCCAGCCTGATAGAATGGGATACGGACGTTCCCTCATGGCCCGTTCTTGAAGCCGAGGCGCGCCGGGCGGCCGCATTGTTGGAGGCTGTCGCGTGACTGTAAGCCAGACAGTGTTTCGGGATGCCGTTCTTGACCCAGAATTGGCGCGCCCCGACGGCTTGTCTGACGGCATTGGTCAACCCGCAGGACGTCGCTTTGATGTCTACCGAAACAACGTTGCTGTTTCTCTGACCGAAGCGCTTGAGACCGCATTCCCAGTCATTCGCAAACTTGTGGGTGAGGCAAATTTCAAACTGCTTGCGGGCGCGTTTTTGCGAGCACATCCCCCCGCCTCGCCTTTAATGATGTTTTATGGGGCCGAGATGCCGGAATTTCTTGCCAGCTTCGAGCCGACCGCAAACATCGGCTACTTGCCCGATACCGCGCGATTGGAACTGGCCTTGCGCGAAAGCTATCACGCAGCTGATGCACAGGCGATTGAGCCCGAAAGCTTGCAAGCCATGGCGCCGGACGCCCTGATGGCCAGCAATTTGACTCTTGCCCCGTCGCTTCGTCTGGTCCACTCGCCCTGGCCCATCCACGCAATTTGGCGGTTCAACACGGACAACGGGCCGAAACCGACTGCTGTTGCAGAAGACGTCGTCATATTGCGCGCTGATCTGGACCCGGAGCCGTTTCTGCTTCCCCCAGGCGGTGGAACGTTTATTTCGGGCCTGCTTGATGGCCAAACCTTTGGCGCCGCCTTCGGGGCCACGCTGCAATCAACGGAAAGTTTTGACCTTTCCCAAACACTTGCGCTTCTGATTAGCGCGAATGCGATCACTGACATCGGAGATACCCCATGATCCGCACCCTCCTTTCACTACCCGACCGCGCGTTTTCATGGGCAGAACCCTTGTCGACGCCCGTTTTGACCACGCTTGCACGGTTTATCTTTGCGGCCGTTTTGCTTGTGTATTTCTGGAACTCAGGCCTGACCAAGATACCGGACGGGATCAGCAACCTGTTTTCGGCAAGCTTCAATGCCTTCGCGCAGATCTATCCGAAGGGCGCGGAGGCCGCGAGCTACGACATCACGCAGGCAACATCGTTTCAGAAACTTGTCGTTCTGGGCGGAACATGGGCGGAATTCATTCTACCCGCCTTGGTCGTCTTAGGCCTGTTCACGCGAGCCGCAGCTTTTGGCATGATTGGTTTTGTCATCGTTCAAAGCCTGACCGACGTATATGGCCATGGCGGCGAAACTGGCGCCTGGTTTGATAACCTAAGCGACGCACCGATCATGGATCAACGCGCATTCTGGGTATTCCTGCTTCTCTATCTGGTCTTCAAAGGCGGCGGTCCGCTGTCACTTGACCGCTTTGTGCTCAGAAGTGAGACGTCTCTTTATCCGGACGACCTGCAGCCATCGCGAGGATAGCGGCAAGCCCACACATCGCCGCCGGGAATATCGCGAAGAAGTTGGAAAACGTAGTATAGATGATGACGGCAGCGATCAAAAGCAACGCGCCGCCCCACAACGCACGATAGCGTGCCATTCCGGCACCCGCTATGGCCAGGAGTGGAGCGATAACACTCATTGCGCGTACAAGCTCGGGGTTCTCAAGCACTGGCAGGATGTCAAAGTCCCGGACCTGTTCCTGCGCCGCCAGCTCGGTATAGCCGAAACTGATTATGCCCATGATCAAGGCAAGAATCCCGCCAATCATACCCAGTGCGGTTGCCGAGTTGCGCATGCCGCTGCCCCTTATTCAATTCTGCCAGCATCTTAGGCAACGTGGGCGCATTATCCAAGATGCGCCTTTTGAACCTCGGGCGACCAGCCAAGGGTCAGCGTATCACCCTCGACCTCGATCACGGGGCGCTTCATCAGGGTCGGGTGTTCGGTCAACAGGTCGATAGCGGATCTGGCCCGATCAGCCTCGCTTAAGCCCCGCCATGTCGTCGACTTTCGGTTGACCAGGGCATCGCCAAAGGCGCCAAAAAACCGCTCCAGTTGAGTGGTGGTCAGTGGCGTCTCTCGCACGTCATGGAACGTTACGGTTTTGCCTGCTCTTTCAGCAGCTTGACGTGCTTTGCGGCAGGTGTCGCAAGATTTTATCCCGAAAAGCGTGAACATGCTCAGAGTCTCATTTTTACACAAGTTTCACTTGTTTTTCCAACATTCCGACCCATTTTTGAAGGGCAGTTTAGATGTAACATCTGCAAACGACCTCCGCAGTGCGGGGAAACGAAAAGGGAATAGACTGATGCCAACTGGCACCGTGAAATGGTTCAACACCACGAAAGGTTATGGGTTCATTGCGCCTGACGACGGGGGCAAAGATATTTTTGTGCATATTTCCGCAGTCGAAAAGGCAGGCCTGACGGGTCTCGCCGACAATATGAAGATCGGCTACGAGCTGATCGAAGGTCGCGACGGACGACAGCACGCGGGCGAAATTCAGGCGCTGTAGACAGCGCCATACCCCCGCTGGTTTCATGCGATTACGCTGGGTCTTGTGGCTGCAGTGACACGCGATTCTGCCAATGGCGAAGATGCTGAGTTCACCGCGAGCACTCGCTTCAGCGTCAATCTACCTGTGCAGGGATTGACCAAATCCTCACGTGAGCGCCAGGGCTACGCATGCCGCAGCCTTGGCGTTTTTCACGCGCCCGATGCTTAACTGAAAAGGGCCAGCGTCGCCCAGACGCCCCCCGCGGCTGAAAGCCCCGTCAGAGCCGTGCCCCAAATCCCATCCGTCAATACCATCGATGGCTTCCAATCGGTCAGCGTGGCGTAGTTGGTGAACTCATACGTGCCATAGGCCATCGCGCCCACCAGCGCGCCTTGCCACAGTGCACGCAGAACGTCGCGGTCCTGATAGGCGGGAACGCTGACCAGGATCAAAAGCCCGGCGAGGTAGAACAGATAAAACACCGCCGTCGGCCCGACGCGCGGGGTCTGCAACATGATCGGGCCCAGATGCTTGCGGAACAGCGGAGCCACGACCGCGGTCAGAATCACCGCATCCAGGATCAGAAAGACGGCAGCGGTCGTGAGGTAGAGGGTGAGGATGTCCATGGCGCGCGTCTCCGTTTATCGAAGAAGTAGGGCGCATGTTAAAGGCGGGAAGACCAAGGCGACCGTCAGCGCCCATGCTGCCTGGTTCAGGACGAACCACCTGAGAAAAACTCGAGGATATGCAGTAGTGTCATGCGCCAATACAGCATGGCCGCCGCAATCAGGACCAGGCCCGCCCCAATGGCCCCGACCCAGACCATGTCGCCCAGCAACAGCGCGAGATAGAGCAGAAACGCCCCCATCGCGCCCAGAAGAATGGCAATGAGCCGCCCAAGAGCGAGGTTAAAGGTTTCGAAGAAAGACCGTGGCGTCATGGGGATGGGTTAACCGGGGAGTTGGGCGAGAGTTGGGCATTACAACACATGGGCAATGAACCGGGGGCGAGCACAGATAGACCATCCGTTTGCGCCAACATCTTCAACGACGGAGCGTTGTGCGAAGGGCAGCGCCCGGCCCGCGGCGTCGCGCGAAGCGGCGCCTTGGGCGCGGGGTGAACGGCGTCTCGGAAAAGGTCCAGTGGACCTTTTCAGCCGTGAACGCGCAGAGCGCAGAAAGGAGTGCGGTGTAGGGTGCGTGATTTCACGCACCGGTGTGGAGCCGATGCCGATGGCAGTGCGTGCGAGCACGCACCCTACGCTTGCTTATGTAAGTTGGGTTTTCAACCCGACATGGAGGCGTTGGTTTAGAGAAAACATGGTGGGGTAGAAACCCACCTGCTTGCCCAATTTACTATTGACTCAAACCAATTGAACTCAACACTCTTCATCAATCATATTACAAGTATGGATGCAGTTAGATGATTTTATTCGATTTGGAAAACGAGACGATCGACCCCAACGCAAAACCTACCATTGAGTCAGAAGCAATAAAGTATGAACTGCATGGGCTGCGATCCGAAATGATCATGTATATGCAGCAATCATTTCAAATAGAGAACTTAAGCTTGACAGCAGCTGCGTTTGTCTATGCCTATCCGTTTAGCAATGAAATTTTGATCCAAAGCCTTATAGCATTCGCGCCGATTTTCGTTCTCTGGATGGCGTACGGAAGAATAAAGACTACACGACATCGGATTTCTAGGCTTGGAATGTATATCTACTTGACCGAAAAAAGAGTAATTCCAAGTTGGGGCTGGGAGCACTTTGTTTACAGATTTAGAAATGCCGATATACCAAAGATAGAAAGCGATATTTTGGAACGAATCAAACTAGGCTACCCTGATCAAGTTGATCCATCGAAAATTAAGAACAGCGATGTGAAGATTCATCATGGCACTAAGCAACGAAAAATCGATGACGAACGAAAGGCAGGTCTAGAAGCCTTTGCGAAAGAGTTCATTAGGAACGTGAAAGAAATCGATGACGACCCAGGTGTTTACATGGAGTCTGTATATTCGCGATGGAAGATAATTTTTTGGATCGCTGGCATTCTAGTTGCATTAAAACTCACCACAATTCACTCAGATTCCTTGAGATTCCTTTTCTATGGATTAGAGTTCAAATTTTCCAAAAGTCCGTGAAACTCCCGCCATTCCCCCTTCGACATCCCTGACGTCTCCTGTGTGACCTCTTCTCCGGCGAGCATGCGCCGGAGGCACTCGAGGGCTTTGCCGCTTAGGGTTGCACCGCCCAAACGGTAATCCTCGAACGCACCATAGGCATAGGGCACCCAGTCCTTGACCAGACGACACATCTCTTCGGCGTAGACTCGGATCTCGTATTGTGCGTGGCTGTCGGCGCGCAGGCGCAGGAAGTGGAAGAGGTTGTGGAGGTCCACCTTCCAGTACCATTGGGTATAGATATTGGCGGGCAGGTTCATGCGGGCGAGTTCCCGGGCAAGGCCTTGCTGGCCGTCCTGCCCGATCATCTCCTCGTAATGGTCATAGGCGCGCATGGCGTCGTCGCGGAGGTAGTCGAGGACGCGTTGGGCTTCCTCGCCTTCCAGCGTGTCGCCGCGGCCCTGGTTGTTGGTCGTCGACTGGGCGGCCAAGTCTTCGACGCGGGGGATGTAGAATTCGCGATCGAGGATCGAGTAGCGGGCGGAGTATTCGTTCACATTGGCGGTGCGGTGGCGGATCCACTGGCGGGCGACGAAGACGGGCAGTTTGACGTGGAGCTTGATCTCGCACATCTCGAACGGGGTCGAGTGCCAGTGGCGCATGAGGTAGCGGATCAGGCCTTCGTCGTTTGAGACGGCTTTGGTGCCGCGGCCGTAGCTGACGCGGGCGGCCTGGGTGATAGCGGCGTCGTCGCCCATATAGTCGATGACGCGGACGAAGCCGTGATCCAAGACGGGATGGATGGTGTAGAGGTGTTGTTCCATCCCCGGCGCGGTGGCGCGGAGGGTCGGATAGGTGGTGGCACGAAGCTCCTCAATCTCCTGTTCCGGGGTCTGGGGGGTGTCGTTTTCCATATTCATGCCTGCCTCCTGCGATTGTGGGCCCATCATAGTGGGGTTTGAGAGGCGCTCAACACGATATGTGGGGTCTGCATGCGGTTTCCTGTGGAGAACTCTGTGGAGTGCATGTGTTTCCGGCTTGCGAACGGTCTTTGCGGCAGGTTGCGCGCAATCCAACACAGAATTGCCGTAATTCGGGCGAAGGTTCGGCGGTGATGTGATTGTTCGGGAAGGACGACGTCATGAATGCTTTGCTGGCTGTTTTGGCAGCGCTGTTAGGGGCGACCGGATTGAGCGGGGGAAGCTCGGGCGATGGTGGGACGACCACGAGCGCAAGTGCGGGCGCCAGCGATCCGGGCGGGACGTCCAGTGGGTCGAACAATGCGCCTTCCTCTGACGCTTCCGAAACACTTGCGGCCCTGAGCGCGCCCGAGGACGCGTTCTTTGCGGCAGACGGGCAGCTGGTGCTGGAAGCCGAAAGCGGTACGGCCAGCGGGCATTGGCAGGCCAAGATGGTCGACGGTGAAATGGGCATGCTTTGGGACGCGGAAAGCAATTCCTACAACAGGGCGCAGGACGACGAGGCGCTGTCCTTCGAGTTTGTGACCGAGGAAGCAGGCCGATACTACATCGCCGTCCATGGGGGCCGCGTGGCCAGCGCAATGGACCCCGAAGACGTGCGCAGTGACACCGGGAACGACGCATTCTATCGCGTGACGAACCTGGAAACAGGTGAAGTCATCTTGGATCCGACGAAGCTGTTCATCGGTTTGGGCAGCGCGGATGAAGAACTTAAATGGGGCAAGACATTCGACAAGAACCATGTGAAAAGCGATGCGCAGGTGCAGTTGGACGCTGACACCGCCTATCGGCTGGACCTGATTGGACGGTCGGATGGGCATGTTGTTGACCGGGTGACGCTGTCCAAAGACGGTTTCCTGCGAGACACCGAGGTGGAAGAAAGCGCAGCCTTGATGGAGGCGCTGACCATGCCGTTTATTGCGGAGTCCGAGATACCTGTTGTCGAGGACGAGGAAGAGGTCGTGGAGCTGTTCTAGGTGGATTGTAGTTGGTGCGCGGTGACCTCGCTTGCTATAGTTCTGGTTGCATCCGATGTTTTCATTTCTGGAGACTTTCACGACGCCAGCCAGGCGACAAAGCACGCGCTGCCTGTCTGATTTTCATGGATTGATTACCTAGCCGTCCCAACGGCACACCCGTCGCCTTTGTTATCCACTCTCGTTCAGTTTCAACGAAACTCAGCTGGGCAGACGGGCGTCATGCGGTTCCCATTGCCGTCGAGCACGCTCTTTCGGCGCTTGTTCGCCCCAAACTCACCGCGCCGTGACTTGTGAAACGCGGTGCTTCCCCTAGGGTAATCGCAAAGCCAAGGGAGAAAAAGATGGGCACGCAATATCTACATACAATGGTGAGAGTCCTCGATCTGGAGAAGAGCCAGGCGTTCTACGAGATGCTGGGCTTTACCGAGGATCGGCGCTGGGTGAACGACAGCGCGCGCTTCACGAATGTGCATATGAAGGCGGAAGGCGACGAGCGGGACACGCTGGAGCTGACCTATAACTGGGACGGCGATGACGGGTTGCCCAATGACAGCCGCCATTTCGGCCATATCGCGATCCGCGTCGATAATATTTACGATATGTGTCAGATGCTTATGGACAACGGCGTGACAATCAACCGGCCGCCACGCGATGGGCATATGGCCTTTGTCCGCTCGCCCGACAATGTCTCGATCGAGCTGCTGCAGGCGGGCGACGCCCTGCCCCCGCAGGAGCCTTGGGCCAGCATGGAAAACACAGGGCATTGGTAGGATGTCGCGGTTGGGCGGGCGGTCTGTGAGGCTTGTCTTCGCCCTTCTGACCGCGATGGCGGGCACCCAAGCGGCCAGTGACACCTGCCGGTTGTCGCTGGCCCTTGCGCTGGATGTGTCAGGCTCGGTCGATGCGCGCGAGTATCGCCTTCAAACCGAAGGGGTCGCGGCGGCCCTGAACAGCCCGGACGTTCGCGCGCTGCTGTTCGCGTTTCCGGACGCGCCTGTGGCGCTTGCGGTTTACGAGTGGTCGGCCTCGCGCCATCAACGGATGGTACAGGACTGGGTGCTGCTAAAAGACGAGGTTACGCTGAACCGGGTGATCGGCAAGTTGACCAATATGGAGCGACAGGTCGCTCCCGAACCCACGGGCCTGGCCGCCGCGCTTGCCTTTGGACATCAGTTGATCGCCGAGGGTCCCGACTGTTGGGACGCGACGCTGGATGTGTCGGGGGATGGCAAGAACAATGATTGGCCAACGCCGCAGGAACTGCGCGAGCGTCGGACCTTGGCAGGGTTGAGGATCAACGCCCTTGTCGTGGTGGAAGACCGCGACGAAGAACGGGCGGGCGCGCGGGAAACAGGGGAGCTGCCTGCATATTTCAATACGCAAGTCATCCAAGGACCGGGCGCGTTCGTCGAGGTCGCTCGCGGGTTTCAGGACTATCGCCGAGCCATGACACGGAAGCTTTTGCGCGAACTGGCAACGCAACCCCTTGGATCGCTTGAAACGAAGTCGCCGAAAAATCTACGCCGCTTTTAACGGTATCTTGGGAAAGTTTGTCAAAAACTCCGGGTGAGCAGAACAATAGGCCGGAGCACTGGGTCATGAGTATACATCAATCAATGCCGCAGAGCGACGGCCAGACGTTTATGAAAGACTACTTGGACAGCCTTGCCATGGTCGAACGCTTGCATCGCCTTTTGCTGGACGTCATCAAGGATGAATTCGAACGGCTTGGCGTTCTTGAAATCAATGCGGTTCAGGCGCTTTTGCTTTTCAATATCGCCGACAATGAAGTGACGGCGGGCGAACTTCGATCGCGCGGTTACTATCAAGGCTCGAACGTGTCCTACAATCTTAAGAAACTGGTGGATATGGGCTTCATGCACCACCAGCGCTGCGAAATAGACCGCCGGTCTGTTCGCGTTCGACTGACCGACAAGGGCCGCGATGTACACCGAGTGGTGGCCGATTTGTTCGAGCGGCATTCAGACCTGTTGGGAAGCCATCCCATTCTGGGTGAAGGGCGACTGCGGACATTGAATGAATCCCTTGGTCAGATTGAGCGCTTCTGGAGCGACCAGATCCGGTATATCTACTAAGGGGCGACAGGCACCAAACGGGCGAGCAGGGGCGCATAAAGTTCAGGCGCAGGCGCCTGCCCACTGACCCAAGCATAAAGATCCTGATCGTTCTCGGACAGCATGTCCTCGTAAAGGTCCAGCGTCGCGTCATCCAGCGCATCGCCTGAAGCATCCCAGAAGCGCCCAAGGATCAGGTCCATTTCCTTTATGCCACGCCGCCAGGACCGCATGGCCAGACGTTTCAACCGCTTTTCACGCTCTGTCATTGGCTCATCGTCTTTCGCAGCCTTTTCTCAAGTACAGCCAAACGTTCGCTGGCGGACAGCATTTCTGCGCGCAAGCTGCGAACCTCGGTGAGAAGACTGTCCATGTCCGCGGCCTCGGCTGGAAAAGCGTCCAACTCACCACCTTCGCCCGTCAGAAGCCACGGGATCGAAACGTTGAGAACACCCGACAACATTTGAAGCTTGTTGGCTCGCGGCTCGGCCACGTCATTCTCCCAATTCTCGACCGTTTTGGTGGCCACGCCCAGATGTCGGGCCAGCGCCTTTGTCGTCAGGCGATGGGCTTCGCGCGCGGCAACCACTCGGTCCCCGAAGGTTGACGCATCGTTCGTGTACCAATCGGGATCAGCAATATCTTCCATGGCATAATCTCCTATCTGCTTGCAGCACCGATTGCCAGTTTCTATGACTTCTAGGACTGCAGCCTGTTGGGGACGACCATGGCTTTCCTTTCTGCGACACTGGACCGCGTAAAACCATCGCCGACCGTGGCCTTGACGGGCCGCGTGGCCGAATTGAAGGCGGCGGGTCATGACATCATAGGCCTGGGCGCGGGCGAACCAGACTTCCCGACGCCCGAGAATATCCGCCGCGCTGGCGCGCGCGCCATCGAAAATGGGCACACACGCTATACGGCTGTCGATGGAATCGCCGAGCTGAAATCGGCAATTGCGGGCAAGTTTGCGCGCGACAATGACCTAACCTATACCCCGGCCCAAATCAGCGTCGCCTCAGGTGGCAAACAGATCCTCTTCAACGCTCTCATGGCTACGCTTAATCCGGGCGACGAGGTAATCATCCCGGCCCCCTATTGGGTCAGTTACCCCGACATGGTGCGCTTGGCCGGCGGCACAGCTGTGGTCGTGGAAGCCGGCGCAGATTCCGGGTTTCGGATGTCGCCCGAGCAGTTGGACGCCGCCATCACCGACCGGACGAAATGGCTGATTTTCAACTCACCCTCGAACCCGACTGGCGCGGGCTATCCGCCAGACGCCCTAAAGGCCTTGACGGATGTTTTGGAACGCCACCCGCATGTCTGGATCATGAGCGACGATATGTATGAACATATCGCTTTTCCAGGTTTCGACTTTCATACACCGGCGCAGGTCGCGCCCGCACTTTACGACCGAACCCTGACAGTGAACGGTGTCAGCAAGGCCTATGCGATGACCGGATGGCGGATTGGCTATGCGGGCGGGCCCGAAGCATTGATCACCGCGATGCGCAAAATTCAATCGCAGTCCACATCGAACCCGTGTTCAATCAGCCAGTGGGCCGCGGTTGAGGCCTTGAATGGCCCGCAGGATTACATCGCCGAGAGTATTAAGGCGTTTCAACGGCGCCGCGACCTTGTGGTCGCAGGGTTGAACGCCTGCGAAGGGATCACGTGCCCGGTGCCCGAAGGGGCGTTTTACGTCTACCCATCGATTGCGGGCTGCTTGGGCAAAACCTCGCGAGGCGGCGCGACCCTGACGACGGATGAAGATTTTTGCAGCGC
>JBCCCA010000107.1:0-10811 GCA_039033735.1 Pseudomonadota bacterium
CGAAAAACGCGGATTAGCCGGCCGCGTTGCCGGTGTAGTGGTATCCATTTCTGAATATCCTTCCAGATATGCGCCCTTCGTTGGGGAAGGGTGTCCCACCTGCGCGGATATTGCGGCGCCGGGCCTTTCGCAAGATAAAATTTGCCGCTACAGGCGCGTAACTGCTGAAAATGCAACGGGTGCTCATGCCGATTATCTCTCTCATCGCTCCGGCCGGAACTCTGGAACCGGCCTTGGTTTCCTCGCTTCAGGGGGCTTTCGGCGCGACCGGTGACGCGGTTTGGCTTTCGCCCGACGAAGCCGTAGAGTTCCCTGTTCAAGGCCACCCAACGCAACTTTCCGGCGTCCGCGACAGCCTTTCCCCAGCGAAAGTCGACGTGAACTTGATAAACGATGCGAATCGCCGAAAGTCGCTTCTGATCGCCGACATGGACAGCACCATGATCGGCCAGGAATGCATCGACGAACTGGCCGCTGAAGCGGGCGTCGGCGCTCGTGTCGCCGACATAACTGCCCGCGCCATGAATGGAGAGCTCGACTTTGAAGCCGCGATCATCGAACGCGTCGGACTTCTTAAAGGCCTGCCAACCGAGATCATCGACAAAGTGATCGAAACGCGGATTCATCTGGCGTCGGGCGGGAAAACTCTGGTTGCAACAATGAAAGCAAACGGTGCCTATGCGGCCTTGGTCTCGGGTGGGTTTGCCCAGTTCACCGAGAAAGTGGGCGCTATGCTTGGCTTTGATGAAACCCGCGCGAATAGGCTAATCGAGGCGGATGGCAAGCTGAGCGGCGACGTGGCTTGCCCCATCCTGGGGCGAGAAGCCAAGGTAGATGCGTTGCATGACTTAGTCGACGACCCCGATCGGGCGCTGGCGGTCGGGGACGGCGCAAATGACCTAGGAATGATTGCAGCCGCTGGGATGGGCGTGGCCCTTCATGCAAAACCGGTCGTCGCCGCCGCGGCACCGTTGCGCATCGATCACAATGATCTGACAGCCCTTCTGTACCTTCAGGGATACGGCCGCGATGAATTTGTCACGTCCTGACCGTTTGCGCGCCCCTGCTACAATCGGTAAAGCGTCCTTATGAGTTTGAATTCTTACGGACATCTTTTCCGCGTCACGACCTGGGGTGAAAGCCATGGCCCCGCGCTTGGCGCGACTGTCGACGGTTGCCCGCCCGGCGTCCCGCTGGATGCCAGTGCGCTTCAAGTTTGGCTCGACAAACGCAAGCCGGGCCAGAACAAATTTACGACGCAACGGCGCGAGGCGGATCAAGTCGAGATCCTTTCAGGCGTTTTTGAGGGTATCTCGACGGGCACACCCATTCAGCTCATGATCCGGAACACGGATCAAAGGTCGAAGGACTATGGCGACATTTCCGAAAAGTTCCGCCCGGGCCATGCCGACATCACCTATTGGCAGAAATATGGGGTTCGTGACTATCGCGGTGGCGGCCGATCTTCGGCACGCGAGACTGCGGCTCGTGTTGCAGCCGGCGGTGTGGCGCGCGCCGCCTTGACACACCTTGCCCCCGACGTGGCGGTTACAGGATACATGGTTGGCATGGGCGAGAAGTCCATCGATCGCACCCGCTTCGACTGGTCGCAGATCGAGCAGAACCCGTTTTGGACCCCCGATGCCGTTGCCGCTACGGATTGGGCGGACTATCTGAATGGGCTGCGTAAATCAGGCTCGTCAGTTGGTGCGCTGATCGAAGTAACCGTTCGCGGATGTCCCCCCGGAATTGGGGCCCCGGTCTACGGCAAGCTTGATACGGACCTTGCCGCCGCCATGATGTCGATCAACGCAGTCAAGGGCGTTGAAATTGGTGAAGGCATGGCGGCCGCAACGCTGACGGGCGAAGCCAATGCGGATGAAATCACGATGGGTCCCGACGGCCCACTATACAGCTCCAACCACGCGGGCGGTATTCTTGGCGGTATCTCGACCGGGCAAGACATCGTCGTGCGCTTTGCCGTGAAACCAACGTCGTCCATCCTGACGCCACGCAAGACGATCACGAAATCGGGCGAAAAGACCGAGATCATCACGAAAGGTCGCCACGACCCGTGCGTCGGAATTCGAGCCGTTCCCGTGGCCGAAGCCATGGCAGCTGCAGTGGTGTTGGATCACATCCTGTTGGACCGCGCCCAGACCGGCGGGCAACGTGGCAAGATCGGCTGATGGCAGAATGTTTTTTGGTCATCATTCCAAAGAACCCGGAAGCCAAAATTCCCGCCGACACTGACGTACTCCGTCAAACACTGGCCAATATGGCGGGAACCACCGAGGCGCGCGTCAAGGATTACGGCAAGCTACAGTTCATAGATGCTGGCCAGAATGCGACCGACATTCGGTGCCGCGATTGCAATGCTCGGATTGATGCCGATGAGTGGCATATCTGGATGCAGTCCGATTGGCGTGGGGCTGAAGGCTTTCACCTGCACCTTCATAGTATGCCCTGCTGCGGCACCGAACTGACTTTGAACGACCTCACTTACGATGGCCCGCAGGGTTTTGCCAGTTGGTTTGTTAGCGCACGGCGTAAAGGTCGGGGGCCCTTGACGGATGCGGAGATTCAAACGCTTGAGGCGCAAGCCGCCCTGCCTTTAAAGGCAATCGACCAACGTTACTGAGATCTAACTGTTCACTTCGAACCACATCAAACCGGCCAGCGCGACCAGAAGAAGTATCCAGACCAGGCCGCTGGCCATGCGGCCACGGGCTGCGCGTTTCTCCTCAAAGAACGTGCGTGGTCTTATCCCCCGCCAAAACAGAACTGTGTGAGCAGCCAAGTTCACGGACACGATGTTGACCGCCAGCAGCATAGCTGCTCCCGTTGCCAGCGTCAGTTGCCCCGAGCCGAGGAAGATGCCAATGGCGCTTGTTGGTGGCAATAAGGCGACGGCGACCATCACACCTACCAATGCCGAAGACACACCCGTTACCAACGACAGCGCGGCTGCAGCGCCCGAGGCAAGCGCGATCGCCATGCCATCAAACCCGATGCCCGAGCGCGACATCAGCTCATCCGAGTCCAGGGCACCAGTCCAAAATGCGCCGATAGCAATGCTCAACAGTAGAGCGACAATCAGCCCAACCAGATTGGTCAACAGCGCCCGGGCAATCAAGGAACCGTCGCCCAAAGCGACACCGACCGAAAAGGCAAGATTTGGACCCAGAAGAGGCGCGATGACCATCGCGCCCACGACAACAGCAACACTGTTCGTCAACATTCCCAAGGCGGCAACGATGGTCGAGAGAACCACAAACACAATATAGGTTTCGTCCAGCCGCGCCTGACCCCAAACAGAATTCCAGACCTCTTCCCGGGTCATATCGCCGATCTTGTTCTCGGAGGCCTTTGCGCGTCGGCGCTCCGCCTCTTCTTCGTCCCGGGGAAGCGGCACCGTCGTTTCAACCGGCAGAATGGTCAGCCGCCAGTCCTTCTGCGCCGATAGGGCCGCCTGCACGGTGTCGACGACCTCTTGTCGCGCGGACGACCCCACAAGCATCTGCAATGTTGTGCGGCCTTCTCGCTGAGTTTCGGCGTAGGTTCGAATGCCTGAAACACCCAATTCTTCGACCTTCCGGCGGATCGGAGGAATAGTCTGGTCCGGGGCGCTGACCGTTATCATGCGTACGCTCATGGTGCGAGGCTAACGCGTTGATCTCGGCCCAGCCAGATACTGCTTTCAATTTATGCAAAATTGCCCTTCAACCGTTCGAAGCTGGACCAGCTGCAGACTGGTTCGCGCATCGCAAAGAACTCCGGGCGTCGTCAGGACGTAAAGGCACACTATGGACATGCGCGCAATGATCGCTGGGCTGACCTTTGCCCTGATATGGTCGTCGGCGTTCACTTCAGCCAGAATCATTGTCACCAATGCACCCCCGCTGACCGTATCGGCGCTTCGTTTCTTGTTGGCGGGTCTCATTGCCCTTCTTCTCGCAAAACTTATGGGTCAGTCCCTGCGTCTTACACGCCAGCAATGGCGGCTGACGATTCTGTTCGGCATCTGCCAAAACGCGCTTTATCTGGGCATGAATTTCATTGCGATGACGCGCGTTGAAGCGTCGGTCGCAGCGATCATCGCGTCCTCGCTTCCCTTGCTGGTCGCATTGGCTGGGTGGCTTTCTTCAACAGAAACCATCCGGCCCCTTGGTCTGTTGGGACTTGCGGCCGGTCTGGGCGGTGTGGTGCTCATCATGGGAACACGGATCACCCAGGGTGTGGACCTGACCGGCATCATGTTGTGTTGCTTTGCTGCACTTGCTCTTACATTTGCGACACTTGCCGTGCGTGGGGCCTCGGCAGGGGGCAATGTGGTAGCCGTTGTCGCGTGGCAAATGCTGATTGGAAGTGCCGCCCTAGCACTCCCTGCGCTCGCCTTCGAACCTTGGGTCGCCAACTTGACGCCCACCGTGCTGATTGCGTTCGCCTATACCGTCTTGGTGCCCGGGCTGATCGCAACGCTGATCTGGTTTTGGCTTGTTGGCCGGATTGGCGCCACGCGCGCCGCGACCTTCCACTTCCTGAACCCCGTGTTTGGCGTTGCGATCGCTGCGGTATTACTGGAGGAAGCAATTGGCCCACTGGACTTTGCCGGCGTTGTGATCACAACACTTGGAATTCTTGCCGTACAAATTTCGAAAGCACCAAAGACTGCGTGATCACACACCTGTCCTTCGATGAACGTCTGACAACCTTGTGAGATGACAGTTCAGGATGAAAACCCAATATTCGCGGCATGGAATACCTACTTGGATATGCGGCTGGGCTATTAACCTTAATAAATCCCTGCGTTCTGCCGATCTTGCCAATTGTATTGGCAACGGCAATGCAGGCAGGGCGCGCGGGCCCACTGGCTGTTGCAGGGGGTTTGAGTGTCTCGTTTGTGGCGCTTGGGTTGTTGGTCGCGGTGGCCGGGCGATCAATCGGCATCACTGAAGAGGCGTTCGCGAATGCCGGAGCAACCCTGATGATCGTGTTTGGGTTGGTATTGCTTGTCCCCAGGTTCTCGGAAAGCTTTGCGACTGCGACTGCAGGCGTGTCCGCACGCGCCGATACCCAGATTGATACCACTGACCGAAGCGGACTGACCGGCCAATTCGTGGGTGGCATGCTGCTTGGCGCCGTTTGGAGCCCTTGCATTGGCCCGACGCTGGGCGGGGCGATATCCTTAGCGAGCCAAGGCGAAAGTCTGCTGCACGCCACAGCAATCATGATCACCTTCGCCCTTGGGGTTTCCACGATCGTGATCGGGCTTGGCTATGGTGCGCAGTCCGTCATCCGCAAACGACAAGCCTGGATGCGCAAGATTGCAGGAGCGTCACGCCCGATCATGGGTATCGCCTTTGTCGCGGTGGGAACCGCCATTCTCTTCAAAGTGCATCACATGCTGGAATTCTGGGCCCTGGAATACCTGCCGGCCTGGTTCACCGAACTTTCCGTTTCTATTTGAAAGGACATCCTATGGATCGCCGTACTTTCCTTCTGGCAACCTCATCTGCCGCTCTTGCCGCGCCCGCGTTTGCATTCACCGAATACACGCCCGGCTTGGTCGACAGCGAACTGGCAGCGGGCAAAACTGTGTTTGTGGACTTCGCCGCAGACTGGTGTTCGACCTGCCGCGCTCAAGAATCCAAGATCAATGCATTGAGGGCGGAAAACCCAGCCTATGAAGCGAATGTCAGCTTCATCCGGGTGGATTGGGACGATCACCAAAATGGTGAGCTTGCAAACCGCCTGAACATTCCGCGTCGGTCAACTCTGGTCGTGTTGAAAGGCGACCAAGAGCTTGGGCGCATCGTGGCAGGGACACGAACCGAGCAAATCAAAGACCTGATGGATGCCGCTCTGACAGCTGCCGTTGCCTGACCGAAAAAACGAAAGGGCCGCACACATGGCGGCCCGATACTTTCTCTAATCTTCTCTAATCACTCGTTGACGCTGTCCTTCAGAGCCTTCGCAATAGTCATTTTGACCACCTTGTCAGCTTCTTTTGGGATTTGCTCACCCGTGGCAGGGTTGCGAACCATGCGCGCCGGACGCTCGCGGCAATAGATCTTGCCAACGCCGGGGAGCGTTACAGCGCCGCCACCGGACACCTCTTTGGTGATGACTGAAATGATCGCATCCAGCGCAGTGCTGGCGGACTTCTTGTCGCTGTCCATTTCGTCAGCGAGCGCGGCGACAAGCTGCGTCTTGGTCAAAGGTTTTGCCATGTGAATTCTCCTCGTTCTGGCCCGGTTATTGGGGCTCATTACCCTTTTTTTACTGGATATCGCGGGAATACACAACGATTTGTGTCTGGCTTACAAGTCCAAAGCGCATTTTGTGCGCGTTTTTTAGCTGACATTCACAGAAACGCTGTCTCTTCAAAGCTCCGAAGTTTTCTAGAGTGGATACGCTCAAGTGGCATTTCCCTCAACGATTCCATAGCCCTAATACCAATTTGAAGATGTTGCGCAACCTGCGTCCGGTAAAACTCGGACGCCATGCCTGGCAGCTTCAATTCACCATGAAGGGGTTTGTCCGAGACGCACAGAAGTGTTCCATACGGCACCCGGAAGCGAAAGCCGTTCGCTGCAATCGTTGCCGATTCCATGTCCAGCGCGATTGCGCGGGATTGGCTCAGCCGCTGTACCGGGCCGGATTGATCGCGAAGCTCCCAGTTACGATTGTCGATGGTGGCAACCGTGCCCGTTCGCATAATGCGTTTGAGATCATAGCCCTCGTATTTGGTGACATCGGCCACAGCCTGTTCAAGCGCGACCTGAATTTCTGCTAGGGCCGGGATTGGCATCCAAACAGGCAGATCATCATCAAGCACGTGGTCCTCGCGCAGATAGCCGTGGGCCAGTACGAAGTCCCCCAGGCGCTGCGTATTGCGAAGCCCGGCGCAATGTCCGACCATCATCCACGCATGCGGGCGCAGCACTGCGATATGGTCCGTCGCAGTTTTGGCGTTAGACGGCCCAACCCCAATATTCACCAATGTTATGCCGCCTCCACGCGGGCGTTTCAGATGATAGGTCGGCATCTGCGGCAACTTTGGCACGACGCTTAGGACCTGATCCGCCGCCGTGATTTCGGCATTCCCCGGCCCAACAAAGCTCGTATAGCCAGTATCGGGATCTGCCAACATCTTCCGGGCATAGGCTTCGAATTCTTCCACATAGAACTGATAGTTCGTGAAAAGCACGTGGTTCTGAAAATGTTCGGGCAGGGTTGCCGTGTAATGCGACAGGCGTGCCAGTGAATAGTCGATCCGCTGCGCCGTGAAAGGTGCCAACGGATGCGAGCCATCTTCGTACAGGAACTCGTACCCGTTCACGATGTCATCGTTCATCGATGCAAGGTCTGGCACATCAAAGACATCGCGCAGCGAGAAGTCGGTGGCGCCCTCCTGCGGAACCGTCAGATTAGGCTCGTTCGCCACGGCGAAATGCACGGGCATTGGTGTCATCGAAGGTCCGACCTGAACGGGCACATTATGGTTCTTAATCAGAAGATCTATCTGCTGTGTCAGATAATGCTCGAACAAGTCAGGGCGGGTAATGGTGGTCGAATAGCGTCCCGGTTCAACAACATGGCCAAAGCTCAACCGGGAATCCACGCCCGTAAAGGTATTCGTTGCCAGACGCACTTCGGGATAAAACGCGCGGACCCGCTGATTTGGCTTCCCGTTTTCCATGACCTGGGTGAACTGGTTGCACAGAAACAACGAAGCGCCCTCGTACAGCTCTTTCAGTCGAAGAACGGCAGCATCGGCAGTCTCAAAGGCCTCATGCTCGTGCTGACTTGGCGTCAGAAGCGCGACGTTGGGGCTCATGTCGTTTCTCCCAAAAGATCGGTCAATTCAAAGCGATCCACATCAACCAGACCGAGGTCCGAGATTCTCAGCGACGGGATCACAACAAGAGCCAGAAGAGAATGCTGCATATAAGCGTTGTTCAACGTGCAACCGCACGCAGCCATTGCCGCCACCATGGCGTCCGCATCTGCTGCTACCTCGCGCGCAGGGCGATCCGACATAAGCCCTGCAATCGGCAGTTCGACCAGCGCGATTTCGGCCCCGTCTCGGAAGACGGTCACGCCGCCTCCAACCTCGCCCAACCGATTGGCTGCTGCCGCCATATTGGCGCGATCCGTACCAACAACAATCATGTGGTGACTGTCATGTGCCACGGTCGAGGCCATGGCCATTGGCCCTTCGTAACCAAACCCGGACACGAAACCGTTCACGACGTCGCCCGTGGCCCGGTGTCGTTCCACAAGGGCGATCTGAGCAACGCCGCCTTCGCCTTCAACGATGCCGTTTGACACTGGCAGGTCAGCTTCCAAAGCTTCAGTCGGAGCCTGGTTCTCGACCACGCCGATCACGCGCGCCTTAACGCGGTTGGCGCCGTCAGGTGCGGCGATCTCGAAATGCTCGGCCGACAAAACCTTTCCTAGATGAACCGTCTGCCGCGTATCGTCCGGCCACTCGAGATGCGGACAGTCCACCAGCAAATGCCCAGCTTCGGCCACAAGGGCACCGCGCGCAAAGACATGTTCGATCGGCAAAGTGTGCAAATCCGACGTCAGGATCACGTCAGCCCGCCGCCCTGGTGTGATCGAGCCCAATTCGCGTTCCAATCCGAAATGGGTTGCCGTGTTAACCGTCGCCATCTGCAAGGCGACGAGGGGATCGCATCCACATACAATTGCATGGCGAACCACACGATCCATATGCCCGTCATTAACCAAAGTGCCCGAATGGCAGTCATCAGTGCACAGAACGAAGTTCCGCGAATCAAGGCCCATTTCGGTCACTGCAGTGATCTGACTTTCTACATCATACCAGGCCGAGCCCAAACGCAGCATTGACCGCATGCCTTGCCGCACGCGGGCAATTGCATCTTCTTCGGCGGTGCCTTCGTGATCGTCGGCCGGGCCCCCGGCCGCATAGGCATGAAACGGCACGCCCCGATCCAAGGACGCGTAATGCCCGCCAACCGTCTTGCCAGCGTTCTGTGTCGCGGCAATCTCGGCCAACATTTTCGGATCGCCATTGATGACACCTGGGAAGTTCATCATCTCGCCCAGTCCGATGATGCCAGGCCAAGCCATGGCTTCGGCAACATCCTCTGGCGTGATCTCGAACCCCGTTGTCTCAAGCCCCGGCGCGGATGGTGCGCAAGATGGCATTTGCGTAAAAATACTGACGGGCTGAAGCATCGCCTCGTCATGCATAAGTCGCACACCACGCAGACCAAGGACGTTGGCAATCTCGTGCGGATCGGTGAACATTGTCGTGGTGCCGTGCGGGATCACGGCCGCTGCGAATTCCGCAGGCGTCAGCATCCCGCTTTCGATATGCATATGCCCGTCACACAGCCCAGGGATCAAATAGCGCCCGTCGGCCTCAACAAGGTCGGTCCCTTCACCGATACAATGCGACGCATCTGGACCAACATAGGCAAAACGACCTTTGGCAACAGCGACCTGCCACCCGTCAAGAACCTCGCGCGACTGGACATTGACCAAGTTGCCGCCGCGGATCACAAGATCCGCGGGCGCGCGCCCGGCGGCAACCGCAACTAGTTGGGGGGCGATGTCGGCCCATGAGGGAAGGGAGTGTGCCATCCCCAGAATTGACACCCTCTTGCAGGCACCTGCAAGCCCTCGCATCGCGGCAAACGCGAAGTTTTCACAACAACGGGCTTCATCTTGTCAAAAATACGCAAGAGAATGCCGGTCATGACAAAAACACTCCTCTCCATTGGCCACGGGTTCTCGGCTCGCGCCCTTGCACCACGGCTTGTGCGGCAAGGGTGGCGCGTGATTGGCACCACACGTAGTCCGGCCAAGTTCGGCCTTTTGGAACGTCAAGGTGTCCAACCTTTACAATGGCCAGGGACCAGACTGCCGCTTGAAAAGGCGACACACCTTCTGACCTCGGTGGCCCCAAACGACGCAGGCGACCCCGTTTTGGCCGAGATCGCGGATCGCTTGCATGGATCGTCCCATCTCGAATGGGTAGGCTACCTGTCGACCACCGGCGTTTATGGGGATCACGACGGCGGTTGGGTTGACGAGGACGCGCCGCTCAGCCCTTCCACTAAGCGCGGACAGGCGCGGGTCACAGCCGAAGCTGCTTGGGCCGAGCTTGGGCTACCACTTCATATCTTTCGTCTGGCCGGCATCTACGGGCCTGGTCGGGGGCCGTTCGCCAAGGTCCGGCGCGGGACGGCGCGACGCATCATCAAAGAAGGTCAGGTGTTCAGCCGCATCCATGTCGAAGATATCGCAACAACCGTTCTGGCCTCGATCAAACGCCCCAATCCCGGAGCCGCCTACAATGTCTGCGACGACGATCCAGCCCCGCCACAAGACGTCATTGCCCACGCCGCCGAGCTATTGAACCTGCCACTTCCTCCGGCGCTCCCATTCGAGGACGCCGACATGACCCCAATGGCGCGCAGCTTTTACGCGGAATCGAAACGCGTAAAGAATGATCGGATCAAATCCGAACTTGGCGTTCAGCTGAAATACCCAGATTATCGGACCGGCCTTGCGGCCCTTCTGAAGGCGGAGACTGGCTAATCCCTTGCGCACGCCCTCACCCGCGCCATATCGAAGGCCAACGATGGAAAAAGCCCCATGACACTGCGCGCCCGCCTGTCCCAACATCTGGACAGCCCCAGAATTCAGTCATTCATAATTGCCGTCATCATTGTGAATGCGATCACGCTTGGCATGGAGACATCCAAGACCCTGATGAATGCGATCGGTGGCTTGATCTTGACCATCGACCG
>JBCCCA010000108.1:0-10774 GCA_039033735.1 Pseudomonadota bacterium
ATCACTCTAATGAGGGCGCAGAGGCATCACTCGAAGAGAAAAGCGCTGTGATGAAGGCACGTGGCGAAGCTGGTGAAAGCCATGACGCTTTGTTTATCACGATTGCAAACGTATCGGATGGTGCCGGTTTGGCGCGCCGGATGAACTGCTGCGCAAACACAACTTGCGGGCCTACCAGAAATACAATCGCAATCTGTCTGACTGGCGCATTAAATGCTTTTCTCCGACTAGAGCACATTGTGCCTCGAACTCGACACTACGCCGGCCTTCCAGGAGGACGTGATACAGTCCACCACCACTCCGGCACTCGGACAGATCGGTAGCGAAGCAAACGCCCACTCAGGCAGCGCGCGAGACCTGCTCGAACGGAGCACTCGGATCATCGCGCTGCGTCGGGCATCGCTGAATGCAAAAAATCTGATCAAGCCGATGATTTCCGCCCTTATCCAGCACCGCCACACAATTGAGTTGTTCCGCGCTTATGTCGGTCAGAAGGGACTGGAACTGACAATTACATTCTCCAAAAGGGGCAAAAAAAAGTGGAGTTTGAGCCGGAAAGTGGCCGACATGGAGTCACTGGAACTGGGTGCCGCATGTCTTTGCCGCCGACTGGAACAGTTTTTCGAAGGCAATTGTTCGTTGGAAATCGAACGTCCTCTAGCGGACAATCTGACAATGGTGATGAGTGGATTGCTGAGGCGTTCTTGTCGGATTCGGAATCAAAGGTCGTTTCCGAACCGCACGCAACGAATTGCATTGACTGACAAGCGCGGCTCTAACGTTTCCTATAAAATCCGCGAACAGTTTCGTGAAAATTCGTCAGAGAATAACGCAAGCCCGACCGGAACCAATTGTAAAGCGTTGCGCATAAATGAAAAAGGGCTCACGCGCCTCACAGAGTTCGTGACTATTTCCCGAGCTTATACACCGTATTCGTATCAAGAATTTCCAATACACCCACGCACCCGCACTTGGTTGGACAGCGGGGAGACCACAGTCTTGGTCTGATCTCCGCACCAACCAAATCTCAAGCGGAGATCACCCATGCTTTCCGAACTACTTGCAAGCCTGCGCGCCAGATTACTGACGACCTCGTCACTGGCCCAGGAAACTGTTCGCGACGGACAGACACTGACCAACGGCTTCTTCCAAAGTACCGTTGTCGACAACACCCCTGCTTTTGTACTGAACAACGACCTTTCCCGGCTTCTGAATTTTGGCGAGGTCGAAACTAACGGCGCACCGTCCGCCGTCTCGGTCGAGGCCGACGACGTTCAAGTCTTCAACTTCCGCACAGGCAGCATCGCGGCCGGCGGCCCAGAGGCCACGGGCATCGAAGTGACTGACGGGTCGAGCGCCGACATTCGTAACTTTGGCAGCATTGCGGGCGAGTTGAATGGTGTTGAATTCAGCGGTCCAAGCAGCTCGGGCACGCTCGACAATTTCCGCGGTGGCGTCATTTCTTCCGACAGCCGCGCGGTCGAGATCGAAGGCGAAGGTGTCGGCGTTCGCAACTTTGGCGACATTGTCGGCACCGACAACCAGCGCAACGGTACCATCTATACCAACGCAACCGCAGAAGATGTCAGCATCTCGAACTTCACGGGCGGGACGATCGACGCAGGCGAAGGCAATGACGGCGCTGGCATTTCGTTCCAAGTGGGCGACGAAGTGGGCGACGTGGTGTCGAACACTGTCTTCAACGGCTTTGGTGCCACCATTCAAGGACGCGGCCAAGCGGCGGCGAACACTGGCGGCGCTGGCGACGGTATTCGTATCAACAATGGCGCAGAAGGCACAGTGTCTGACACGGACATCGTGAACTCGGGCCTTATCTCGTCGGAAAGCAACAATGGCACAGCGGCAGGTATACGTATCGCCGATGGCGCGGCGGCCGAAGGTCGTATCCTGAACACATCCACAGGTGTGATCGAAGGTGTGCGCAATGGCCTGTATATCGGCGACGCCGAGCATGATCTTGACGTCCTGAACTTCGGGACAATCCAGTCGGACAGCCGTGCGGTGAACATCGATGGAACCGGCGTTGATCTGACCAACGCAGGCGACATCCTGGGCACAAATGACCAGCGCAACGGCACCGTTTACGGCGATGGTACTGCGGATGACTTCAACGTCCGCAACCTCGCAAGCGGAACAATCGATGCCGGTGAAGGCAATCAGGGCTCTGGCTTTGGCGCCGAGATCGGTGGTGCCGCGGATGGCGCCAACACGTTCACGCTGGACAATGACGGGATCATTCAGGGCCGTGGCAATGCGCCAGCAGGCAACAACCTGGCAGGCGACGGTGTACGGATCGGCAATGTTGGCAACACCGGCACAACTGATGCCACTATCGTCAACTCGGGCGAGATTCTGTCCGAAGGTGCCAACGGAACGGTCGCAGGTGTTCGCGTTGTCAATGGCGTGAACTTCAAAGGGGAGCTGTCCAATTCGGGCTTGATTGCTGGTGTTCAAAACGGTGTTTACTTCGGGACAGGCGACCACACTGGTGGGTCCTTCGTGAACGAAGCAGGCGGCGTCGTATCCTCGGGCAGCCGTGCACTAAACATCGACGGTGAAGGGTTGGACGTGGTGAATTCCGGCGCGATCCTCGGCACTGGCGATCAGCGCAATGGCACGGTCTACGCGGACGGAACCGCTGATAACTACACCTTTACCAACACCGGTGTTGTAGACGCCGGGCTCGGCAATAACGGCTCCGCCGTGTCGCTGCAAACTGGCGACGTGGATGGTGATGTCGTATCAGCTGCCATCTTCAACGAAGGTATCCTGCAAGGGCGCGGTGACGCGACCGAAGGCAACACAGTCGGTGACGGTCTGCGCCTCTTTAGCAACCAAGAAGATGCAGGCTTTGCAGGACTGGTGCAAAACGAAGGCGTTATCGTCGGGTCCGAAGACAGTGACGCTGCAGCGGGTATCCGCATCGACGGTGGCCTAAACCTGCTGGGTGCGATCCTGAACGAAGGTGAAATCACCGGTACAGTCAACGCCATCGACGCAACCGAAGCGGGCGACGTTACTTTCGTCAACGATGACGAAGGTGTGGTAAATGGTAATGTGTTACTTGGTGCCGGAGACGACATCGTTGTGGATCTTGGTCAACTCAACGGTGTCGTCGACGGTGGCGCGGGCGATGACGTTCTGATTGCCGGACAAGGCGACAACGTGATCGTCGGTGGTCTTGGCAACGACTTCATCGAAGGCGGCGAAGGCATCTACACTGCTGATTTCTCTGATCAGGATGTCGCTGTGACCGTGAACCTTGGTGCCAACGGAAACGGAACTGCGACACGCGAAACCGGGTTCACGGTCTCTGTTGAAAATGTTGCGGTCGGTGCCTCTTTGCAGCCCACCGAAAACATCAACGACGCGGCTGGATTTGTAGCAGAGGCCCTTGCTGGCAACTTGTACTACAACATCCATACCTCGGAATTCCCCGGCGGTGAAATCCGTGGCCAGTTCGAAGTTGTCAGCGATCAGGGCGACGGGCATGCGCGTGTCATAGAACTGGTGGCGACACTCGACGCAAGCCAGGAACCCGGTCCAACCTCCGACAGCGAAGCGACGGGCACGGCGACACTGACTATCTCGGTCGATGAAGCCACCGGCCAGGTTGTCTACGCCTCGGAATTGACTGTCGTTGGCCTCAACGAGGTGGACCTGCAAACCCCGGTTCCGGGTGTCGTGTCGGCCATCCACCTGCACAACGCACCTGCCGGGGTCAACGGTCCCATCGCGCAGGACACGCTGGTGGACGCTGGTGCAACCATTGACGCAGATGCCCCCACGGGCGTGTCCGGGCTAGATGTTATCGACGAAGTGGCCGAGGCAGACATCCTCAGCTCGATCGAGAATGTGATCGGATCGGACGATGGCGACGTCATCATAGGGTCCAATGCCGACAACACCCTGTCGGGCGAAGACGGTGATGACCTACTGAACGGTGGCCAAGGGGACGACCTGCTGCTCGGCGGCGAAGGCTCTGACACCTTCGCCTTCGAAGGGATGTTCGGCAACGATACGGTGGTCGACTTTGAAGTTGGCGTGGACCGGTTGGACTTCTCCAACTTCGGCCTGGACTTCGCCGAGAGCTTCGTTGTGTCGCAAGACGGCGACGACGCCCTGCTGACCTTCTCGTCAGACGCGTCCGTGCGCCTCGAAGGGGTCAACAGCAGCGCCTTCACCGACGACGACTTCATCGCCTGATCAATACACCTCGAGGTGGCGGCACATGTCGCCACCTCTTCACGCTGAAAAGAGATCACCCAAATGTTTCAGAAAAAATCAACCGTCAAATTCGCATGGGGCAAGCTGCGCGGCGGCTTTATCGCCATCGGCTTCTTCAGCATGATCCTTAACCTGCTGATGTTGTCTGGCCCCCTGTACATGTTGCAAGTCTATGATCGCGTACTGACCACCCAGAACATGGACACATTGATTGCCCTTAGCGTTCTGCTGGGTGGCGTGTTCCTGGTCACCGGTCTTCTGGACCTGATCCGCATGCGTATTCTCAGCCGCCTTGGCGCCCGCTTCGAACTGGAGATCGGCGCGCCGATCCTTCAGGCTTCGATCCGGCGCCGGGTGCAAGGCAAGGCCAATGGCGACAATCCCGCCGCTGATGTGAATGGCATGCGCGACTTCATCTCCGGCCCGACATTGGTCGCATTTTTCGATGCACCGTGGATTCCACTTTACTTGTGGGTGCTCTATGTCCTGCACCCGTATCTTGGTGCGCTCGGTCTTGCTGGCGCACTTATCCTGACACTTATGGCTGTGATCAACAACGCGCGCTCCGCCAGCGTAATGCAAGCCACAAACCATGCGCGCACCAGGTCCGACAGTTTGTTCACCTCCAGTGAACAAAACGCAGAGCTTGTCCACGCGATGGGTATGACTGGTGATCTCGCCCGACGTTGGACAGCTCTGCAACACGATGCGCATCATCTGAAAGCGCGCGTGTCCGACAGACTGGCCAGCTTTTCAGTATTGTCCAAGACAACCCGAATGGCATTGCAATCGGGCATGTTGGGTTTGGGTGCTGCGCTTGCAGTCAGCGGTCAAGCAACTGCTGGTGTGATGATAGCCGCCACTATCGTTCTGGCCCGTGCGCTCGCGCCCATCGACCAGCTCATCGGTCAGTGGCGCACTTTCCTAGCCGCCCGTGGGTCGTACAAGACACTGCGCGCCCTCTCCGAGACTTACGCCGAACCACCGAAACATCTGGCACTGCCGCGTCCGCAAATCTCGCTGAACGCAGCCATCGCACAGGCGGGCCCACCCCTGGCGCAAAACGCCACAATCGGGGGGATCGAGTTTGCGCTGTCGGCTGGAGATGTTTTGGCCGTGATCGGCCACAGCGGCTCTGGCAAGTCGACCCTGGCAAAGATGCTTGCAGGGATCTGGACACCGCAACGCGGAGCCATTCACCTTGATGGCACGCCCATGGCCAAATGGGATCCGGAAGAGCTGGGTAAGTTGGTGGGTTACTTGCCGCAGGATGTGCATCTGTTTGATGGGACTATTCGCGAAAACATTGCTCGGTTTTCCACATCAATAGATGACAGCAAGGTACTGGCCGCAGCTTTGGCTGCCGATGTGCATGGACTGATCAGCAGCTTGCCCGACGGCTATGCGACAGAGATCGGCAATGGATTTCATTTGTCTGGCGGTCAACGCCAACGGATCGCACTTGCCCGCGCGCTTTATGATGATCCGTTCATTCTGGTTCTCGACGAACCAAACTCCGATTTGGATGGCCAAGGCGAAGCGGCGCTGCGCAACGCCATTCGAGGCGCCAGCGCACGCGGGGCCATCGCCTTCGTGATGACGCATCGTCCCAGCACATTGGAAGCCGTCAACAAGGTTCTGACTCTCAACAAAGGGGCGCAAACGGGTTTTGGTGACAAGGAAGACATCCTGCGGCCGCGTCAGCAGGGAACACCTGTGGCCCAATCGGCCGCTGCACAACTGACCGCCCGTCACCCACAAGGGTCCGCTTTGAAAGGAGCCGCACAATGACAACCGCACTCACCACCGTCCGCAAAACCGGAGTTCTGCGCCTTGAAGAATACAACCGCATTCAACCCCACGCCACAGGTGCTGGTATCACCGGCTTTGTGATTTTTGGGTTGATGGCTGTCATCAGTTTCCTTGGCGGTGCCACCTATTGGGCAATAACGTCAAAACTGGATGGCGCCGTTGTGGCCCAGGCGACCTTTGTGGTCGAAGGCAACCGCAAGACGGTCGAGCATCTGGAAGGCGGCATCGTCAGCAGTATTCTTGTTAGCAATGGCGACCTCGTCGAAGCGGGCCAAACCCTATTGGAACTGGACGGTACTGATCTGGGCGTTGATCTGGATGTGATTGAAAGCCAACTCAGCGATCTATCCGTGCGCCGCGCGCGCCTGATGGCTCAACTGCAGGAAACCGATGTGTTTGATAAGACAGTTGTTGCGCAGATGATGGGTATAGAACTGGACCCCGCGAGGTGGGACACTGCTTACACAACTCAAAAACTGCTGTTTGATGCAGAACGCCGGTCGCGCGATGCCGAAGAGGCACTGACAGCGCAACGCATCGCCAATCTTGAGGATCAAGTGGGCGGCTTGCAATCGCAACGCGCTTCCAACACCCGTCAGTTGGACATCACACGCCAGGAGTTGGGGAACTTGCAAACCTTGCTCGACAAAGGCTTGGTTGCCGCAGTGCGCGTGAATGCGCGCCGAGTTGAAGTTGAGCGATTGCTCGGTGTGGACGCCGCGTTGTCGACACAAGAGGCACAGGCTCGCAACCAGATCAGCGAATTGCAACTGGCCAGCATCGGTGCACGCACCTTGCGGGATGAGGCGACCTCAACCGAACTGGCGCAGATCGATGCGTCACTTGCCACGCTCGAACCGCAGTACATTGGTGCCTCGAAACGGCTGAAGCGTGTGGCGATCACTGCGCCTGTCAGCGGTCGGGTGGTCGAGATGACGGTATTCACCGCAGGCGGCGTTGTTCGTCCGGGCGAACCCATTCTGGACATCGTACCGATTAACCAGCCACTGGTGGTCGAAGCGCGGGTGAATACAGCTGACATCGAAAAACTCTATGTCGGTCAGTCTACGCGCGTGCGTCTGTCAGCCTTTGATCAAGGCGATGTTCCCGAGGCAGAGGGCCGCATTATCGACATCTCTGCCGACAGTATCGAAGATGAGCGCACCGGAGACTACTATTATACCGCGCGCGTCAAATTGGATGACGTCCAACCCCAAGACGTGGCGAAACTGGTTCTTGTTCCAGGCATGCCCGCCGACCTGTTCGTGAATACCGGCGAACGCACGGCGCTCAGCTATCTGACCCAACCGCTGAGCGACCGGTTGGCGCGCACCTTTATCGAATAGGAGGAAAAGCGGTCACGCCACAAATGTTGGTGTGACGCCTTTGGGCGGGTTTTCTTGGATATAGGCACCGATCTTGGCGAGCAGCGGTTTTCTAGGGCAATTCAATCGCGACGCAGCGCCGAGGTTGCGAAGGTTCCCAGGGGCTTCGAACGGAATAAAGGACAAAGGCCAGTTGTCCTCGCGGAACTGCTCGGCTGCGAGGGCAGAGACAATCGTGCAATCATCTGAATGGCAGATATGCCGGCAGATGGTCTCGAAGCGTAGCGCAGTCAAGTCAAACTTTTTGGAACCGCGTGATGCCTGATCAGGCGTTGGCAACCGGTCTTCAAGTTCGTATCCGAACGAATGCGGCAGACGAATGAAGTCATGTACCGGCACGTCTTCTGGCCGGATGGATCGCAGGGGCGCAAGGGGGTGGCGCTCATTAACCGCCAAATACAAAGGTTCTTCCCAGATCGATGTGAACTCGAGCGTCGGATTGTGATTGAGTTTCGCCACCAAAGCCACGTCCAGGCTGTGATCCTCGACCATCTTCAACATGTTCTGCGGCAGGTCTTCGATCATGTTGACCCGCATTCGTGGAAAGAGGTCGCTGAAGAGGTTTGAGAAGTAGTTTGTCAGATACGGGGCCAGCGTTGGGGTCAGGCCGATGTTAAAAGGCACGGCTTCGGGGTCGCGAAACTCGGTTGCCGTGTCTCTGATCCGTTGCGCACTGATTAACATCTCTTCGGCAATTTTTACGACGCGTTGACCGCAGGCCGTTGGCCTTACCTCGCCGCTGAGGCGAAGGAACAGATCGGTACCCAGCTCCTTTTCGAGTTTCTTGATCTGATTTGACAGAGCGGGCTGTGAGACGTTGCAATGCTCCGCAGCTGTGCTGAAGTTGCCAAATTGCGCAACGGCGGCGACGTATTCCAAATCTCGTAAGTTCATTACTTTCCGCAATACCTGTGTCGTATTCTTCTAAGAGACCTATTACGCGATAGAAAGAACCATCCGCGGGCGCAAACAGGATGGTTTTTGAAAACAACACACGGCGGGGTCGACAATCGGACGCCAGGCATTTGGCTGCCGTGGTGTTTCCGTGTTGGACATCGCCAAAGCAACACTCGCGAATGACCGGCCTGGCAACGTGCGCCGCGCGACGGCGAAATGAATGCTGCGTCGGCCACAACTGCAACTGCACAAGTCCGGTTGATCCGCATGGCTGGCCGTCGCGGCGATGCGCAATCTGCAGGCGGAGAGAATGTTTTGCTCGAAATGTGCTTACATTCAATCCATGTACCGTGTCACAATACATAGGACCTGTGGTGCGGGTGGAGGGACTTGAACCCCCACGCCTTGCGGCGCCAGAACCTAAATCTGGTGCGTCTACCAATTTCGCCACACCCGCGTCCGGCGGCTCTCTAGCGCAAGGATGGGGGGAAGGCCAAGCCTTATTTCAATTGGACCCCTTTCCAAGCCCGAGCCAACAAAAAACAAGATGGTGAAAAGCCAGAGGCCGCGTCATTGATGCCAAGATACAAGGCATCCCGGAAACTTTGGCTTAGCGCACTAGAGACGGCATACCACTAGATTGAGACAACGGTAGGCCAAAGTCCCGCCCGGTATTGCAACATCCCTGAACCATCCAAAGGTCCCAAGAGTGTAAGGACCAGCCGGACTACTTTTGAGGACGGTTTAAATGGCGCGGTTTTACGTCGGAAAACGACCAATCTTCGAGATTGCTCCGTGCCACCGAAACGAGTCTGCCCCTCCCAAACCGGAGAATTTGGCTGCGTACGACGCCCTCTCAACCAACGCGGAGAGGGCCTGAATATCGTTTATTCGCAAATGCATCTACAGCCCCACTGGAAATTGAGCGCTGCCCCCTCGCCCTCGGCTGCAATCGCCCCTATAAGGCCCGCAAGATCAAACGGAGCCTGCCCCATGTCCGACGACCTCTCGCCCATCGACGCTGCGAAATCCGCTGCCGCGCTTCGGGCTGCGGGATATGTGAAATCGGGCATGAAAGTGGGGCTTGGCACAGGCTCGACGGCCGCGTTCCTTGTCAGTCATTTGGGCCGCATGGTGCGTGAGGAAGGCCTTGAAATCGTTGGGGTTCCAACCTCGACACGCACGGCAGATCAAGCGCGCGCAGAAGGCATTCCGCTGACCACACTGGACGCCGCAAAGTGGCTTGATGTGACGATCGACGGGGCCGATGAATACGACGCTGACCTGGCATTGATCAAAGGGGGCGGCGGTGCCCTTTTGCACGAAAAAGTGGTCGCGACCGCCTCGGACCGGATGATCGTGATCGCGGATGAAAGCAAGTTCGTTCCCACCTTGGGCGCATATCCGCTTCCGGTCGAGGTGCTGGGCTTTGGCATGGCAACCACGCAGATGCTGCTTGAGGAGATGTTGGAAGGTCTGGATGTCGCCGGGACGAAAGCCGTGCCCCGCCTGTCGGATGGTACGCTGTTCGTGACCGATGAGGGCAATCACATCCTTGATCTGCACCTGGGCCGTATCGGCAATGCGCGCCAGCTTTCTCTGGTCCTGAACCAGGTACCGGGTGTGGTCGAAAATGGGCTGTTCGTCGACATTTGCGATATCTGTATCACGGCCTTCGAAGATGGCAGCATCGAGCTGCGCGACCTGCACAGCGACCAGATCGAGACCTCGGGTGTGAAGAACATTTTTGCAGATTTGGCAGACTGATGGCGTATGACGTTGATCTTTTCGTAATTGGCGGTGGCTCGGGCGGGGTCCGTGCCGCGCGAACTGCGGCAGCGACGGGGGCACGTGTTGCCCTGGCAGAAGCAAGCCGCATGGGCGGCACTTGCGTCATCCGTGGCTGCGTTCCCAAGAAACTGATGGTTTTTGCCTCCGAATTTCGGGAATTGTCGGGGCTGGCCCGCGACTATGGGTGGTCGGCAGATGCCGGAACCTTCGACTGGACGGCTTTTCGCACCCGATTGCACGCCGAGCTGGATCGGCTCGAAGGCGTCTATCGTGGGCTGCTCGAACGCTCGGGCGTGACCATGCACGACACCTATGCCCGGGTCAGCGGCGCGAACGAGGTCACGCTTGCGACCGGCGAGACAATCACAGCCGATCACATCCTGGTTGCAAGCGGCGGCCATCCAGTGCGCCCCGATATGCCAAATGCAGCGCTTGGCATGGTGTCTGACGACGTTTTCAACCTGGAGACGTTGCCCGAAAGCATTCTGATTGTCGGCGGCGGCTATATAGCGTGCGAATTCGCCTGCATCCTTAACGGTCTTGGAGTGAAGGTCACTCAGTATTACCGCGGCGCACAAATCCTCAGGGGTTTCGATGAAGAAGCACGCGGACTGATCGCCGAGATGATGCGCGAACAGGGG
>JBCCCA010000109.1:0-10640 GCA_039033735.1 Pseudomonadota bacterium
GCATCAATCTGGTCATAGTCCTTGAACTCGCCAAACTGCTTCGTGATCGCCGCCGTCAACGTCGTCTTGCCATGGTCAACGTGACCAATCGTGCCGATGTTGCAATGCGGCTTGCTGCGGTCAAACTTTTCCTTCGCCATCGCCCTCTTGCCTTATGTGATGGGTTCCATATCGCGGGCGAGTTATGTCATTGACACAGGAAAATCAAGCACCTGTTATAACACGGATTAGCGGCGTTGGTCCGTTTCCGCTGATCGATCGTCGTAAGCATTTCGTTAAGGCAAAGCGCGTAAGCCGTCGCCAGCATGACAGAAGGAATGCGCCATGTCCGAGACTGCATCTGCGGCCATCATCCGCGAGAAGTGGAACGATACGACACAAAAGCGGACCATTTCATGGGACCGCAAGTTTTCGTGGCACAGCCCTGTGATCCAGGCCTTTATCGAAAGCGACTATCTGGACGGCGGTCGTATCCGCAATGTGCTTTCAGACTATATTGGCGACAAACCCATTCACCGCGGGTTGGAAATCGGCGGTGGTCTGGGCGGGCAAGCCAACGAATTTTACACATCACTGAACGTTGACCGATTTGATGTTCTGGATATCTCGGATGTTGCTGTCGCTTCCGGGAACAAGAAGGCCCGGGAACAAGGGCGTAACATACACTTTTCTGTCTGCGATCTGAACAATGATCCCCTACCTGACGGTCCGTTTGACCTGATCTGCGCCCGCGGCGCCCTTCACCATATTGAAAACCTTGAGTTTGTCTTTGCGCAGATTGCTGACCGTCTGACCGATGATGGCGTGTTCTTTGCCAATGACTATATGGGCCCGTCTTACATGCAATGGACCGGCAAGCAGCTGGATCTCATGAATGCAATCGTTCAGCTTTTGCCGAACGAGATGAACCGCGTGCAGCACAAGGGCAATCAGGTCATCCGCGAGGTGAGACCAATCCCATTGGATATCTTCGCGCGCGTCGACCCAAGCGAAGGGGTTCGTGCCGCCGAAATTTTTGATGTCATGGCGCAGCACCTCACCGTGAAAAAAGTTATCCCCTTTGGCCAGACCCTTGCATACGAAACGCTGCGAGGCCGGGTGCAAAACTTTGATGACTACGACGAGAAAGACCGCACAATTCTGTCGCTTATTTGCCTGCTGGAAAAAGAGCTGATCACCGCCGGAGCCATTCAGTCCGACTTTAACTTTGTGATCGCGGCAAAGCCAAAGGACTCGCGTTAGGTGAACCGATTGTCTTGCGGGAAACCGCGGGGCGCCATACGGCCTGCACCCGCACGCGCACCGCGCCATTCGTCCAATTCGGTCACGACGCGGGTCCGGCCTGCCGGATCAAGCCAGGATAAACCGTCAGCCAAAGCAAAGGTCCGCGCGTCGGCAAGACCGCCGTCCTTATACTTCTGAAGACGAACCCCCTTGCCCCGACCCATCTCGGGCAGGTCAGCTACTGGGAAGACCAGCATCTTGCGGTTCTGGCCAACGGCGGCAACGTGGTCGCCGTCGACTGGTTTACAGACCGCAGCCGTGACATCCCCACGCACGTTTAATACTTGCTTGCCGGCTCGCGTTTGCGCCAGCACATCGTCTTCGGTGACGACGAAACCGTCGCCCGCCGATGAAGCGACAAGCAACTTTCGGCTTGGTGCGTGTACAAACAAGTCGACGATCTCGGCTTCGTTCGGCAAATCAACGATCAAGCGCACAGGTTCCCCCATGCCGCGACCGCCAGGAAGCTGAGAGGCGCTGATCGTGTAAAAGCGACCGTTTGCACCAAACAGGATCAACCGGTCAGTGGTCTCAGCATGGAATATATGGCGCGGGCCATCGCCATCCTTGAACTTCAAGTCGCGCGACAGATCGATGTGACCGGTCATCGCGCGGATCCAGCCCATTTGCGAACAAACCACCGTGATCGGCTCGCGATCGATCATCGCTTCCAATGGGACGTCTTCGACTTCGACCGCTTCAGAAAAACCAGTACGTCGAGCATCGCCAAAAGTCTTTCTCACGTCCCGCAATTGATCCGCGATCGTCTTCCATTGTCGGCTTTCATTCTCCAAAAGGTCTTCCAGATCGGCGCGCTCTTTCGTCAAGGCGTCAAACTCGCGGCGCAGTTCAAGCTCTTCCAAGCGGCGAAGTGATCGCAGCCGCATGTTCAAAATGGCGTCGACCTGAACTTCGCTCAACTCACCTTCCCCCGATCCCGGGGTCTTGTAGTCTTGATCGGACGTGGCGCGCGCATGCTCCTTGGACCAGTCTTCGCGCATCAACCCCGCCTTGGGATCATCATCATAACGGATGATATCGATCACGCGATCCAGGTTCAAAAACGCCGTGATGAAACCTTCCAACACTTCTAGACGGTGATCGATCTTGTCCAATCGGTGGCGCGAGCGTCTGTGAAGAACCTCACGACGGTGATCGAGGAAAGCGCGCAGAACCTCTTTCAGCGAGGCTACTTTTGGCGTCACGCCGTCGATCAGCACATTCATATTTAGACTGAACCGTGTCTCGAGGTCGGAGTTTCGGAACAGCATGTTCATCAAGACATCCGGTGCGACATTGCGCGACCGAGGCTCAAGAACGATCCGGATGTCTTCAGCACTTTCGTCCCGTACATCGGCCAGGATTGGCACTTTTTTGGTTTGAATAGCTTCCGCGATCTTTTCGATCAGCCGGCTTTTCTGAATCTGATAAGGGATTTCAGTGACGACGACTTGCCATTGGCCGCGACCAAGGTCTTCGACCTCCCAATTTGCGCGAACACGGAACCCACCGCGCCCTGTGCGATACGCCTCGGCAATCGCTGCGGGAGGTTCGATGATCGTGCCGCCTGTCGGGAAATCCGGGCCTTTCACATAGTCGAGCAGCGTATCGTCGCGCACGCGCTCTGAATTCCCAGCTTTCGCAAGGTGGACGCAGGCGTCGCAAAGCTCGCTGATGTTATGCGGCGGAATGTTCGTGGCCATCCCAACGGCAATCCCGCTTGAGCCATTGGCCAGAAGGTTCGGGAACGAGGCGGGCAGCACCACAGGTTCGTCAAGGCGGCCGTCGTAGTTGGGTCGGAAATCCACCGCGTTCTCATCAAGGCCTTCCAGCAAGGCCTCGGCGACCACCGTCATCCGCGCTTCGGTATACCGCGAAGCGGCAGGATTATCACCGTCTATATTGCCGAAGTTCCCCTGCCCATCGACCAGCGGGTAACGGACGTTGAACTCCTGCGCCAGACGCGCCATCGCATCGTAAATCGCGCCGTCACCGTGGGGATGGAAGTCACCCATCGTATCGCCCGAGATCTTGGCAGATTTCAGAAACCCACCAGACGCGGACAGGCGCAGGCGTGACATCGCATAAAGGATTCGCCGGTGAACGGGCTTCAAACCGTCGCGCACATCAGGCAAAGCCCGGTGCATAATCGTCGACAGTGCATAGGTGAGGTACCTGTCACCGATGGCGCGGCGCAGGGGCTCGGCAAGGCTTTTACCCTCCATATTGGGGTCTTCCGAGACATCACTCATAGATGCTGTATTACCGGGGGTGCCGGCAGGGGTAAAGTGCTGTCTGACATGAATGCAACACCGAAAGTTTCCCCCTGACGCGATAGCTTCGAAAGTTTATTTTTGGCCCTTGAGCGCCTAAGACGCCTGAGTTCCTTGGGGGGAGTCAAAATGTTCAGATTGATCGCGGTCACACTGGCCGCATTGTATGTTATTCTTAACGTCTACGGCGATGCTGATCTGCGTCCAGATGACGTCGCGCGCTCCAACACACCAGGCTTGCATTTCGCGACGGCACCTACGCTGGCGGAAGGTGAACCCCGAGCACCCGTCCTGATCACAACCCTTTCCGAGAGCGAAGCGATCGATCGCGCTATTGCAGAGGGACGCGCGGTTCGCGATGGACGGCATCGGTCATCGACGCCTGCCCCGAAGGAAGAGGTGAGGCAGACGGCCACCGCAGCCCAGCCCACCGCTGAAGTGATTGATTACTGGTACGTCACCGGATCAAGGGTCAACTTGCGGGGCGGCCCCAGCACATCCAACGCGGTCGTCGGCCAGGTTACTCAAGGGATGGAGGCCGAAGTTTTGTCCGACCGTGACGGCTGGTACGAAATTCGCTTGGCGGATGGCAGCGGCACGGGCTGGATATTTGGCAGTTTTCTGGAGGGCCCAAGGCCCGGTTGACTGCGCTATCGGGTTCACCATTGACACACCCGTCTGCTGCGGCACAAAGCGGGACCATGGCAGACGAAAAATCCATTCTGATCACAGGCTGCTCCAGTGGCATCGGCTATGACGCAGCCCACGGGCTACAACGGCGCGGCTGGCGCGTCTTTGCAACTTGCAGAAAACCCGAAGACTGTGAGCGTCTTGAGGCCGGAGGTCTGGAAAGCTTTCCGCTCGACTACGAAAGTCAGGAAAGCATCGAGGCCGCTGTAACGGAAACACTTGCGCGAACCGGCGGCACGCTGAATGCTTTGTTCAACAACGGTGCCTATGCGATCCCGGGATTGTTGGAGGATTTGCCCACTGACGCCCTGCGGGCAATTTTTGAGACGAACTTCTTTGCCCAGCACGAGTTGACGCGCCGAGTGATCCCGGTTTTCCGGAAACAGGGGCATGGGCGCATCCTCATGAATTCATCTGTGCTTGGGTTTGCTGCCCTCCCGTGGCGCGGCGCCTACAATTCTACCAAATTCGCTATGGAAGGTTGGGCTGATACGCTGCGGCTTGAGCTGGCTCAAAGCAATATTCATGTCGTCCTGATCGAACCCGGGCCAGTGACAAGTCTGATCCGTGAAAACTCAGTTCCCCACTACGAGAAATGGATTGACGCCGACGCCTCACCGCGTCGCGACGAGTACAAGGGCAAACTGGAACAGCGCCTTTACCGTCCAACAACGGATCAAGCCGACCCGTTCGAACTGCCAGCAAGCGCAGTCACATCAGTTGTTCACGACGCGCTAACGCTGCTGAGACCCCGCGCCCGCTATCGGATCACAACGCCAACAAAGGTCTTCGCAATTTTGAAACGGCTTTTGCCAACCCGCCTGCTGGACAAAATTCTAATACGCGTCTGACCGTCGCCTTTTTGGGAACATGCCCTAGGTCCGGTCGAAAGGAGATGTTACCTATGTTGATGCGAGACCCACTTTTTATCGTTGTTGCCATCGCCTGTCTTTTGGTTGTGGGCATCCTGTTGACCGGGATCGGCGGTTTCGCGAAAGGCGGCGACTTCAATCGGAAACACGCAAACAGGATCATGCGGTATCGCATCTATGCACAGTTTGTTGCAGTGGCTTTAATCCTTGTTTTCGTTCTCATCAGACGCGGAGCTTAAAGTGGTTGTCTTAAACAAGATCTATACAAAGACCGGTGATGCCGGGGAAACAGCACTGGGCAATGGCGCACGTGTCGCAAAACATTCGATGCGCGTCACCGCGTATGGGACAGTCGATGAACTAAATGCGACGGTCGGTATGTGCCGCTTGCATGCCGAAGGCGACATGGACGATATGCTATCACGAATTCAGAATGACCTCTTTGACCTAGGCGCCGACCTGTGTCGCCCAGAAATGGAGAAGGACGACGAAGCGGGCTATCCGGTCTTGCGTATGTCCCCCGAACAGACTGATCGGCTGGAGGCTGAGATCGACACGATGATCGACCGGCTTGAACCGTTGAAGTCATTCATCTTGCCAGCTGGGTCACCATTGTCGACCCATCTGCACGTTTCACGGACCGTCGCCCGCCGAGCAGAACGTTTAACGGTCGAGTTGGCAACAATGGAAGCCATCAACGATTCTGCTGTTCGCTATTTGAACCGCTTGTCAGATTGGTTCTTTTGCGCCGCGCGGATTTCAAATGAAGACGGGCGCGCTGACGTTTTGTGGGTGCCCGGAGCCAACCGATAGACCTCCCGACGATTCTAGCGGCTGGCGTCACTCACTACTGACCGGTTCCCACAACTCAATAGCGTTGCCTTCCGGGTCACGAATATGAGCGAAATGCCCGACCCCCTCCATCGTGCTTTCATTGAATGGCGCGATGTTGTGGCCGCCAAGCTGTGCCAACATTGCATCTAGGTCATCCACGCGAAAATTGATCATCACCTGCTGCTCGGTTGGAAAGTAGTCGGTATCCGCGGCGAAGGGTGCAAAGACCGTGACGCCGCCCTCGGCCAACCAAGGCGGTGTCGACATGTCCGAAGGCGCCGGCGTTACACCCAATACGTCACGATACCATGCCGTCAATACAGATGGGTCCTTGGCACGCAAAAAGACTCCGCCGATCCCCTTGACTTTCTCCATGAAAAAATCTCCATATTTTTCATAAATGATATCACGAAACGCGGCGTCGTAGGGATAAATCGCGTCGATTTTGTCCTGTTTTCTGCGCTGCGGCTTCGCTAAACCTGCGAAGACTCGAAAAGGAGATTGCGAAAGATGAAGGTCCTTGTGCCCGTCAAGCGCGTGATCGATTACAACGTGAAGGTCCGCGTCAAGGCGGATGGCAGCGGTGTCGATCTGGCAAATGTCAAAATGTCGATGAACCCGTTCGACGAAATTGCGGTCGAAGAAGCAATCCGTATGCGGGAAGCTGGTAAGGCCGACGAAATCATCGCTGTTTCCATTGGCGTGAAGCAAGCGCAGGAAACACTGCGTACCGCACTAGCCATGGGCGCTGATCGCGCGATTCTGGTCGTCGCGACCGATGACGTACATACCGACATCGAACCTCTGGCGGTGGCAAAGCTATTGAAAGCCGTTTGCGATGACGAGCAGCCCGGTCTGGTCCTCTGCGGCAAACAGGCGATCGACAACGACATGAACGCGACCGGTCAAATGTTGGCCGCGCTGACCGGATGGTCGCAAGCCACCTTTGCGTCAGAGGTCGCGATTGACGGTGACAGCGCGACGGTCACCCGCGAAGTTGATGGTGGCCTTCAGACCATCAAAGTCTCGATGCCTGCTATCATCAGTGTTGACCTGCGCTTGAATGAACCGCGCTATGCGTCACTGCCGAACATTATGAAGGCGAAAAAGAAGCCACTCGATGAGAGGACGCCCGGCGACTATGGCGTCGATGTCGCACCACGGCTTTCGATTGTTGCAACTACCGAACCGGAAGCCCGCAAGGCTGGTGAAATCGTAGGATCGGTGGACGAGCTTGTTGAAAAACTCAAAGAAGCGGGGGCTGTCTGATGGCTGTTCTTCTGATTGCTGAAGTGAATGACGGCATTCTATCCGTTGATGCAACAGCCAAGGCGCTGACAGCGGCCAAACAAATGGGCGACGTCACAATCCTTTGCGCATCTGGCGACGGCATGGGCGCCGCAGAAGACGCGGCAAAGCTGGAGGGCGTGTCGAAAGTTCTTTGCGCCGACGCCGACGCCTATGGGCACGACTTGGCCGAACCCGTTGCGGCCTTGATCACGTCGATCGCGGACCGCTACAGCCACATCGTGGCCCCGTCGACGGCGGCGTCGAAAAACATCCTGCCACGCGTTGCTGCGATGCTTGATGTGATGGTGGTGTCCGAAGTCATCGGCGTCGTGGACGCCCAAACCTTTGAACGCCCTATCTATGCCGGGAACGCCATTCAGACCGTCAAAACAGCAGACAGCACAGTGGTCGCCACGATCCGTACGTCGACTTTCGATGCTACAGGTGAAGGCGGGTCGGCATCGATCGAAACGATTGGTGCTGCGGAAAACCCCGGCCTTTCCGAGTGGGTCGAGGACAAAGTTGCCGAAAGTGATCGCCCCGAACTGACCAGCGCGGGCGTGGTTGTATCAGGCGGCCGCGGTGTCGGGTCTGAAGACGATTTCGCATTGATCGAATCGCTGGCCGACAAGCTTGGCGCTGCTGTCGGTGCCTCGCGGGCGGCTGTTGATTCCGGCTACGCGCCGAACGATTGGCAGGTGGGTCAGACCGGCAAGGTTGTGGCACCGGACCTTTATGTAGCCGTCGGCATTTCAGGTGCGATTCAACACCTGGCGGGCATGAAGGACTCGAAGGTGATCGTTGCGATCAACAAAGATGAGGAAGCGCCGATCTTTCAGGTGGCGGACTATGGTCTGGTCGCAGACCTTTTCACAGCGGTGCCTGAATTGATCGAAAAACTCTGACGCTGATTATGCCCGGGCGGCGCATTCGGCGCCGCCCGACTGGCTGACATGGTCTAGTACAATTGGCGTCAAAGCCTCGACAATGCGCTCATGGACGTCAGGACCCGGCACGCACAGCGCCGCATCCTTTTCATTTACAGAAAACACCTTGCCTTCCAGCGAATTCGCGGCGCCCGTGACAACTTTCACGATATCCGAAAAGTCATTCTGCAAATCGGCAAGCATCTCGGCATCAACGAATTGAGGCTCTACCACATCATACCCGTCCAATGCTTCAATGGGATCGCGGTCTGAAATCCAAAGTAAAATCACCTCACCGTCAATCAGACTAAGAATCCGGCGCATGCGTTGCACCCACGCCCATTTCAGTTCCTCAACCAGCACGCCAAACGCATATCCAGATGCCGCGCGCAACGTGCTGATAAGGTGGCCGGTGAAATTGATGTCGGTAAAATCGACGTCCGGGAATATATCCCGCAATGCCGGTGAAACGCCGAGGAAGCGGTCGTTACGACGCGAGTGGACGCTATAGAGGCGGTTCGACATGTTTTGCGCACCAAGCACCTGAAGGACCGTCACTTCAGACTTGGCAGCGATGTCCAACAAAGCAAATTCGTCACTGAAAAGCGACAACCCCGCATGCGCAACGCCAAGGTTCATAACGGGCATGCCGATCCGCGCTTCCAAAAGCGCCGGATAAGGTTCTTCAACGTATTTCCCAAACGTTTCGGTACCTCCAAGAACGGTTATGAACGGCGCATCGAAATCTGGAACTGGACCGCGAACCTGGAGGCGCGAGCCGGGAAGGGCGCGCATGCCATAGTCGATCTGAAATTCAGAGTCATTTTCGTCAAGTCTTGTCAGGGCCACGCGTATACCGTTTGAAAGCCTGGGTTCCGGCGACTTTCGGACCAAGCCGTTGAGATATCGCTAAATGTGGTATTTTAGCTATCTCGCGCCCTTGCAAGCACGCGCGCCCAAAGCCTATGGTCCAGCCAGCAGTGCAGAGGCAACCAATGGACATCAACAAAGTCGGCGTTATCGGGGCGGGGCAGATGGGCAACGGGATTGCGCATGTCTTTGCGCTGGCCGGATACGATGTGCTTCTGAATGATGTGGACGGGGATGCGCTTGATGTGGCGCTTTCACTGATTGATAGCAATCTGGAACGCCAGGTGGCGCGTGAGAAGATATCGGAGACCGAGAAATCCGAAGCGTTGAAACGGATATCGACGACGCTCAGCCTTTCGGACCTTGGCCCAACTGATCTTGTCATTGAAGCCGCGACCGAACGTGAGACAGTCAAGGCGGCCATTTTCGAAGATATCGTCCCACACCTGGCACCACACACAATCCTGACGTCGAATACTTCGTCCATTTCCATTACGCGCCTGGCAAGTCGAACAGACCGGCCAGAAAAGTTCATGGGCTTTCATTTTATGAATCCCGTTCCAGTGATGCAATTGGTCGAGCTGATCCGTGGCATCGCAACGGACGAAGCGACCTATACGGCGCTGCATGGTGTCGTTGAGAAACTTGGAAAGACATCGGCAACGGCCGAAGATTTTCCCGCCTTTATCGTCAACAGAATTCTGATGCCGATGATCAATGAAGCGGTTTATACGCTTTATGAAGGTGTCGGATCGGTCGCATCGATCGATAGTGCGATGAAGTTGGGGACAAATCACCCTATGGGCCCTCTAGAGCTCGCAGATTTTATCGGTCTCGATACGTGCCTTGCAATTATGAACGTTCTGCATGAAGGGCTTGCGGACACGAAATATCGCCCCTGCCCGTTACTGACAAAATATGTGGAGGCTGGATGGTTGGGACGAAAGACACAACGCGGTTTCTACGACTACCGGCAAACACCACCGATACCCACCCGTTAAGCCTGGCGCGCCTTAGTCAGATCCCAAATCCAGCGTCTGTGACCGCATCCAAGACATCAACTCACGGGGTGCCGATGCACGCGCAGCAATGTCTTGAGGATTGAAAGCATGGCCAACATGGGGACGTTGCGGTTTGTTCAACGCATGTACAACTTCGTGTAACAGCAGACCCTGCCGAACGGTTGCGCTGACTTTGTCCGCGATCTGATAGGCACGCGAGTTAGCGCCAGCAAACCGGATCGGCACCACAGTCGCTCCGGACTTCAAAATCATCTTCGCTGTAAACGGGTTCCAATCGCGTTCGATCGCCGGCCCCCACCACGTATCAGACGACGCCACCACACCTGACGGGAACAGCACCACAACGCCGCCCGACGCAAGATGTGCCATTGCATTTTTCCGCATTCCAAGACTCTTCTGTATCGAATCCTTTTCATGCGGGAATGGCACCGGGATCATGAATTGCTCTATCTCGGGAATACCCGTCAGCAATGACCGCGTCAGAATCTTGTAATCCGTTCGAACACGCCCGATCAATTCGGCAAGAACCATTCCGTCGACGAGACCGTGCGGATGATTTGCAACGATTACGGTCGGCCC
>JBCCCA010000110.1:0-10605 GCA_039033735.1 Pseudomonadota bacterium
AGCAGTTCAGTGCCGCGCTGATGGAACAACTCCATCCCATCAGTATTCTCGCCAAAGACGCGGTCAGAGCCGTTCGTCGGAATGCCTGTGCTTGGGTCAAACGCTGGTGCATCGCTGAACAGCGGATCGCCCCAACGGACAAGCACGTCCCATGTGTAGCCAGCTGGCACATGGACCGTCCCGTCTGTCTGCGGCGCAAGCTGGTCAAACGCAAACCGGGAGGCCTGCTGTGCGACGGCAGAAGTTCCGTTGAATAAACCCGCACCCATGACGGCGGCACCAGACCCAAATGCAAGCGCACCGCCCAAGAAGCCGCGACGCGATACGGCCCGTTCAACCACAAGGTCGAAATCTTGCACGTCGCTGCGTGGAAATTTCATCTCGTCTTCATCATCAAAAGACAGGTCATCATAGTTGATTTGGGACATTTTATACTCCTGCTGGAAACCGAAATGGGATCTGACAGGTGCTGCGCGTAAACACGGTGTTCAAAACCTTTGCGACAGCCATGTGTTCGTTTTGTAAAACCGGCTTCAATGCGCCACGCTCTTGTGCCTTCAGCGAATGACCGGGCGTTGTCTTTGGTGCCATGAGCGACATGGCACGGTGCGCAAAGCGGTCGTTCAAATTCAGAACGCGAACGGCAGCAAAATCCCGCACAGCAGACGCTCGACGTCAGGCTTTTTTCAGCGCAAGCACCGCGTTTAATCCGCCGAATGCGAAGGCGTTGGACAAGACGTGATCGACCTGCGCGTCGCGTGCTTCGTTTGGTACCACGTCTAGCGCGCATTCAGGGTCCGGTTCCTGATAGCCAATTGTAGGCGCGATCACACCGTCGCTGAGCGCCATCAGGCAGGCCAAAAGCTCAACCGCGCCGGTTCCACCGATCAGATGTCCGTGCATCGATTTGGTCGATGAGATCATCACTCGGTCGGCATGTTTCCCAAAGACGCTGGCGACGGCAGCACATTCTGTCTTGTCATTCGCCGCTGTCCCGGTGCCATGCGCATTGATATAGCCCACCTCGTCGGCATTGATCCGCGCGTCGCTTAAGGCCCCCGAAATCGCCCGCGCCGCACCTTGCTGTGACGGCATCACGATATCTGCGGCGTCCGAGGTCATCGAGAACCCGATCACCTCGGCCAGAATGGCCGCGCCGCGCTTTTTCGCGTGCTCATACTCTTCAAAAACGAAGACGCCGGCGCCTTCGCCCTGCACCATGCCGTTCCGGTTGGCACTGAAGGGCCGGCAGGCATCTTTCGACATGACGCGAAGCCCCTCCCAGGCCTTTACGCCGCCAAAGCACAGCATGCTTTCCGACCCACCTGTAATCATCACACGCGCCATACCGGACCGGATTAGGTTGAACGCCTGCCCCATTGCGTGGTTCGACGAGGCGCAGGCCGTCGCCACCGTAAAGGACGGACCTTTCAAGTTATGTGTCATCGAGACATGCGAGGCGGCCGCGTTGTTCATCAGTTTCGGGACGATAAAGGGATGAACACGGTTTTTCCCTTCTTCATAGACAGCGCGGTAATTGTCATCCAACGTTCCAAGCCCACCGCCACTTGTCCCCAGCACCACGCCTGCTTCGGCCGCAAGCTTGCCGCCGAACTCCAAACCGGATTGCGCAATCGCTTGCTCGGCCGCGATCAGTGTGAACTGCGTGAACCTGTCATAAAGAGCTTGTTGCTGCCGATTGAACCGGGTGTCGGGATCATAGTTGGTGACCTGCGCCCCAATCCGAACCGTCAAGCGATCCACATCCCGAATGTCCAGATCGCCGATACCGCACCGTCCCTCGCGCATGGCTTCGAAAGTTTCCGCAACGGTGTGTCCCAGTGGATTGATCGTCCCTGCCCCGGTGATGACAACACGTGCCATTCAGCCCTTCTGCTCGGCAATCAATGCTTCCACCGCTGTGACAATCGACTGCACCGAGCTGATGTCGAACTCCGAAGCCTCGGGTTCATTGGCGTTGAAGGGCACTTGGATATCAAAGCTTTCCTCGATCGAGAAGATCGCCTCAACAAGCCCCATGGAGTCAATCCCGACATCGTCCAGGCTTTGGTTCAGCGCGATATCGGAAGGTTCAAGCACTGCCTGTTCGGCAATGATCTCAATCACTCGGGTTTTGACGTCACCGCTCATGGCTTTGCCCCTTCGGGTTCTTCTGCCGCCTATTTAGTCATCCCCGTCGTCCTTTGAAACCGCTTTCTTAAGGGCCCTGACGTCATCCATCACACGCGGAAGGCGGCGCCAATTCTGGCTGGCCTGAATGTACTGCTCCATTTTCATGGCCGGATATCCCAGAACCACGCGTCCTGCGGGGACTTTCGTCAAAATTTTGCTGGCGCCACCTGCGACAACATCGTCCCCCACCGAAATGTTGTCGCCGACCCCCACCTGCCCGCCCAGGACAACGCGATCGCCAATGGTCGTCGAGCCTGCGATGCCAACCTGTCCACAAAACAACACATCTTCGCCGACGGTGCAGTTGTGCGCCACATGCACCAAGTTATCGAGCTTAGTGCCCCGCCCGATCCGTGTTGCACGGATCGTACCTCGGTCGATACAAGAATTTGCGCCCAACTCGACATCATCGCCAATCTCGACCCCGCCAAGCGAGTGAATACGGGTCCAGCTGGCGTTCACCGTTGTCGTCTCGGTTCCGAGGGACGCGCGCGCTTCTTCGACGCGGCTTTTCTCGGGTGTCACGAAGCTGAACCCATCGGCCCCGACAACGGCACCCGGCTGGGCAAAAACACGATCGCCTATGCGGACGCGTGCGCCAATACGACATCCGGCATGGATCAGTGCGTCGCGGCCGATCACAGTATCTTCTGCAATACTCACATGAGACGCGATGCGCGCGCCGGCCCCGATCCGGACGCGGGCGCCGATCACCACCAAGGGCCCGATCGCCGCGTCTTCTGCCAGTAACGCCGTGGGATCGATGACAGCCGTCGGGTGAATTCCCGGAGCAATCTCGGGGCCCGCGTCCATCAATCGGGTCAAGCCGGACATCGCATAGCGGGCGCGCGGCACAATGATGGCCGCCTCAAGACCCAAAGCGGCCCAATCCGCACCGTCCCAGACGATTGCCACTTTGGCGTGACTGTCCGCCAGCCCGACCGCGAATTTCGCGTCCATGGCCAAAGCCAGATCGTCGGGTCCCGCTGTCGACGGTTCGGACGCACCGGTCACAGACAGCGCCGTATTGCCAAACGCAGTCGCGTTCAGCGCGGCGGCAATCTCATCCACGGAAAATCTCATAGCCTCGTCCTTTTGGGACCGAGTGTTATCCTTGAAGTGGGCTCAGCGAAACCCCGGCCGCCTCGAGCGCGTTCCAGATCTTTGCATCGCGCCCATAGATATCGACGCGGAACTGAGTGCGGCCCTTGGCTTGCGTGAAAGCGGTGCGGTACACAAGGTGCACCGGCACATGCGCATCCAGATCGACCTGCGTTTCACGACCCGTACTTAACACGCGCTGGAAGAAACCTTTCGGGTCCTCTTCCTGCACGGCAAGCAGGGCATAGGCGAAATCGAACGGGTCGTTCAGACGGATGCACCCGTGACTGAACGCGCGAACGTCACGGCCAAACAGGGCCTTCTGCGGTGTATCGTGCAGATAGATATTGTGCCGGTTTGGGAACATGAACTTGACCAGGCCCAAGGCGTTCGACCGGCTGGGCGGCTGCTTCATGTCAAAGGGAAAGCTGCGTTCGTCGAACTGGTTAAAGTCCTGCACCATTTCGCGCGGGATCACGCGACCGCGTCGATCCACCAGCTTTAGATGCGACACGGCGAAGGGGTTCTGTTGCAACAACGGCAGGTATTCCTTGGTCGCGATGGAGCGTGGCACATTCCAGGTCGGATTGATGACCAAATGCTCCATGACATCCGAAAATTCAGGTGTCCTGCGGTCCAGATCGCGGTGCCCAACCACCGATTTCGTGCGGAAGCTGACCTTGCCATCGTCGACGATTGTTGCCTGGAAATCCGTGATATTTACCCAGATATGGCGCTGACCGCGCGGCATGTTTGTCCAACGCTCGCGCTCCATGGCGACAATAACCTGCGACAGGCGCCTGGCGGCAGAGGCATTGATCTCGCGCAATGTGGCCTGGCCCGCGACACCGTCAGACACAAGACCATGGTCGGTTTGGAACCGGGCAACGGCTTGGCGGATCGCGCTATCATAGGTCGATGTGGCCGTGCGTGGCAGGTAGCCTTTTGCCAAAAGCCGGTTCCGCAGTTGTACGACAGGCGCGCCACGATCCCCGGGCTCAAGCTTGCTGGCCCGAACAGTCTCGCCCCAGCCGCCGCGTTCGACCAAGGTTTCCAGCCGCATCTTTTCCTTCATAAGACGCGCGTATTCCGCCGTCTGCGGCGGCAAGGCCCGCATGAATGCAACGGGCGAAGATTTTGACAACGCCGTCAACAGGTCCGTGCGATCCCGGCGCGGCACTTCACGAACGATACCGGCATCAACCCGGCGCGGCTCAAGCAGACCCGTCTGCACATCTTGCGCATAGCTAAGAAATAAAGTGGATAAAGCCACTTCGGCCCGACCAAGCTCGCGTTCCGTTGTGATATTGCTCAGATCAAATTCAAGCCCGTGCAGATCATAGCGTCCAACTGGCAAGCCATGCGCTTCCGCATCCTGCAACGCCCGAAACAACGCAGCGCGACGCGCTTTCGATGCTGCGTCCGACCCTGTCCAAAGTGGTGCGTATCCTGCGCTGCGATAGAATGCAGCGATATCCTGATCGCTTGACGCCGCTTCCGCCACCGACTGAAGGAATGGCGTCACCTGCGCCCGTGCCGGCTGTCCCGCAACACCCAGCAAGGCAACGGAAACCAAAATGGGCAGAACGGCTTTGCGCCAGAAAGCAGAAATAGACATCAGGCAACCCTAATCAAAAAACGTGTCCCTCATATGTTGGACACCATATACAGAGTGTCTATTGCATTTCTGGTCAATGGACGAGTTTGTTACCCGCGCGCAACGCTGCAAATACAATTTTGACGATGCCGCTCTAAGGGGCATAATTGGCAAAAATTCGCCGATCGCAGCTGATCTGTCTGATTTTACAGGATACACTGTTTCATGCGTTAACCATTTGGGCCATAAGATATCCACACCTCAGGGGGAGTGGTGAGTTCACTGTGGGTTCAACCCGCAGGGACAAGAATATGGGACTTGTGGCAGAATGACGGCTGAACCAAAGACGAGCCTGACGCGCAGAGGCGTGCTTAAAGCCTTTGCCGTAACTACAATTGTGGCGGCGCCGACCTATGCGAATGCGTTCGGATTGATCCGGGGTTCGGGCGATATACGTCGCCTCAAGATGCATTCCGGCCGGACGGGCGAGCGGATCGACACGATTTATTGGATCGACGGCGATTACATTCCCGAGGCGATGGCTGAGGTCAATCGTTTCATGCGCGATTGGCGGTCCAACGCCGTCATTGAATTTGACAACCGCACCATCGACATCCTGGCTGCCTCGCACCGCCTGCTGGATACCGAAGCGTCCTATATGCTGCTTTCGGGATACCGTTCGCCGCAAACCAACGCCATGCTTCGGTCGCGGTCGCGGGGTGTTGCGCGTAATTCGCTTCACATGAAGGGGCAAGCAACCGATATTCGGCTTGAAGGTCGCTCGGTGTCGCAGCTCGCACGTGCCGCAATGTCATGCTCGGCCGGTGGTGTCGGAAAATACTCGCGGTCAAACTTCGTTCATGTCGATTGCGGCGATGTCCGCGCGTGGGGTCGGTAAACCAACCGACCCGTCTTCGGTCTCATCCACCATTGCGTGCCGAAACTGTCTGCCGATTGTGTATTTGGTGCGGGCGGTGGGAGTCGAACCCACACGGCCATACGGCCCACGGATTTTAAGTCCGATATGTCTACCATTCCATCACGCCCGCATGTGCTGCCAACGCATACGAAAGCCGTTGCACAAGAGCAAGTGCACAAGATTTAACGTTTTCCGACTTTTAGAAGTCCGATGGCGGGTGGTGGACCTTTACAGGTCTTTGCCAGGCTTTTGCTGAAGGAGACCACGCTCGGGAATCCACGGGTTGAGCGCCAACGCCTCGCGCAAGATCACTTGCGCATCGTCAGCGCGGCCAAGCCCCATCAGCGTCAGTGCCTTGCCCGACAAAGCGCCCACATGTTGCGGCGACCGTTCCAACGCAAGATCAAGGTCAATCAGGGCTGTCGCGAAATCCTCGCGCAGAAAATTCACAAACGCGCGCTGGTTGTAGCCTTCGGCATAGTCCGGGCAATAGGCGACAAGCCGATCAAATCTGTCGATGGCGCCCAAAAAATCAAAACTGCGGCGCGCCGCCATACCCTGATCCAGCAACTCCTGTGCAGCCGTGTCGGGCGCTTCGGTCCATAGCGCCCAAAGACCGCGCGTGCTGTCCTGCGCCTGCATTTCGTTTTTGGCGGCTTGCAGCGCATCGAAATGCGCTTCGGCGCGGGCCGCGATGTCGGGCGCTGCGGGACAGGACGCAACGGCCAGCCCGGGCGAAAGCAGTAGTGTCAGGGTTAATAGCGTGCGAACCATCCTCCAATGATGCCGCGGCGGGCCAACAGGTCAAGGGGGGCGGGTGAAATCGGCTCTTGACGATAGCACGGAAAATCGGTCCCGTTCACGGACATGTTTCCGATCCGCGACCATAACCCGTCCGAACGTACGCCTTATGTGACATGGATACTGATCGCGGCCAATATCGGGGTTTTCCTCAGTTATTTTGCTCTGTTCCAGGACGAGCGCGCCTTAGGTCGCTTTTTCTTGACCTGGGGTCTTGTGCCTATGGACGCCTCTGCCGTGACGTTTGTGACGTCGATGTTCCTGCATGGTGGGATCATGCACCTTGCGGGCAATATGCTTTTCCTTTGGGTCTTCGGCGACAACATGGAAGACCAGATGGGGCATACCGGCTTTCTGGCCTTCTATTTGTTGGGCGGTTTCGCGGCAGCGGCGGCGCAATATGCAGCCGACCCCGCCAGCACCATTCCCATGGTCGGCGCGTCTGGAGCGATTGCCGGCGTGATGGGGGGATACCTTTTGATGTTTCCCAAAGCCCGGGTCGATGTGCTGTTTTTCTTTATAATTATATTCCGCATCGTCCCCATCCCGGCCTGGATCGTGTTGGGCGCGTGGTTCGGCATTCAGCTTGTCCAAGGCTCCATGACACCGACCGATATGGGCGGCGTGGCCTATTGGGCGCATGCGGGTGGCTTTGCGGCCGGGCTTCTTTTGAGTGTTCCGCTTTGGCGGAAACGTGGTGGGCCTGCCTTCTGGCGCCGGACGGAAGGACACCCGCCGCATCCGGAAGCGCAGTACCGGATGGTCCGCACCTCGGTGCCAACCGTCCGCCGCAGACGGTAAGCGCAGAGGGGGCTCTGCCCCTGCGGCTTCGCCGCCCCCTGGGATATTTTGTCCGAAAAGAAAGACAATTTTAGTAGAATTCTAGACGAGACTCTCAAGGAGCAGAGACAGACGTTTTCGGAACTCGCTGAGCCCCAATGTGCCGGACGCGACACGCTGAGGGCTGCGATGCGCTTGTTCGAGAATTGCCGCTGCTTGCCAGGCTTCGAGTAACGCCCCGCGCGCCGGTTTCGGCAATACACGGCGCAGCGTATGGGTGCGTGGCATCCTGTCCAGAGCCTCAATGGCAAGTGCGCGAATGCCGTTGGCTGTGCCGTCCAGCAACGGAATTCGACCTCGGGCCTCCAGCTCGGGCACAGCCATCAGGAACCTCGCAAGCGCAGCCGCGGTGGCATACTGGCGTATCAAATCTTCGGTGTCAGGCGGCGCCCCGAGCGCGCGCGCTGCCACCCACATAAGCTGCCCGCCCGTGTGTTCCAGATAGCGTTGCAGATGCCGGTCATCTTCGAACGGCTCGTTATAAAGGTCCCAGCGGCGTGCCGCGACGCCCTGGTCGAGGAGGTTTGCCGCCTGGAGATCGAGGATGGCGGCCAGCGGCACGGTCACTTCGTGTTTGCGGACCTGCTTACCGTCCGCAATCTCCTCCAGCGCGTCACGCCACCATTGCAGCCGCATCTCACCAATCATCGGCTCAGAGCCGACCCAAGGCGCGCGCGCGACCTCTACATTGAAGGCGTAAAGCGGGAACAGAACCTTGCGCGCCTCGACAGGCGCGGCCAAGGCGGCGCGAAACCGGTCAGGATCGCCTTTGGCCACAATGTCGGCGCAGGCTTGAAGGCTCATATCGGGCGGACAACGAACAGGCTGTAGGCGATTTCTTCGCGTGCGGCCTGCCATTTGGCGATCTCTTCGCGGTGCTCCTGAATGGCCTCTTGCAAGCCTGCATCCGTGTCTTGATCCTCGAGTGCGTCCAATCGCGCAGACATCGGGCCATAGTATTCCGCCCACGGTGCATCCACGATCCAGCGTTGATCGACAATGCCCCACCCCACGGCGCGGATTTGCGCTTCTACGGCCGCCCGGGATTGGGTCGGGTATTCGTCGCCCCAAAAGGCGCGCGCCGCGTCTGATGGGGGATCGATCATCCACGCTGGCTCGCTGAACGCGACGGCGCCGCCGGGTGCAAGATGCGGCGCCCAAACGGACAACACCGTTTCGATCCCGTGGAAATAGACTGCGCCTGCGCACCAGATCAGATCGAAGAGGCCGTTGAGCTCCAAATAGCTGCCTTGATCGGCGGTGAGACGTTGGCCAAACTGAGCCACGCGTTCTCGCGCGGCGTCCACGAAATGCGCTTGCTTCTCGATCCCGAGCACCCGCGCCCGGGGCCGCGCCTCGGCCAGTGTCACCAGATCGGCACCGGGTCCACAGGCCGCATCAAGAATGCGCGCACCGTCTGGTGTGCGGGCGACATCCAGCGCCCAATGGACGTCCGCAGCCTCGCCCGGCCCCTCGCGATGAAGGTTGCGATGGACAGTGAAAAACGTCGACGCAGGCGTCATTCGGCCGCCTCCGCCGGGCGATTTTCTTGCACAAGCTTCCAAAGAATCGCGTCATGGAGCGCCTGGAAAGAGGCGTCGACGATGTTGGAGGACACGCCGACCGTGGCCCAGGCGCGGCCGGTGTCATCGGCGAAGTCTATGATGACACGCGTCACGGCTTCGGTGCCACCTTGGGTGATACGCACCTTGAAGTCGGTCAGATGTACGTGGTCAATTTGCGCCTGATAGGGCCCCAGGTCGGTTTTGAGCGCCTGCCAAAGCGCGTTGACCGGTCCGTCATCATCGATGTTCTGCGCGTGTTCGTTCTTGAAGTAGCTCGTGCGCGCGCCCTCGCGGGTCGAGACCGTCACAACCGCTTCCGATTCAACAACGATCTCGCCTTTCGCGTTCCGGCGCCGCTCCGAGATCACCCGATAGCGTTCTATGTCGAAAAAATCCGGTGTCAGTCCCAAGGCACGCCGGGCCAGCAACTCGAAACTCGCTTGCGCGCTGTCATAGGCATAACCATCAGTTTCCTTGCGCTTCACCTCGTCCAGGATAAGGGCCAAGGCTGGATCACCCTTTTCGACCTGCAAGCCCATCTCTGTCAGACGTCGGATCAGGTTCGACTGCCCGGCCTGGTTCGACATCGGCACAATGCGCTGATTTCCCACGACCGCCGGATCGATATGCTCATAGGTTGTCGGGTCCTTCAGGATCGCACTCGCATGAAGACCCGCTTTATGGGCAAAGGCCGAGGCGCCGACATACGGCGCCGAGCGAAGTGGAACGCGGTTCAGGATTTCATCCAGCATCCGGCTCGCCCGGGTCAGACTGCCAAGCGCCTCGGGTGTCACCCCGATTTGGTACTTGCTGGCATAGGGTTCCTTCAGCAGCAGCGTTGGGATCAGCGTGGTCAGGTTGGCGTTGCCGCAGCGCTCGCCAAGCCCATTCAGCGTGCCTTGGATCTGCCGGGCGCCCGCGTCGATGGCGGCCAGGCTGCCTGCAACTGCATTGCCGGTATCATCATGGGTATGGATGCCAAGATGATCGCCCGGGATGCCCGAGGCGATAACCGCCTTGGTGATCTGATGGATGTCCTGTGGCAGCGTGCCGCCGTTGGTGTCGCACAAGACGACCCATCGGGTCCCGGCCTGATACGCGGCCTTGAGGCAATCGAGCGCATAGCCGGGGTTGGCCTTATACCCATCAAAGAAGTGCTCGGCATCAAAAAGCGCCTCGCGCCCCCGGGCGACCAGATGGGCCAGGCTTTCGCGGATATTGGTGAGGTTTTCGTCCAGCGTGATGCCGAGGGCGGTGTCGACGTGGAAGTCATGGGTTTTGCCGACTAGACAGACGGCCGGGGTGTTGGCGTTCAGGACGGCGGCCAGCACATCGTCATTCTCGGCGCTGCGCCCCGCGCGTTTTGTCATGCCGAACGCAGTGAACGTGGCGCGAGTCTGGGGCCGCGTCTCGAAAAAGGCATTGTCGGTCGGGTTCGCCCCCGGCCAGCCGCCTTCGATATAGTCGAGCCCAAGCGCATCGAGCGCCTTGGCGATCTGCACCTTGTCCTCGGTCGAGAATTGGACGCCCTGAGTTTGCTGGCCATCACGAAGTGTGGTGTCGAAGAGGGAGAGGACTTCTTTGGTCAT
>JBCCCA010000111.1:0-10525 GCA_039033735.1 Pseudomonadota bacterium
ACAGTCGAACGGTAAGGATGCGTGCGGCGTGACCGCTAACGCCAAAGCCATTTTATACATGATCGCGGCAATGTTGACGTTTACCTGCGTCGACGCCGCGGTCAAAGTCGCAGGCGGGTTCGCCACGACCGGGCAACTTCTGTTGGTGGTTTCGATCGGCAGCCTGTTGATTTTCCTGCCGCTTTTGAAACGGCAGGGTGAGGCATTCTTTTCGCCTCAGGTCTTTCACAAGGCAGTGGTCATCAGGTCTCTGGGCGAGCTTCTTGCCTGGTTCGGTTTGACCGAAGCACTGCGCGCGGCAGGTCTTGGCACGGTGACGGCCGTGATGCAGGTGCAGCCCCTGGTTGTTGTCCTTGGCGCCGCAGTCTTTTTGGCGGAACCTGTTGGCTGGCGTCGCTGGACGGCGGTACTGGTTGGGTTCATGGGCGTGTTGATCATTCTGGGTCCCGGAGTATCCGGGTTGAATGCCGGGCTTTTCTGGACGCTTCCGGCCATTCTGGGACTGACCATGCGCGACCTGGCAAGCCGGGTTCTGCCGCCCGGTGTCTCGACGAGTTTTGCCGTGTCCTGGGCCATGGTCGTGATCGTGATCTACAGCACCGGCTTGGTCATCTTTGAAGGCGGCTGGACACCGATTGCTGCGGCAGGCTGGCTTTGGATGGGGTTGCTTGTCGTAATGACCTCGCTTGGCATGGCCTGCATCACGATTGCCATGCGCACCGGTGAAGCGTCCGTCGTTGCGCCCTTGCGATATACAAGGATCGTCTTTGGGTTGGGGCTGGCCTATGTTTTCTTTGGTGAGGTTCCCGCATCGACCATCTGGCTGGGGGCGGCGCTGATCGTCGGAGCCGGGCTTTATTCCTATTGGCGCGAAATGCGCGTGAAAGTGGCGGCCTGACGCGGTTGCCTTTGTGGAGTGCTTTGCTATAGCAGCCCTAACATCAGCCATGGGAGCGCTAACATGAGCACGATCATCGATATCCACGCCCGCGAGATATTGGACAGCCGGGGCAACCCCACCGTCGAGGTGGATGTCACGTTGGAAGATGGCACCATGGGCCGTGCGGCTGTGCCGTCGGGCGCCTCGACGGGCGCGCACGAGGCGGTTGAAAAACGCGATGGCGACGCGGCGCGCTATTCGGGCAAAGGTGTGCTTGAGGCGGTCGAAGCTGTGAACGGCGAGATTGCGGATGGTCTGGTGGGCTTCGACGCGACTGAACAGCAAGCCATCGATGCCGCCATGATCGAGATGGACGGCACGCCAAACAAGGCACGACTAGGTGCGAATGCGATTCTGGGCGTTTCACTGGCGACGGCGAAAGCGGCGGCGGATTTCACATCGCAAGCCCTGTTCCGCTATGTGGGCGGCACAGCGGCGCATGTTCTGCCCGTGCCGATGATGAACATCATCAATGGCGGCGAACATGCTGATAACCCGATCGATATTCAGGAATTCATGATCATGCCGGTCAGCGCGGAGAATATCCGCGAGGCGGTTCGCATGGGGTCCGAGATCTTTCATACGCTGAAGAAGGAACTGTCGGCGGCGGGGCTTTCGACTGGGATCGGGGATGAGGGGGGCTTTGCGCCGAACCTGTCTTCGACGCGGGATGCGCTCGATTTCATCCTGAAGGCGGTTGAAAAGGCGGGCTATACGCCGGCCGATGACATCATGCTGGCACTGGATTGCGCCTCGACCGAATATTACAAGGATGGGGCCTATGTGATGGCGGGCGAGGGCAAGACGCTGTCGTCGGACGAAAACGTGGCCTATCTTGAAGCGCTGGTGGCGGACTATCCGATCCTGTCGATCGAGGATGGCTGCGACGAAGATGATTGGGACGGTTGGGCGGCCCTGACACGCGCCTTGGGTGACAAGGTGCAGCTGGTCGGGGATGACCTGTTCGTGACCAACCCCGAACGCCTGGCGCGCGGCATTGCCGATGGCGCGGCCAATTCGCTTTTGGTGAAGGTGAACCAGATCGGAACGCTCTCGGAAACACTGGCGGCGGTCAACATGGCGCACCGGGCGCAGTTTACCAGCGTGATGTCGCACCGTTCGGGCGAAACGGAAGACGCGACGATTGCGGACCTAGCGGTGGCAACGAATTGCGGGCAGATCAAGACCGGCTCGCTGGCGCGTTCGGACCGGTTGGCCAAGTATAACCAGTTGATCCGGATTGAAGAAACGCTTGATGATACGGCTGCTTACGCCGGCACATCCATCCTAAGGTACGGCGCGCGCGTGCCGCGCGCACGCGATGTATTGCGCCGCGCAGCGGCGCGTCGCGATGCGGGGACAGGCGCCCCGCAATTCGCGTATTTTCAACAAGATGAAGATGGGCGTAAGTTTGCCGGATGGAGCGCGCTTTTCTGTTCGATGTGTTTGGGACCTGTGTTGATTGGCGCAATTCGGTGGCGCGGGATGTGCACGCGGTATTGCCTGAGATCGATGCGCTGGCCTTTGCGGATGCCTGGCGGGGTGAGTATCAGCCTGCGATGTCGCGGATACGCAAAGGTGGGCGGGGCTATGTGCCGCTGGACGATTTACATCTTGAGAATTTGGGGCGTGTCCTGGCGTGCTTTGGCGTGGATGTGGACGATCCAGCCCAGTTAAACCGGGCCTGGGAGCGTCTTGACCCCTGGCCCGACGTCGTTCCGGGTCTGACGGCATTGCGTGCCACGGGGTTGGTCGCGACATGCTCGAACGGGTCCATCGGATTGATGGCCCGGCTTGCCCGTTGGGGCGCGATGCCCTGGGATGCGATCTTGGGCGCGGACATTGCGCAGGATTACAAACCGAAGCCCGAGGTATATTTGCGCTCGGTCGCGGCGCTTGGTTTGGCGCCGAAGCAGGTCACGATGGTGGCGGCGCATAATGACGATCTGCGCGCAGCCGCGGCTGTGGGAATGCAAACGGCATTTGTGGCGCGGCCCACCGAATATGGGCCTGATCAGGCAAGCGATCTTGCGCCCGCGGGTGACTGGGATTTCGTTGCGCGCGACTTTTTGCACTTGGCGGAGCTGGTATGACGGGGGACGAGATCATTGCCACCCTGGCGCTTGAACCCCATCCCGAAGGTGGCTGGTATCGGCAGACCTGGATCGCGGAAGATGGCCCGCGCCCGAGTGGGACTTGTATATATTTCCTGTTGCGCGCGGGTGAGCGCAGCCATTGGCACCGGGTCGATGCCACCGAGATCTGGCATTTCTATGCCGGTGCGCCCCTAATGCTGCGTCAAGCCGTGTCGGTGGAAGGACCCGCCGACCAACATTGGCTTGGTCCTGATCTGACGTCGGGCGCGCGCCCGCAAGTCATCGTTCCGGAAGGTGTTTGGCAAAGCGCTGAAACTACGGGCGATTGGACCCTCGTGGGGTGTACTGTTTCGCCCGCATTCCAGTTTTCGGGTTTCGAGCTTGCGCCGCCCGATTTTGGCATTCCCGACAGCTGAGCGGGCTTGCACCCGCAGTCGCCGGGCGCTAAGACGCGGCTTCGGCGGGTGATTAGCTCAGTGGTAGAGCGCTTCGTTCACATCGAAGATGTCAGCAGTTCGAATCTGTTATCACCCACCATTTTCTTCCTTCCTTGCGCCGGGATGCCTGCTTGCACAGGCAAGCTTCGAAGGCGTCGGCCCGCGCCATGCTGTGAACTTCGTCCCGAACTTGGCGGGGCAAGCTTTCGCGGCGGGGGGGCAGCCGTTTCAGATGCAGCATCACCATAGCTCGGGCTTTCGCGCCCGGGCGGGCTTAAAGGGAAGGCCGATGTCGCGGGCCAGATGTGGGTCGGCCTGTGTTTGGCGCAGCGCGCGTTTATCGCGGTTGCGTTCGGCACGGCGTTCTAGCCGTTCGATAAAACTGTGTAATGGATGCGTCATACCTTTCTCCTTGAATCGATGATGTTGACGACGCTACGACCTCAAGTAAACTTGAGGTAAAGCAGTTTTTTTTGGAGGATGCGATGGCAACGAGCGATTTGTCCGTGGGCGAGATGGCGGCGCGGTCTGGCGTGCCGGTGTCGACGATCCATTTTTACGAGGCCGAGGGGCTTATTGAGAGCTGGCGGACACCGGCCAATCATCGCCGCTATGACCGGCGCGAATTGCGCCGGGTTGCGATCGCGCGCGTCGCGCTGACCGTCGGCGTGTCGTTGAAAGAGGTGCGCGAGGTTCTGGACCGTGTGCCGCGTGGGCGGGCGGTCAGCAAGGCGGACTGGGCCGCAGCAGCGGCGCCCTGGACCGACATGCTGGATGCGCGGATCGCGCTGATGCAGCGCTTGCGGGATCAGATGGGTTTCTGCATCGGCTGCGGGTGCCTGTCCTTGGATAGTTGTCCGCTGTACAACCCCGACGATGTGCTGGGTGGGAATGGCGCGGGACCGCGCCGCTGGACGGGCGATGCAAAAGAGCGCGCGTAACCCCTTGCCCGGTGTCGTCGAAGCGGCTAAGTGATGCGGCGGCGGGCGATTAGCTCAGTTGGTAGAGCGCTTCGTTTACACCGAAGATGTCGGGAGTTCGAGTCTCTCATCGCCCACCACCGTTCCAATTCCGACGACCAACGCGCGCCAGGCCGACGGCGTGGCCATGTGCTGCGCCAATACCCTTAGCATAAAAGCACATAATCTGCGTGCTCATCGACCTAGTGTTGTGATTTGCGCTGCGCTAGGTCCGGTATCATCCGAACCCACAGGAGCCCACAATATGAGCTGGAACCCCGCACTTGACCCTGACTGCCCGACCGGTGACGACGCGAGGGCGATCGAGCATGTCATCATCCCGCGCGCACGTGATCTTGGCAATCTTGAGGTGCGGCGTGCGCTGCCGGCGCCCAAGCGGCAGATGGTTGGCCCGTTCATCTTCTTCGACCAGATGGGCCCTGCGGAATTTCTGCCGACAAAGGGTCTGGATGTGCGACCCCATCCGCACATCGGTTTGGCGACCATTTCGTACCTGTATCGGGGCCGTATGCACCACCGCGACAGTCTTGGCACGGACAGTTGGATCGAACCGGGGGCGGTGAACTGGATGGTCGCGGGCGAGGGGATCACGCATTCCGAGCGGATTGATGACGAAACCCAGGTGGATCCGATGCCCTTCTTTGGCATACAGACCTGGGTTGCCTTGCCCAAGGACCACGAGGATCGCGCGCCGGACTTCCAACATGCCGCGAAAGACGCACTTCCCTTTATGGAAGGCGAAGGCAAAGAGCTGCGATTGATCCTGGGCCGTGCCTATGGGGAAGAGGCGCCGGTCGAAACAGCGTCTGACATGTTCTACGCCGATGCGGTCTTGCAGGCCGGCGCGAAGTTGCCTTTGCCGGATGATCATGAGGATCGGGGGGCCTATGTGGTCGAAGGTTCGGTCGAGATTGCGGGCGAAACCTATGAGGCGGGGCGCATGATGGTGTTCCGGCCGGGCGACCGGATGTCGATGACCGCTGGCCCGGCTGGTGCACGTGTCATGCTTCTGGGTGGCGAAACGTTGGAGGGCCCGCGCTATATCTGGTGGAATTTTGTCGCCTCCTCGAAAGAGCGGATCGAGGAGGCAAAGGAAGCGTGGGCGCGGGGCGATTGGGCGGACAATCCGCGCTTTCAGCTTCCACCGGGCGATGATCAGGAATTCATCCCTCTGCCGGATCGGTAAGTGGTGTGAGGCGGAGCGTGCTGGCGCACGCACGCGATGTTTTGTCGGGGCTCTGCCCCGAACCCCGAGGTATTCTGGGGCCGATGAAGCCCGCGCCGGATGTGTTTCGCTACCGTTTGCGAGCGACAACAAAGCGGCTGGGCACCGAAGGCGGGTAAAGACCAGTCTCAACGATCTGGAAGCCTGCGGCTTCGATACGGTCATCGACCTCCGGCACGGTCAAGAAGCTGACATGTGGGGCTTTGCCAATCAGTTGCAGTGCTCCGATCAGTGGTCGGTAATACCACTTTGCGCCGATCGCTGGTGTTTTCGAGATAAACAAGCCGCCGACGGGCAGGTGCCTGTGGATCGTCTTCAGCGCGGCGTCCAAGTCGGGCACCAAATGAAGAAGATTGAAGGCAAGCACTGTGTTGAATGGTCCGTTTGCGAAGGCTTTTTCGTCAACACCGGCCACGTGGAACGTGGGGGCTTGTTCCGTGGCCTCGGCGATCTTGGCTTGGGCAATATCGATCATGCCGGGCGAGATATCCGCCGCAGCATAGCGCGCGGTTCCTTCGTGCAGCCTGAGGGCGGTTGATCCGGTGCCGCAGCCCAGTTCGAGGGCATTGGTTTCCGCACCCAAATAAGTCTTCACCCGGGCAAGCGTGGTTTCGTAGGCATCTACGTTCGAGATCGGTTGGTTGGCGTATTTGGGCGCCACGCGATCCCAGAATGCTGCATCTGTCATGGGGTTTCTCCTTGTCATGGGGTGGGTTTTCGCACATACGCCTCTGCACAGATATTAGGGAAATATGCCTGTCTCGCATACGTTTTCGCATGAATTGGTCGGCTATCAACTTTGACTGGAACCAAGCCCGTGCGCTTTTGGCGACGGTGGACGAGGGGTCGCTGTCTGCGGCCGCACGTGTGCTGAACCTGACGCAACCCACGCTGGGTCGGCAGGTGGCTGCGCTGGAAGACGAGCTGGGCGTTGTCTTGTTCGAACGGTCGGGTCGGCATTTGTTGCCCACGCCCGCGGCCCGCGAGATTGCCGAACATGTGCGCAAGATGGCCGAGGCAGCGACGGCGATTTCGCTAGCGGCCACCGGGCAGTCGACCTCGCTTGAGGGGATTGTCCGCATCTCGGCGACCGAGATGTACGGGGCCAAGGTTCTGCCGTCCTTCGTGGCGGCGTTGCGCAGCACGCATCCCGGCATTGTCATTGAGGTGATCGCGACCAATGCATTGAGCGACCTTCGTCAGCGCGAAGCGGATATCGCCATTCGGAACACTGACCCCAAAGACCCCGATATGATCGCGCGGCGTGTCTTCGACGAAAGCGGCGGGCTTTTCGCTTCGACCGATTTCGCCGACAGGTATGGTCCGTTCGGCACGGTTGAGGATTTGCGCGATGTGCCGTTCGTAGGCGTTTTCTCGGTCACAGGCGTTGTTGAGGAGTTGCGCAAGCGCCAGGTTCCGGTGACGGAGGCGAATTTTGTGACCAACTCGGAAAATCACCTGGTTCATTGGGAGATGGCCCAGGCGGGGATTGGCATTGGGTTGAATGGTGCGGATATCGGTGCGCTGACGCCGGGGATGGTACCCGTTTTGCCAGAGGCGGTGCGATTTGAGTTTCCCGTTTGGCTGGTAGCGCCACGTGAGCTGAAGACCAATCCACGCGTCCGTTTGGTGTTCGATGCCTTGCTTGCGCATTTGTCTGCGTTCAAGACGCGGGGCGAGCAGGCCACTTTCTCGGACGATACCGCCAGCACCAGCGCATTTGATGCTTGACGGCCTTGCGGCCTGTCGGTAATCCGACCCTCACGCGCGGTTGTAGCTCAGATGGTTAGAGTACCGGCCTGTCACGCCGGGGGTCGCGGGTTCGAGCCCCGTCAACCGCGCCACTTTCCCTTTTTCCGACAGAATAAATGTCGTGCCTGTTTTAAAACGCGTGCGATTTCCGGTTCAGATCGATTGATCTGACGCGTGGTTCCTGTGCCAGAGTGTCGCTGATCGGGCAATTGGGCTGGCATTCTACTTCATCTGACTATGTCGCGGTCTGACGACGGTTCGTTGGGCAAAAGATATTGAAAAACATATATTTGCTTCGTCCTTCGTTAACGGTGCCACGGTACCGATTGTAAGGGGGTCTCCGGGCGTGTGGTCTGGGGCATGAATGTGAAAGGGACCATTCGATGAAGGACACATACGAGGCACATGATCCGATCAGGACAGAGGCCGTGCTGGCTTACGAAGCCAAGGTCGAGCGCAAGCGTCAGCAGCAGGAACGCGATGGTGTGGCAGTGATGTCCGTCTTCTTGCCGCTTGTGTCGGCAGCTGACCCCAGCAGCCCACTGGGGCGCTTCACACGTTGGGCTCCAGTATTTGTCATCGGACTAATCGCAAGCTTTGCGGCTGCCGTGGCACTTGGCATCGTCTGACGCACATCCTCGCGGCGCGCTGGACTTAGAATGAGAAAAGGCCCGGATTGTATTTGATCTGGGCTTTTTTCTGTGCGGCCTTGTCAGCTGGTGGCGTTACGCGGCCACGGTTGCGGAGTTTTTAACGCTTCGCGAATAGCGCCGAGTGGCCAGCCTTCCTGCATCAGCTTTCTCTCGACTTCGTCCGGGGCGAAGCCGGGGAACCTTTGGGAGATAACAGCGACAAGGTGAAAAACAACTTCGGATTTGTTCATGTCGTACCCTCAACACATTCACACACTCGTCCTATTATAGCAGAAAAATTCCTCACATCTCTTGCTTCGCGGAAACAGTTCGTTCTGGGGTTCGGACACTTAGCGCGTGATCGCCTCCAGGACCCGCGCCCAGCTGCGTGCGCCTTTGTGGAAACTTGCAAGATCGTACTTCTCGTTCGGTGCATGCAGCGCGTCATCGTCCAGGCCAAAGCCGATCAACATGCTGTCGAGGCCCAGAATCTCTTTGAAATGCCCGGCAATCGGGATTGACCCCCCGCCGCCAAGGAAGGCGGCCGGGTTGGGCCATTCGTCCGACAATGCCTTGCGCGCGGCTTCGAAAGCCACGTTTTCGGTCGACATGACCGATGCGGGTGATGCGCCGTGGTCGCTGAAGGTGGCTGTGCAGTCTGGCGGCAGCATGTCCTGGACCATGGCGCGAAAGCTTTTGCGGATCGCGTGCGGGTCTTGGGTGCCGACAAGGCGGAAGCTGATCTTGGCCGAGGCCTGCGAGGGCAGAACGGTCTTGAAGCCGTCGCCGGTGTAGCCGCCGTTGATGCCGTTCACTTCACATGTGGGGCGTGCCCAGACTTGTTCCAGAACGCGGCGTCCCTGTTCGCCTGCAGGTGTCGAAAGGTTGACGCTGCCTAGAAAGGACGCCTCGTCGAAGCCAAGTGCATCCCATTGCGCCAAAACTCCTGGCGGTGTCTCGGGGACACCATCGTAAAACCCCGGAACCGTGATCCGGCCTGTGTCGTCATGCAAAGCGGCGATAATCCGGGACAACACGCGGATTGGGTTGATCGCCGCACCGCCGTAATAGCCCGAATGCAGATCGCGATCGGCGCCGGTAATCGTGACCTCTTCGCCAAGCAGGCCGCGCAGCGACGTCATAATCGCGGGGGTCTGCCTGTTGAACATCGAGGTGTCACAGATTAGCGCAAGATCGGGCGCGCTGAGTTCTGCCTTGTTGGCTTCCATGAAAGGGACCAGCGACGGTGATCCAGATTCCTCCTCGCCCTCGAACAGGAAGGTGATTTTGCAGGGCCAAGTCCCATGGACGGCTTTCCACGCCCGGCAGGCCTCTACAAATGTCATCAGCTGGCCTTTGTCATCTGCCGTGCCGCGCCCGCGAATGACTTTGCCGTGGTCCGTCTCTTCGATAGCGGGCTCGAAGGGGTCACGGTGCCAAAGGTCCAGCGGATCAACAGGTTGCACGTCGTAGTGGCCGTAAAACAGAAGGTGTGGGCTGCCTTCTCCGACATGGCCCACGACCATCGGGTGACCTGGGGTTTCGCGCGCCTCGGCTGTTACGCCAAGCGACGTCAGATCAGCCACCAGCCAATCCGCCGCCTTTTGGCAAGCGTCCTTATACGCCGGATCGGTTGAAATCGAAGGGATGCGCAGGAGCGCCGTCAGCCGCTCAAGCGCGGCATCAAGGTCGGTGTCGATCTGGTCGAGAACTGTGTTGAGTGTCATGGGGCCTCCTGTTCGCGGTGAGGGTATCAGGACGCGGCGAGGCGTCCAGCCCATCCGGCCTGTCAAAAGCTCCAAACCGCGGCAATTTGTTCTATGTCAAAGACTGCGACGCGATACACCCTTTTGATCGTGTTAGAACTGCTCTAAATGGAGCGGACGAGGTAGAAGGACGGGTTGCGTGGACTATACTGTGCATCTGGATATCGCGCTGGAGCGGTTGCGGGATGAAGGTCGGTATCGGACGTTTATCGATATCGTGCGGACCAAGGGGCAATTTCCCCATGCGATGTGGCGGAAGCCGGACGGATCGGAAACACCGGTAACTGTTTGGTGCGGCAATGATTATCTTGGAATGGGCCAGCACCCTGAAGTGCTTGCCGCCATGCATGACGCGCTGGACACGACCGGCGCGGGTTCTGGCGGGACGCGGAATATCAGCGGTACCACGCTTTATCACAAGGCGTTGGAAAGCGAATTGGCGGACCTGCACGGCAAAGACGCAGCACTTTTGTTCACATCAGCCTATATCGCGAATGACGCTACGCTTTCGACGCTGGCGAAACTATTCCCTGGTCTGATCATTTATTCCGACGCGTTGAACCATGCGTCGATGATCGAGGGCATTCGGCGCAACGGCGGTGCCAAGCGTGTCTTCCGTCACAATGACGTCGCTCATTTGCGCGAACTTATCGCGGCGGATGATCCGGCGGCCCCCAAGCTGATTGCCTTCGAATCG
>JBCCCA010000112.1:0-10456 GCA_039033735.1 Pseudomonadota bacterium
GATTGGTGCGCGTCTGCACGGCTTGCAGGCTTCATTCCCGCCGACCGCTATTTCGCACAAGGATAACAGCGTTTCTCACAATCGTGAGCGCAGTTGATTCAAGCCTCCCGTCACTTGTGGGCTAGCGTCATCCCAAGACTGAACCATCCACAAGACATACCGCCAAAAAGGAGACTGAAGTGAGAAGATCACCTTTCACCCGCCATTCGGCGGCCCTGTCCCCTATACGCGCCGCATGTCGGTGGATCGCGCCCCCCAATCCACACAGCATGTCACCCACCGGTACATGCTATTTGACTACGGCTGTCTCGAACCGTTTGGCTTTCCTCGATGGTCAGGGAATGCGGACGGGCAAAACGATCGGTCAGGACGATGGCATATGCCAGCTTGACTTGATTGAGTTGAGCGAAGTTTCCGTGCCGCAGGTGTCCCACTCTTGCCTGCGTTTCAGGAGCTTAGCTTGATGTGTCTGCGCCGAACGGGGTGACGAGACAGCCGGGGTCGCGCGCCTTGACCCCATCTTGGCGCGCGACCCGAAATTGGGGTGCTTTGGGCACCCCTTTTTTCGACCAGCGTCCGGACGCCGCAGCGTTCCCTCTGGCCAAGCTGTTGGGCATCCGCTAAGTCCCCGATTGCATCTCGGAACTGACACGGACACCCAACCCAATGTCATTTGAAACGCCTGGACCGGTCGAGGAAAATTGGCGCGACGCTGTCTCGTCGGTCGAGGAGATCATCGAAGACGCGCGCAATGGTCGGATGTTCATTCTCGTTGACCACGAGGATCGCGAAAACGAGGGTGATCTTGTGATCCCGGCGCAAATGGCAACGCCTGAGGCAATCAACTTCATGGCGACGCATGGGCGCGGATTGATCTGCCTTAGTCTGCCGGGTGAGCGGATCGACGCGTTGGGCCTGCCGTTGATGGCCTCGCAGAATTCGTCGCGGCATGAAACGGCCTTTACCGTGTCGATCGAGGCGCGTGATGGCGTGTCGACCGGGATTTCCGCCCACGACCGCGCGCGCACAGTTGCTGTGGCGATTGATAGCGGCAAGACATCTGCCGATATCGCGACGCCCGGCCACGTCTTCCCCTTAAGGGCGCGGGACGGCGGCGTGTTGGTCCGGGCAGGCCATACCGAGGCGGCGGTCGATATATCGCGGTTGGCGGGCCTGAACCCGGCGGGCGTGATTTGCGAGATCATGAACGAAGACGGCACGATGAGCCGCTTGCCCGATCTTGTCGCCTTTGCGCAGCTTCATGGGCTGAAGATCGGAACCATCAGCGATCTGATCGCCTATCGGCGGCGTCACGACAATCTGGTTGCCGTCACCCGTGAAGACACCGTGACGTCCGAGTTTGGTGGGGAATGGCAGATGCGCGTCTATTCCGATACGGCGCATGGCGACGAGCACATTGCGCTGATCAAGGGCGACATCACCACGCCCGAGCCCGTGCTGGTAAGGATGCATGCCCTGGACCCGATGCTGGATGTTGTCGGGCTTGGCCCAATGGGGCGGCGAAATGAATTCGGCGATGCGATGCGGGTCATTGCCGAGCAGGGGCGCGGCGCGCTTGTACTGCTGCGCGACACAACGATGAAACTGACCTCGGGTGACGGGGTTTCGCCCCAAACCCTGCGCCAATACGGGCTTGGCGCGCAGATCCTTTCATCGTTGGGGGTCAGTGAAATGATACTTTTAACCAATTCCCCCCAGCCAAAAGTGGTCGGGCTTGACGCCTATGGCCTCGACATTGTCGGCACCCACAAGATTTCGGAGCTTGGCTAATGGCAGGCGCATCACACCATACCCTTGATACCCCGGCGCTTCCGGGTGCCAAGCTGCTGATCGTGGTCGCGCCCTATTACAAGGACATCGCTGACGACTTGATTGCAGGCGCACGCGGTACCATTGAAGCCGCCGGTGCGACGGCCGAGCTGATGGAAGTCCCGGGCGCGCTTGAGGTGCCGACGGCCATTGCCTTTGCCCATCGGGCCAGTGCGTTTGACGGGTATGTGGCACTGGGCTGCGTGATCAGGGGCGAGACGACGCATTACGACACGGTTTGCAACGACTCCTCGCGCGCCATTCAGCTTTTGGGGTTGGACGGGGCATGTATCGGGAACGGCATTCTTACGGTCGAAAATCACGAACAGGCCGCGGTGCGCGCCAATCCCGATGACCAGAACAAAGGTGGGGGGGCTGCGGCCGCCGCCCTGCACCTGATTGCGTTGAAACGGCGTTTCACATGAACAAGAAACGGCAGGAAAAAAGCGCAGCCCGGCTTTACGCCGTCCAGGCGCTTTTCCAGATGGAAGCGGCAGGGGCAAGCGCGGACCGGGTCCAGCAAGAGTTCGAAGACCACCGTTTTGGCGCTGATTTTGAGGGCGATACGCTGGCCGAGGGCAATGTCGATTTGTTCCGTAAGCTGGTCGATGATGCGGTAACATGGCAAGCCAAAATCGACCAGATGACAGACCGCGCCCTGGCCGAAACCTGGCCGATCAACCGGATTGATCCAACGCTGCGGGCCCTTTTTCGCGCAGCAGGCGCCGAGCTGGTCGAAGGTGACGCGCCGCCGAAAGTTGTGATCTCGGAATTTGTCGATGTGGCCAAGGCGTTTTTCCCTGAAGGCCGCGAGCCGAAATTCGTCAATGCCGTTCTGGATCATATGGCGCGCGAGGCCAAGCCCGACGCCTTCTAAGCTGTCACTGATTTTTCCCGTCTAGGAACCGCTTTCGCCACATTTCGTCGTCAGGTCTCGACGAAACTGTTTTATGACGAGTGAAAGTCCATGGACGAGCAACAAAAACAGGATTTTGCAGCCCGCCTGCAGCGCATTCAGGCGCAAAAAGCGGAAGACGCCGCAGAGGCGATGGAGGCTGAGTTCGCTCTTCCTCCTCCTTCCGAGAATTCGACGGATGGTGTCCAGCTTCCGCCCTTGCCGCCTGTGAACGCGGGTGGCGATGGCTCTGGGTTTGGCCCGGTGCGGATTGGAATGATCCTGATCGTCCTTTTGGCGCTGGTGGGATACGGCGCCTTCTATTTGCTTGAAATGGCTGACGACAAGTCGCTCCTGGCACGCCCGGAGGCCAGCACGCTGCCGATTGGTGAGATTGCACAGGCAGGTGACATTCAGGCACCGCACCCGCTTTTGACTTTTGTGGTCGCGCGCGACGAGCTTGGCGCGCCCGGGCGCCGGATTGCCACGGACCGTGGTTGGGAACACACGCTTGGCAGCGTCGCGACGCCCGATGGCGCGCAAGTTCAGGTCACAGACATCGCCACTGGCTTCGATCCGTCCGTGCCAGACGAAAAACCCGGCAAGCTTGCAAGCTTTGCCCCGAATGACACTTGTACGTTGCGACGTCCGACCGATGGGGATGTTGTGCGTAACGTGCGTTTTGGTCATGCAACGCGACCGACCCAGGTCCACGCGTTTTCCGATGCCGGCATGGTGGCCGCGTTGATCACGCATACCAACGCGGCCTTGTTCAACCCGAAATCCTATGAGTTCGGCTTGACCGCGCGCGGGCGTCTGAACCGGGTCGATGTCTTTGTGACGGACACGTCCGGACCGGTCTATCTTGTGTTGCAAAGTATGGGTGGCAATACGCTGTGGAATGTGCACCGTGGGCCTGGTGTCCGGATCGCGCATGTCGCGATGATCGGGAACACTTCGGGGATCGTGGTGCCGCAAGGCGTCAGTTTCGAAGCTTTGCGGATCACGGATTTCGTCACCAATTTCGAATTCGGTTCGAATGATGAAATCCGACCCTGCATGATCGCGCCCTATCGCCTGCCCAAACCCTTTTGGGAGGGGCAACAGAAGGCTCAGAAGGGCAACACCTTGTTCGAGAACCAGATGTACACGTTCAACGCGGGCCACCGCGCATTTGCGGCCTGGTATCAGGACGCGCTTGGTGTCGACCCCGAAACCGGTTTGACCGAGGCGGAAGGGGCCGGTCACGCGCTTGTCGGCCCCGTTCCCGCCGGGCCTCTGGGCTATCGGTCGCTGGCAGGTCAGACAGTTTACATCACCGAGGCGGATCATCTTTTGATCGGCGACGACGCTGTAGCGACTGTGCATCGGGACCTCATGCTGGCTGCGTCAGGCGGGGATGTCGAAGCTGTTCTGCCACCTGTTCGGAGGGTTCAGCCGTGAGAGTGATCATCTTCATCCTGATGGCCTTGCCGCTGGCCTGGTTTTACGTGGCGATGTACTGGGGGTTCACGATCACCAAGGACATTGCGGCCTTCGAGCGGGGGGAAAGCATGACACTGCCAGTCCTGCCGCCGATCAAATGGCTGAACGACCGTGGTGCTTTGCAGACGGCCTTTTCAACCGAAGAGATCACGACTGGGCGCAGTGTCTCGACCGAGATCACAGTCCCTTTTGCCGAGTTATTGCAGGACGGCGAGGCGTTGCCTCCGGTGGAACTGAAGCCGCTTTACGCCACGCTTCGCGCTTCGGCTTACCTGATGCCGCTTTGTGACGAAATGCTTGGAACTCTGGCGCTTGCCTGTGAAATTGGCGCGTTTAAAGCCTCGGTTCGACATCCGGGTGACCATAGGTCGCTCATCTCGCGCGCTGAGTATCCCGAGGACGGCCTTGTCATACTCAAGGGCGCGATCCATTACCTGCCCGCCTACGCTTTGGGGAACCCGGCGATTGTGCCGAATGCCGATATGAACGGCGCGCGCATGCGACTTTTGCAAGGGGCACAAGTACCGGACACGGCCGCCGGGCGTCAGGAGATCTTTGCGGAAGCCCTTGCCCTGTGCGACGGGCTCCGCGACCGGTTCGGCAATTGTGTGATCCGCCAAATCTCACTTGATCCGGGTCCGCCCCAACGGGATGACCCCGATGGTTCGGGAACGCTGCGCGCGACGGCCTCGTTCAATGTGCTGGTCGACAAGACAAAGTACCGGCGCGACGGAGTGCAGGCGGCGCTTGATGAGGTTGCAACCTCGCGCCTGGCAGCCATAGAGAACCCGGACGACACACGCCCCTGATGCAGGGGCGGAGAGGGGGCTCTGCCCCCTCGGCCTTTGGCCTCACCCCCGAGGTATTTTCGGGCCAATGAAAACACATGGTCGCTCTCGGCCTTTTGCGTCAGCGGGATCAAGAGCATGTTCACGGTCGCGGCGGCGTGACCCGGCACGCACCCTGGTTTGAAGGCGCGCATCCGGCGCTTAGCAATTTGGCACATTGACGGCCAAACCGCCAAGCGCTGTTTCCTTGTATTTTTCGCTCATGTCTGCACCGGTCTGACGCATGGTTTCGATCGCGGCATCAAGCGGCACGAAATGCGTCCCGTCACCACGCAGCGCGAGCGACGCGGCGGATACGGCTTTGATCGCGCCCAAACCATTGCGTTCGATACACGGCACCTGAACCAAGCCCTTCACGGGGTCGCAGGTCATGCCAAGATGATGTTCCAGCGCGATTTCGGCCGCATTTTCAATCTGTTCAGGTGTGCCGCCCAGAACGGCGGCCAGACCGGCTGCCGCCATCGCGCTGGCCGAGCCGACTTCGGCCTGGCATCCGCACTCCGCACCGCTGATCGAGGCATTGAATTTGACGAGCCCGGCGATGGCGGCGGCGGTCAACAAGAACTCACCCACGCGTGCTTCGCTTGCGCCGGGGACGTGGTCGAGCCAATATCGGATAGTTGCGGGCACCACGCCCGCCGCACCGTTGGTGGGCGCGGTCACCACTTGGCCCCCGGCGGCGTTTTCTTCGTTCACGGCCATTGCATAGACGCTGATCCAGTCATTGATGATATGGGGTGCCGTCAGGTTGCGGCCACGTTCGGCGAGGAGTGCCGCGTGGATACCTGCGGCGCGGCGCTTTACCCCCAACCCGCCGGGCAGCGTGCCGGCGGTGTCGAGGCCGCGGTCGATGCAGGCGCGCATCGTGGTCCAGATGCGCTGAAGTCCGGTATCAAGCGTGGCGCGGGACATGCGGGTTTCTTCATTTGCGCGCTTCAGGGCGGCAATGGATTGCCCTGTGCTGGCGCACATCTCAAGCATTTCTGCCGCTGTTGTGAACGGGTAGGGCACAGCCGGGCCTTCGTCTTTGGCCGCGCCCGCGGTTAATTCCGCCTCGCTGAGAACAAAACCGCCGCCCACCGAGTAATAGGTTTCCTGAACGATCACGTCGCCCTGGGCGTCCTGCGCCATCAGGACCAGCCCGTTCGCGTGCCCGGGCAGGGGCGGTCCATAGTCGAATGTAAGGTTGTGTTCGGGATCAAACGTCAGGTCGCCAAGCCCGGCTGGCGTCACCTTTTTTGTGGTGCGGATGCTCTCGAGCGCGGCTGCGGCGGCTTTGGCGTCAAAGGTGTCGAGTTGAAAACCGGCGAGCCCGAGGATGACGGCGCGGTCGGTTGCGTGACCGACACCGGTAAAGGCCAGCGACCCATGCAGGCGCGCGGCCAACCCGTGCGGATTGAACGCCGATTGGCGCAACAGATCGAGGAAGCGGCCCGCGGCGACCATCGGCCCCATCGTGTGCGATGACGACGGGCCTATCCCAATCTTGAACATGTCGAAAACGCTGAGAAACATGGGGTGTCACATAGCGCGATTGGCGCGGCGCGCAATCATGGGATGCGGCATCCTTGGGGTGGAAATCGTCACTTTGTCTCTCGCGTTGTCAGAGCCGTCGGGCTAAACCCACGCGAGAGCAATTGATAAGGTCGACCATGTCACTTTTGGAAGAAGTCTCTACAAGCCTGGCCCGGCGGGCCATCGAGCTGATTGTCAAAACCGGGGATGAGACGATCGAACGGCGTCTTGCTGATGAGATCGGTGCATCGTCTCCGACGTTGCAGGAGACCTATCTGACGGCCATGCGGATTTTGAAGGCGGAGCGGCGGGGCCTGCTTTTGCTAGAGAAATACGACAAGGGCGAGGATATCCCGGTTGCGCAAATCTCGGCGCAGCCACAGGACGATGGCGGGCACTGAAGCGCTGAGGTGCTGGGATCGGTTTGGTCCAAAAAGCTGACAGGTCACGCGCGAGGTTTTGCGTCGGCTTGCGCCCGTCGCGGGGATAGGGGGCTCTGCCCCCTCGGCCTTCGGCCTCACCCCCGAGGTATTTTGGGGCCAATGAAGTTGAATGTTGGCTTAGAGGCCGCGCGTTAGCCAGATCAGAAAAATACCGGCGGCGACTGCAGCAAGCCCCATGACGCGTCGGGTCTCGAATGGAATATCGTCCAGCATCTTGATCAGCTCTTCCAGACGGTGTGGCAGCAAAGCCAAGACCAGCCCTTCGAAGACGAGAACAAGGCCTAAGCCGAGCAGGATCAGGTCCATCGCCGTACCTGTCGCCCTATAGACACATCCCATGTTTCGGCCTGGATACCGATGCAAGACCGGTTATGGTCGAAACATGGGGACGCTTTGGCATGCCCGGCTGTCACACTAGTTGGCAGCCGGTGACGAGAGGCCCGCGCCGTCGAGAAATTCGAAGAATTCGCTGTCCGGCGTGATTACCAGTGTCGAGTTTGTGCCGCGGAGCGAGCGCTCATAGGCGGCAAGCGACCGGTAGAAGCGGAAGAAGTCTTCGTCGGCCCCGTAAGCTTCGGCAAAGATGCGGTTCCGCGCGGCATCTGCTTCACCGCGGACGATTTCGGCCTCGCGGTTCGCATCGGACACAAGCTCGACCACGGTCCGGTCTGCCTGGGCGCGAACCCGTTGGGCCGCTTCTTCCCCGCGGGCGCGTTCGTCGGTTGCTTCGCGTTCCCGCTCGGCGCGCATCCGGTCGAAGGTGGCCGCAAGGTTCTGTTCGGGCAGGTTGGTCTGTTTGAGGCGCACGTCTACGACATCCAGTCCAAGCGAGGCCGCTTCTTCGTCTGCGCGGGCGCGAATACGGTTCATCAAGATGCCGCGTTCCGCGGAAAGGATGGTGTTTGACGTCACGCCTTCCGAGCCGAGGACGCCACGGATTTCATCGATCAGAATTGACGCTAACCGATCTTCGGCCACCCGAAGTCCGCCCGGGCCAACAGCCTGACGGAACTGGATGATCTTTTCTTCCGTGTCACCGATCCGGTAACGCGCAAAGGCGTCGACCACAAGGCGCCGGTCATCCGAAGGCGTGATCTCGATCGCAGCCGTGTCAAGCGACAGGATGCGGCCGTCATAGCGCACGACCTCTTGAATGAAAGGAATCTTGAAGCCAAGACCGGGTTCGGTCTTGACCTGTTTGATCTGACCGAACTGCAGGACGAGCACCTTTTCACGTTCGTCGGTGATAAAGATCGACGACAGAACGCCAACGACGGCGACGACCAAAACGATCAATCCGATGGTTCCACGTCCCATATCAGTTGCCTCCCGTGGCTGGCGCTGTGCGGCGAAGTTCGTTCAGGGGCAGATAGGGAACAACACCCTGGCCACTGCCGCCGGCCCCCTCGTCGAGGATGATTTTGTCGACATCGCCGAGGACTTTTTCCAGCGTCTCAATATAAAGGCGTCGACGGGTCACTTCGGGTGCGGCCTGGTACTCGTTGAGAACGGCCGAGAAACGGCTGGCTTCACCTTCGGCTTCGTTCACCACGCGAGCGCGGTACGATTCTGCCTGTTCCAGGACCTGGGCCGATTCACCACGGGCCCCTGCAAGCACCCGGTTGGCATAGGCGTCGGCTTGACGCTCCAGCCTGTCGCGTTCCTGTTCCGCAGCCTGCACGTCACGGAAAGCATCGATCACTTCGCGCGGCGGATCGGCCTTGTTGAGGTTCACACGGACAATGTTGATGCCGGACTGATAGCTGTCGAGGGTCAACTGGATCAATTCTTCTGCCCGTTGCGCCACAAGAGCACGGTCACGGTTCAAAAGCGGCGCAAGAGACGAGCCTGCCACGATTTCACGCATGGCCGATTCCGAGACGGCGCGGACAGTTTCCGGGCCGTCGCGCAGGTTGAATAGGAAGTCGGCCGCGTTGGTGATGTTCCAGACCACCTGGAAGTCGATATCGACGATGTTTTCGTCGGTGGTCAGCATCAAACCATCACCGCCCGACGACCCGGTGCGGCCAAGGCCGATATCTTCCGATTGTTCGCGCGTGACCGGGATAACCTCGTAGGTCACGACGGGCCATGGTGCAAAGTTCAGACCCGGATTGCCGATGGACGAAAACTCGCCAAGGAACAATTCAACCGACTGTTCTTCCGGACGCACTGTGTAGAACGAGTTGAACGCCCAAAGCGCCAGCGCAATCAGGGCGCCTATGCCAAGCGTGCCACGTGTCAGTTTCGGCCCTTCGCCGCCACCGTCCGCACCATTTGGGCCGCGTCCACCACGCCCCCCCATGAGCACCTTTAGCTGCTCCTGGCCTTTTTTCATAATCTCGTCGATCTCGGGGATCTGCGGGCCGTCTTGTCCGGGTCGTCCGGGACGTCGATCGTCCCCATTCCCGCGATTTCCGCCGCCGCCACCCCAGGGGCCGCCACCGTTATTGGCCATGGCTGTTTGCGTCCTTGTCCATTTATTGTGTCTTGTTGTGCTAACTGTAGTTTCCAGCGTCTATTTTCAAGCAGTTCTCACCGGTTCACGCATTGTCACCAGCTCTTCCGACATCGTCGGGTGCACCGCGACAGTGCGGTCGAAGTCCTCTTTCGTCAGGCCAGCTTTCACTGCAATACCAACCATCTGGATCAATTCGCCCGCCGCATCTGCGACGATATGGCAGCCAAGAACCTGCCGCGTGGCCCGGGATACGATCAATTTGAAGAGAACGCGATGCGGATTACCGACGAACGCGGTGCGCATCGGACGAAACGATGTGCAATAGACCTCAATCTCTTCTCGTTCGCGGGCTTGTTCCTCGGTCAGACCGACAGTGCCCAGCTCGGGCTGAGTGAACACGGCCGACGCGACGTTTTCATGATCCACCGCTGTCGGGTTATTTCCGAAAACCGTTTCGGTGAACGCCATGCCTTCGCGGATGGCGACAGGGGTTAATTGGATACGGTCGGTCACATCGCCGATTGCATAGATCGAGGGCACGGCGGTTTGTCTAAATTCATCAACCTCGATCGCGCCGCGTCGATTGATCTTGACGCCGAGTTCTTCCAGACCAAGCCCCTTCGCATTGGGCGCGCGGCCGGTTGCAAAGAACAGACGGTCGAAACGAGTTGTGTTGCCGTTTGTCGCTTTGACTGTGACAGGGCCCGGTTCGGTGGCGACATCGGCACTGCGTTCGGCGGCGGGCGCCCCCATTGCGACGGCTCCCTCGTCCTGATCGCCGGGCCACATATCGACGATATTCGTCCCGACATGCAGGTCGATCCCCTGTTCGCGCATCATCTCGGCAATCAACCCGCGCGCTTCTTCATCGAAACCCCGGAGGATTTGTGCGCCGCGGTAATACTGTGTGACCTTCACCCCAAGTCCGTTAAGGATGCAGGCGAATTCGCACGCGAGATAGCCGCCGCCGACAATCAGA
>JBCCCA010000113.1:0-10388 GCA_039033735.1 Pseudomonadota bacterium
ATGCAGGCCTGCTCGCGCTGGCCGATCTGATCAAGCGATACTCCAAGTTTCAGAAGTGCCAACGACGATGTCGCCCCATTGGGTGTGCCCGAATAGCTTTCCAGATACGCCTGAGCGGCACTCGAGTTCAAACCCATCTTCGACAGGCTTTCCCCGCGCATCAGATGGGCCAACCCGGTCAACGGCCCGCCCTGGTACGTGTCGGTAAACTGCTGAAACTGTTCGGCGGCACCTTCATAATTCCCGTCATCAAAGCTTGCCTTGGCGCGCTCGAAATCCTCTTTCTCGACAAATGCCAACTCGACCCCGCCCAGATCCGCCAGATTGTCGGCCAACCCGCCCTCGCCGCTGGGCGCTGCTGCCGCGGGTGCCGCAGCCAGGTTCGTGCCGCCCCCGGTTGCGGCGGGCAACGCTCCCCCGCCCAGCGTTGGCGTATCGCCAAGCGACCCGATATCGCACCCGGCCTCCAGCTCGCAGAGCCGAAACTCCAGGTCGCCGACCCGGTTGGTGCCATCGGCGACAACGGCATCGATGCGATTCGTCAGCCGTTCGGTTGCCGCCGTCAGCCGCTGCAATTCCGCCTCCATCGCATCTAGCCGCGCCAGCGCGTTCGTGCCTGCAAGGTTGGCGTTCACCCCGCTTGTCGTCGACAGTTCCCGCTTGAGCTTCTGCATTTCGACGTAAACGAACGTCAGTTCCTGCCGGATATCCGCCAGCGTCTGGTCGTCCTGTGCAGCGGCGGGCGTCGCCAGCATCAGACAGGCAAAAAGAATACGTCGCATGGGTGTTCTCCGGTTCAGACGCCCGAGCCTGCGGTGATCACTGTGACCGAGCGGCGGTTTTGGGCATAGCAAAGCTCATCCGAACAAATCTCGATCGGGCGTTCCTTGCCATAGGAAATCGTGCGCAGGCGACCGGGTGCAACCCCTTTGGAAATCAGGTAATTCTGCACGGCCGAGGCACGGCGTGCGCCAAGAGCAAGGTTGTATTCGCGGGTGCCCTGTTCGTCGGCATGCCCTTCGACCAGGGCGGAATACTCGCCATTCGTCAAAAGCCACTGCGCCTGCCCGTCCAGCACCTGCTGGGCATCAAGCGTTAAGGTCGACTGGTCGACGGCAAACAGGATGCGGTCTCCAATCGTTTCGTTGAAGAAGGCGGGCGAGGTCGGGTCGCTGGCCGAGCCGGCCAAGCTGCCATTGGCACCGGCGCCATCACCGCCCGATCCAAACCGGTCGGCATTGGTACATGCGCCAAGCGCAAGCACGGATACAAGAAGGGCTGTCTTTAAGAATGTCATCTTCATCACCTGTGGTGTGTTTTTCTGCTCTTGCCGTTTAAATTATCACCGCTTCGAGGCCTTGGAAACGGGGCAAATGCGCCAAGCCGCGCTTGGCGAAGACATGCCGGTCACGATTGTGTTAAGCAATAACACGCCAACGGAGAAACCGACGTGACCCATGTGGCCGTCAATCGCAGCTATTGGAACGGGATGGCCGACGAGTGGGTTCGGGCCGGTGAGCGACTTTGGGCCTGTGAAACGCCCCAATGGGGCATCTGGGGAACGCCCAATACAGATGCCCCGCTTCTGCCGAGCGATATGACCGGCCTGACGGCGATCGAGCTTGGTTGCGGCACTGGCTATGTTTCCGGGTGGATGACACGGCGCGGCGCACAGGTTACGGCGATCGATATCTCGGACCGCCAATTACAAACCGCACGGCGGCTGGCAGCCGAATACTGTGCCGACATCACCTTTCTGGAAGGCAATGCCGAAGACACCGGGCTTGCCGACAAAAGCTTCGACTTTGCTGTTTCGGAATACGGTGCTGCGATTTGGTGCGATCCCGAACTCTGGCTGCGCGAAGCGCACCGTTTGCTGCGCCCCGGCGGTCGACTGTCTTTTCTAGGCAACCATCCACTGGCCATGGTCGCCACACCTTTGAACGGAGACGTCACCCAGCGGGTATTTCATCGCTCCTACCGCGATCTCGGGCGGCTGGATTGGACCGAGGTCGAGATCGATCCGGGCGGTATCGAGTTCAATCGTCCCATCGCAAGTTGGTTCGCTCTGTTCCGCGATGTGGGCTTCCGGGTGACCGATTACCGCGAGTTGTATGCCCGTGACACAGATCAAGGAACATCCTTTTCGACCACCGCTGATTGGGCGCGAGACTATCCCTCTGAACAGGTTTGGTGGCTGGAAAAAACGTAACGCTGCGTCATTGGGGGAAAAGTGACGCGGGTTTCCCCGTGATTTACGCGCGTCAATTCCCTACATGACCGCCATGATTGAACCACACACATATTTGCTGAGCCCGTCGCAGGCGACGGACCATCTCAGCCCCCCTCTTTTTTCGATGAAGGGTATTCATGCAGGACCGCGTCTGGTTGTCAGCGCGCCCGAGCAGACTGCCCGTATTTTAGCGGAACGGCTTTGGGATTTGCCAAGCCTTGGACATATGCATGGCAGTCTTGTCGTGCGCTCGGACAGGCAAGACCCGGCGTTTGATTCTCCAGGCGCCGTGTTGTCCCTGTCCGAGTTGTCAGAAAAGGATGCGTATTACCAAACCCTTGGCCGCATGACCGCGTTAGGTATGATTTCTGGTCGTGGCGTACCGCTTCGACTGGTGGCCTGACATCCTCTCGACTGTGCGCCGGATGGCGCTCAACTAATACGCCGCCCTGTTGGGACACTCTTCGGGGATCAGTGGCGGCGCGGCGGGACCGTCGATGCGCATCCGCAGGGGAATGCGCACCACGGCTCCCGCCACCTTGAACTCTCAGTTCAGAAAGATTGCGAAGCCCATACCGTTTCCGCCGGTCAACCGCTGAAGTTCCAGCCAGCTTTCGGCGGTCATCATAGGACCACGCGCAAGATAGGGATAGGCCGCGCGCCCGTGGACCCAACCGGCAATGTCGAGTGGGGTGGGGTCCTCAAGCCACCTGGCAACGCTGACGCCCACATCCTCGGGCAACAGGGGATGCCGGATCAGCAAGCGGCCGTCCAACAGCGCTTCGCCGTCTGCCAGAACGGCTTGCCATGCATCCGCGACGTCTTGCGTCACCTGAAGCCCGAGCGCGCTGGTCTGTGTCGCGTTCGGGACCCATTCGCGGTCATTGTCCGTTTCCTGCGCGACAAGGTCCCAGAACAACCGGTTCTGGCGAAGCATCTCGCGCCAGTGCCTTTCGGCTTGTGCCAGCCGGTCGCCATCCGGTTGCTGCTCAAGTGCCTTTATCAGGGCATAGATTGCATTTCGTGGTTCGTTGAATTGTGCCATCTGCGCGGCGCGCATTTCTGCGCGCGGATCACTTGGATCGCGGGGCAGTTTCGCTTCGATGGCGTTCATTTGCTGGCGCGTAAAGCGTAGGCTTCTGGACACAGCGCGTTGATCCAGCGCGGGGTCGTTTCGAAGGCGATCGTTCAGTGCGTCACGTTCTGCCTGCAAGGTGGCCTTGGTCGTGTCATCCTCGGCTTGCCGAATTTCACCGGACAGTGCGCGAAGGCGTTCACTGAGCGGCGCACGACGTTCCCCAATCTCGTTGGCAAGCGCTTTCAGGCGATCCTGCTCGACTTTCAATCGGTCAATCTCCGCCTGCAATGCCTCGGGGTCATATGTGTTCTCGATCGTCGGCAGATCGGCAAGCTGCGATTCACCTGCCAGAAGGTCCGCGAAGATCGGCGTCGGGTCAAAGGCCAGAACCATGTTGGCCGTTGCCGACATCACATGGGTATAGGCGGTGAGCCAGGCGTGGTCGGCACCGTCGAACCGCACCTCGATCGGTGCGTCGGGCACATCAGCCTGGCCGCGACGCTGCGGCAACGCCATGGCCAGAACCCGCGCCGCACCTTCGGTCGCGTCTTCCTGACCATTCCGATTGATGTCGACCCATAGCGATCCGATGTCTGCAACAAACGGCTCGGCCGTATCCGGTGTCGTCTCACCCAGCGTCGTGCGTGCGGCGTCCAGATCGTCGAGGAACGTGTCAAGGAGTGTGCGGAACGTGTCCGGCGCCCGCGTATCGGGTCGCGTGTTCACCAGGTCGCGCCCGCGAACTCCCATGAACTGACCAAAGCCCTGCCCGATACCGTATTGCTGCATGCCCTGCAAAAGGCGCTCCAGCGATGCCAGCGTCTGGTATGTGCCTGCTTCGAAAGACCCGTCCGGCGCGGCCGCGATCCGGTCTTGCAGCGTGTCGGCATTCGCTTTGCCTGCCCCCGCAACGAGGGTGCTGGCCAAAAAAGCGACAAGAAGCGCGTGGCGTGCCATAGCTCTCTCCTCCAAATACAATCACTTTGTAAACGGAGGTTTTGTCCACATTATGGCAACAATGGTGACCACGCGGGGTCCGAAGCGGCGGTGGCTGTTGGCACACGCCGCAGGTTTCGACCCGAGATGTCGACGCTGAACAACGCTGGCTGACCGTCGGCGCCCGCACTTTCGCGGGTGAACATCAGCACCCGGCCATTAGGCGCCCAGGTTGGGCCCTCATCCAGGAACGACGCCGTCAGCAGCCGCTCATTCGAGCCATCTGTGCGCATGACACCGATATGAAACCGGCCCGCGTTCTGCTTGGTAAAGGCAATGAAATCGCCGCGCGGTGACCACACTGGCGTCCCATAACGGCCTTGCCCGAAACTGATCCGCGTCGGTTCGCCGCCATTCGCGCTCATCACGTAAAGCTGCTGATTGCCGGACCGGTCGCTTTCAAACACGATCTGACTGCCGTCAGGCGAAAAGGACGGGGCCGTTTCAATCGATGGCGCGTTGGTCAGGCGTTGCCGCTCGCCACTGGCGAGGTCCAGCTTGAAGATGTCGGTATTGCCGCCGCGCGCCTCGGAATACACCACGGTGCGCCCGTCCGGGGCATAGCGCGGCGCGAAGGTCATCGCCTCGGCATCCAGTGTCGACAATCCACGTTTCTGGACGGCACCGACTGAAAGCTCATAAATCGCCGGGAAGCCGGTTTCGTAACTTGTGTAGAGCACACGGTCGCCCGTGGGCGAGAAGCGTGGCGCCAGCACGATCGACGCATTGTCGGTCAGGTACTGCACATTTGCGCCGTCGTAATCCATGATGGCCAACCGCTTTTGACGCGCGTTTTTCGGGCCCGTCTCCTCGACGAAGACGACGCGGCTGTCGAAATAGCCATCCTCGCCCGTGATGCGCGCATAGACCTGATCGGCGACCTTATGCGCCACCCGCCGCCAGGAATTGGTGGCGCCCGCAAATTGCAAACCATCGCCCAAAGGCTGACCGGTAAAGATGTCGAACAGTCGGAATTTGACCAGCAGTTGATTGTCCGACGTCAGTGTTACCGCGCCAACAATAAGGGCTTCGGCATTGATTGCCTTCCAGTCGGCATAGGCGACATCGCCGTTAAAATCGGTGATCTGGCTGATATAGGCCTCGCGGGGCAAATCGCGGAACAAGCCTGTTCCTGTCAGGTCGGACGACACCACGCCCGTGATCTCGCGCGCATAATCCGCCGCTGCCGCGTTTTCGGCGATGAAGGGCGCGACGGCGATGGGGACGGGTTCGATGACGCCCTCGGTGATCTCGATCCGAAGCGGGCCAGATCGTTCCTGCGCGTGACTTGCTGCAGCCAGGCACATGCCAAGGACCAGAACAAGGAAGGTTTTCATGACTTTGGTCTCCATCCAATTTACCCGCAGAACGCCGCCCGTACGCCGCTTCGATTCCCGTCCCGAAAATCGTTGCGGCAGGTTCCTATTTTCCGCCTTGCTAAGCCATATCATCTGAACTGCATCCCTTCCGGGTTGAACGTCATTTCGATTTCACGCCACTGATCGTATTTTTCCGCCGGCAAACCAAAGCCCTGCGTGCCACACCGAATGATGGCCCGGCGCGCGGCTTCGAACGCCTGCCGCTCACCTGTCGCCGACCCACCCGAGGACGTGACAAGCCGGATCGAGCCGGTGATCGGCCGCCCGGTTTGTTCCATCTCGACCGCAACAACGACGGTCGTTCCAAGCGCATCAGTCGAAAGGCTGCCAACATTCCAGCAGCGGCTGATCGCGACCCGCAGTCCTTCGCGTTCGCCACCGGTCAGCGGTGGACCACTGCGCGCAGGTGCTTCGGATTGGGTTTCGTTTTCGGACAGGGCAGCCGCGACGGCGTCATCGGTAGTGTTCTCTGGCGCCGCCTGCGGTTCGGGCTCGGCCTCGGGTTCAGGTTCTGTTTCCGCCTGACGCACAGGCCGGGCCGGACGCGACCGGGGCCGCATCGAGCTTGCCGGCGCATAGGTCTGTTCTTCTTCTGCCTCGGTCACGATCCGGTCGCTTGCAGCTTCCGGGGCGGCCGGTTCCTCGGGTTCGGGCTCGGGGGCCACTTCGGGCACCGGGTCGGGCGCTGTGTCAGGCACGACATCGGGCGCGGTTTCGACATCGGGCGGTGGGGCAACCTGTGGGACCGCCGCGACGCGGGGCGCAGGGGCCGCCACGGCGTCACGTTCCAGCGATGTCCCATCCTGTTCGGACGGCGCGACCTGAACCGGTGGCGCAGTATCGACGGCGACAGCTTCGGGAAGGGGATCGGGCACCGCAAGGTCAGGTTCCTGCGGCGTTTCGGGTTCTTCGACCTCGCTGGCCTCGGGAAGCGTGGGCGCGCTGTCTTCGCTTGGGGTCTCGGGCGGTGTCTCGCTTTCTGCGGGCGGCGTCACTTCGGGTGCGTCGGTCTGCGGCTCGGGCGAAGCGCCCGGCAAGGCAAGTGCGGCGAACTCCTCTTCCGAGATGATGGCCACGTCCGAGACGCTGATCGCTTCGGGAATGTTGTCACCCCGAAACAGCCCGCCAAACAGCAGAGCCAGAAACAGGGCCACATGCCCTACCCCGGAAACTGTCCAGCCAAGCTGCACGCCTTAGCCCCCGTCGAGCGTGGGGCCGCCCGTATCGGTCACCAGACCAATATTGGTAATACCAGCTGCATTCAGCGCGCCCATGACCTGAACGACACGGGCATAGGGGATCGATCCGTCGGCGCGCAGGAAAACCCGGTCCGACCCGCGTTCGGCCAGAATGGCGCGCAAGCGTGGCACGATTTCGGTCTCGGCCACTTCGGTGGTCTGGATTTGCACACCGCCCTCGGCGGTCAGCGTGACGGCCAAGGGTTCCTCCTGCTCGGACGGCAGGCTGGTGGCCGCGGTGCGGGGCAGTTCTACCGGCACGCCAACGGTGGTCAGTGGTGCGGCAACCATGAATATGATCAGCAGGACCATCATCACGTCGACGAATGGTGTGACGTTGATTTCGGACATGGGGCGGTTTCGCCGACGTCGCCGCCGACGTCCACGTTCCGGATCAGCCTGTTGTAGTGCAGCGCCCATCAGCGTTGATCCAGTTGCCGTGACAGGATGGTGGCAAATTCATCTGCGAAACTTTCATAGCTGCCGATGATCCGATCACTATCCGATGACAGTTTGTTAAAGAAAATGACCGCCGGAATCGCAGCCAGCAGACCAAGCCCGGTGGCCAAAAGCGCTTCGGCGATACCAGGTGCGACCACAGCCAGATTGGTGCTTTGGCTTTGACCAATTTCGATGAACGCGTTCATGATCCCGATAACTGTACCGAACAAGCCGATAAACGGTGCCGTCGAACCGATGGTCGCAAGCAAGGGCAGACCCTTTTGTAGCGCTTCGGCTTCCTTCTGAATAGCCACATCCATGGACCGGTCAATCCGCACATGCGCACCGCCAATCATTTCGCCATCCTGTTTATGGGACCGACGCCATTCGGTCATGCCGGCCGCAAACACCCGTTCAGTCCGTCCTTCGGGGCTTGGCCCAATCTCGTCAAACAATGAATCCAACGGTTCGCCCGACCAGAACTGGCCTTCGAAACGTGCGCTTTCCCGGCGCGCGCGCGCGTATTGGCGAAACTTGTCGATGATAATGGCCCAACCCCAGACCGAGGCGACCACCAGCACGATCATCACGAGTTTGACAGTAAACGTGGCGCGCCAGAATAGCGCCCACATCGAAAAATCGGCATGCGCCGCCGCGGCAAGGGCTTCGGTTTCCATCTTCCTGCTCTCTCTGACCCTTATGCTTTTGTCGTTCGGGTCCCTCGTTTGACCGAAAGAATACCCGAGGGAAGGGCAGATTGCCAAGAACAACACGGCGGAAATCCAAGCCAAAACGGCGCAGACCCGCCTATTTCTTTGGTTTATTCTGCGCTGAATGTTGCGCGCAGTGCCTTTGAGAGCCGCGCAGGCTTGCCGTTGTCCATCAAAGCAGCAAGCGTGACCGTCGCGCGGAAGAGCGCCTGATCGCCGCGCGTGACGGTTTGGGACAACACGATCCGCGCACCACCGATCTGGACTGGCACGGTTTCAACCGTCAAAACGTCGTCAAATTCGCCAGGCGAAAGATAGTCTGCCTCGACCCGGCGCACGGCGAAGACAATGCCCTCGTCACGCTTGAGAGCGGCCTGGTCGATACCAAGCGTGCGCACCCATTCGGTCCGCGCCCGTTCGATGAATTTGAGATAGTTGGCGTAATAAACAATCCCGGCAAGATCAGTGTCTTCATAGTATACGCGAACGGCAAAACGGTGGGTCATGGCGCGACGATGCAGGAGCAGATGCCGAAGGTCCAGCCGCTTGCAAGGATGTTTCGTTGCACGCGCACCGACAGCATCTTGGCAATTCAACCCACGCAAGAGAAAAGGGTCGCGGGTCGCGTTTGGCGCCCAGACTGCGAACACCAATCGAAAGGCGACCAAAGATGGCTCGATCCTACCACACTGACACATTGCGGTCCCGCGCGAACAAGACCTTTGCGATGTGCCTTGCCGAAATCCTTGGGGCCAAGCTTGAAGATATCCCCGCCTCGGCCAGCGATATTGGGCTGACGGGCCTTGGCTATTGGCTGGGCACACAGAACCTTGCACTTGTCCCGGTTCGCGACCCGCACAGGTTTCAATGGGCCGGCTGGTGGATCGGACAGCTGGCCGATGGCGATGGGTATGTCGTGATGGCCGGCACACCATCCGGCGTTGCATGGGTGCCGGAAGGTGTGACCCCGGGGACCCAGGATTTGGTCGAGGGATGGGTCATCGCGCCGCCTGCCCTTGCCCTGCACTCGCGTCTGGCAAAGCGTGGCACGGTCGAGGCGATCTACCGCTTTGGCGCCTCAGGCGCACCGGGCGAAACGTTGCAAAGCGCCAATCTTATCGCGGGGGTCGGATTGGAAGGCGATCGCTATGCCCTTGGGACCGGCCATTTTCAAAGCGAGAACCGTTGGGGACAAGCGCTGACCCTGATCGAAGCAGAAGCGATCGAAATGCTGGCCCAGGATTTCGGGATCAAGATGCCGGTTGTCGAAGCGCGGCGCAACATTGTGACGCGCGGTATCGACCTAAACGCACTCATCGGGAAGCCGTTTCGGGTGGGGGGAATACTGTGTCGGGGATCACGGCTGGCCGAACCCTGTTCGTGGTTGCAGAAGACGACACCGCCAGGAACCCTGCGCGGCCTCGTGCACCGCGGCGGCCTGCGCGCCGATATCCTTGAAAACGGCACCGTAGGCGTGAGCGATCCCGTTGTGCCCGAGACGGAACCACGAACCTAAACCGCGCGCCAGGACGTTTCGAACCGGGCCTGCGCAGAGACAGTTAACTAGGTCCAACACCCACGCGCGCCGCCAACCGCAGCGCGTGGCTGGGGTCGGTGGCCACAGCTGGCATCACCGGATCATAGGCAGCGCGGATCACACCGGCGACCTCGGGGTTCAGGATCACACGCTCTCCGACCGTCGCAAGCGGCCCCCGGTCCATGAACGCAGTGTCCGACCAAAGAAGGATGGTCTGGGCCGCCTGCGCCAACGCAAGATCCTCGGCTGGAATATCGGCCAGCGCCTTGTCCATACGCACAAAAACAAAGGCTGCTTTGATCGCACCGTCCGGATCGAACCGGAACGCCCGATACTGGTTTGCATCCGCAGCCTTCAACCGCGCCACCAATTCGGGCAACTCGGGCAACAGGCGATCCAGGTCCGGTGTTGCAGGCAATTCATCCCAGTCGCAAATGAAGAAGACCAGCAGGTTGACCCCAAGTTCGGGATCGACCTCGGTCATCTTGTGCCCGGCAAGGGCCACCACCGCTTCGATGGCACCTTTCACAATCCCCAATGTCGCATCGTCGACACCGAACACAACCGGGGCAATCGGCCGCCCCCACCGGGCAAACAGATAGGTGCCATCGGCGCGTGTGAAAGCCCGTTCTACAAAGCTGGACCTCACCGCGCGCACTCCAGCCGGATGTGCGCCGGATTGTCATGGATCGCCTTGGTAAGCGCATCTGTATGACCCCCGCCCGCCGCATTCGATACGCCAAGCAAGGTCATAACAAACGTCCCTGATCCTCGCC
>JBCCCA010000114.1:0-10344 GCA_039033735.1 Pseudomonadota bacterium
AGGGCAGGGGAAGAAGGTCGTTCAGAAACGCCGCGTCGTGGGTGGACCAGGCCAGGTGTTCGGAAAAACTGGCGGGCTGCACCCAGCCCACAAGATGCTTCAGGCGCGCAAGGTGTTCTGGATCAAGGCGGCCCTCGCCACCGATCGACAGCCCTACACCATGCACTGAAATCGCAAAACGTTCTGCAAGATGGCGCAGCTGCGCAAGCGGTCGGCCCCCATCGCCCATGTAATTCTCGGCGTGGATTTCCAACCACGCAACGCAACCCGGGTTCTCCAACAAGTCGCTGAAATGTTGTGGCTTGTACCCGACGCCCGGCGCATGCGGCAGACGGTCAAAACGAGGGGCGGATGCATCCAGCATGTGTGGCCTCAAATAAACACGGCGCCTCCGACCAAAGCGAAGGCGCCGCGGACGTCAGGATCTTATGCCGGCAGGTCGCGGTCCAGCTCTTCGAGCGAACCTTTGCGTTCCGTGCCATCTGCCATTGCCGGCAGTTCGAAGTCGGTGCAGGTGCCAGCGTCGACCAATGTCCAGGCATTGCCTTGGTAGTCTACAGTGGATGTGCCAGCGCACGTGGTGCCCGGGCCTGCGGCACAGTCATTCTTTCCAGCCAGCGAAACGCCAAAGCACTTTTCTTTGGCTTGAGCATGAGCTGGGGCGGACAGAGAGGCGGTCAGTGCGGCTGCAACGGCACCAGCGACGGCGAGGTTGGTTTTCATGTTCGACATTTGGCAAGTGTCCTTGTCAGTTTGATCTATGTTTTCGATGGCAGGCTTTTCCTGCATCACGAGGCGAATGTGCGTATGTTTGTCTTAACATGCCATTCACGGCTGCGTGTGCTGACGACGACGTTAGTTCCTGAAACATTCATTCGAACGCCGCGCTACCAATTCTCTGTAAAAACGTAGTTTAACACATACTTCCGCCTTTGACAGCAATTCAAAATGAGCGAATTCTTGCAACAAAGCAAAAGTAAGACGCACCACCAAAGAGGGTGGTATCGCCTGACATTGTCAAATTGACCCTCCTCCCAGCGCGTCTTGCAACGTCCGTCAGATCAAGTCCGGGGGCAGGGCTTCACGCCCGAGATCGGCCAAAACCTCACCCAAAGTTAGTGTGCGTGTCGCTTTTTCTCCCAGCCGCCTCAGGGTCACGGTCCGCTCGTCGACTTCGCGTTGACCGATTGCCAAGATCACCGGGACCTTGCCCACGGAATGTTCCCGCACCTTGTAGTTGATCTTTTCGTTGCGCAAATCAGCTTCTGCCCGCACACCTGCTGCGGTCAGTGCTTCCACGACTTCAGTGACGTAGGGATCAGCGTCAGACACAATCGACGCCACCACGACCTGCCGTGGGGCAAGCCAGAACGGCAGTTTGCCAGAATGTTCTTCGATGAGAATGCCGATGAAGCGTTCGAACGAGCCCAGGCAAGCGCGATGCAGCATATACGGCCGGTGCTTTTCCCCATCAGCCGCAATGTAACTCGCCCCCAGCCGCTCGGGCAGGTTGGGGTCCACTTGGAACGTCCCGCATTGCCAGACGCGGCCAATCGCATCCGTCAGATAGAAATCCAGCTTGGGTCCGTAAAAGGCACCATCGCCCGGTTCAAGCACATAGTCGCGCCCAACCGCTTTGATGGCGTTTTCAAGAGCGCCTTCCACGTGGTCCCAGCTTTCCTCTGATCCCACACGTTTCTCGGGGCGTGTTGCAAAGCGGATCTCGAAATCCGGAAATCCAAGTTCGCTGTATATGTCTGCCAGAAAGTCGATGAACCGCGCGCATTCCGCCTGAATTTGATCTTCTGTGCAGAAGATATGCGCATCGTCTTGCGTGAAGCCACGCACGCGCATGATCCCATGCAGGGCGCCCGACGGTTCGAAACGCGCGCACGAGCCGAACTCGGCCAGCCGCAAAGGCAAATCGCGATACGACTTTAGGCCCTGATTGAAGACCTGCACATGGCACGGGCAGTTCATGGGTTTCAGCGCGTTGATGCGGGTTTGATCATGGTTGCGCGTCCCTGCGTCGTCACTTTCACCGTCCCGGCTTTCGTCAACTTCGACCAGAAACATGTGGTGCTGATACTTTTCCCAGTGGCCGGACGCCTCCCAAAGTTTGCGATCCACAACCTGCGGTGTGTTGATTTCGCGATAGCCGCCCGCCCGCTGCTTGCGGCGCATATAGTCCTGCAGATTGGTGTATATCGACCAGCCATTCGGATGCCAAAATACCTGACCCGGCGCTTCTTCCTGCATATGGAACAGGTCCATTTCGCGGCCAAGACGGCGGTGATCCCGTTTCTCGGCTTCCTCAAGGAAGGTCATATATGCCTTCAGGTCGTCGCGGTTGCGGAAGCCAACACCAGAAATTCGTTGTAAGTTCTTGGATGTGTCGCCAAACCAGTGTGAGCCCGAAACGCCCATCAGCTTGAACGCATCTGCGGGCAATTGCCCGGTATGCTGCAAATGCGGACCGCGACACAGATCCTGCCAATCGCCATGCCAGTACATTCGGATCGGCTCATCGCCCGGAATGCGATTGATCAGGTCCATTTTGTAAGGTTCGGCATTGGCTTCATAGAATGCACGCGCGTCGTCGCGCGACCAGACTTCGGTGCGGACGGGATCGCGTGCATTTATGATGGCCTTCATTTTGGCTTCGATCTGGCCAAGATCCTCGGGCGTGAATGGCTCGGCGCGGTCAAAGTCGTAGAACCAGCCATGCTCGGTCACAGGCCCGATGGTGACTTTGACGTCTGGCCAAATCTCCTGCACCGCCCGCGCCATGACATGAGCAAAGTCGTGGCGGATCAGTTCAAGCGCCTCGGCCTCGTCCTTCATGGTGTGGATCGCAATCTTGGCATCTGCTTCGATGGGCCACGCCAAATCCCAAGCCGCGCCGTCGACGCTTGCACCAATGGCTTTTTTCGCCAGCGACGACGAAATATCGGCAGCGACCTCGGCTGGGGTCACACCCGCCGCGAATTCGCGCGCGTTGCCATCAGGAAATGTAAGGGAAATCTGGGACATCAGACTGTCTCCTCGTCGGTTTGGCGCCCACGGAACGCCCGGTTGCAAGTATGTGGCGTGGGCATGCGCGATGACAGCCAGGCTGTCAATATCTTCCGCAGCTTGGACCCAAAATTGCTAGACGGCATACCGAAGTATGCACATAAAATCATGGCCTTAGACTTGACATTTGTATTTCGTATCGCATGTTTTGTTAAACCAATCGAACTGGGAACACGAGATGACGGCCTTCAACGACACTTTTGAAATCGATCTGAACGAGATGGACCTGATCGAAGATGCATTGCGTGCCGAGATTAAGGCCCTTGCATCTCAGCCCGATGCAACGCTCGAGACAGGCCGAAAAATGCGCGCGGTCAAGGACCTTCTGGGGCGCCTGCACAATCAAAAGGTCTTCTACCGCCCGAAGCGCGGATATGTCGGTGGCTAGGTCGCAGGCGCACTAAGGCTGTTCGTTTCGGTCAGATGCGCTAAATTAGGTCGACCGATGGCAGAAACACACTTCTCTCATGAAACGCATCGCCTTGCCTATGATCAAAGCCCCGGGCACGGACCCGGCGTGGTTTTTCTAAGTGGATTCAATTCCAACAAAGACGGAACCAAGGCGCTTCACCTGGAAGCTTGGGCCCAGAAACAGGACCGTGCCTTTCTTCGCTTTGATTACTCAGGGCACGGCGCGTCTTCGGGCCGATTTGAAGATGGCACCATCACCACGTGGACCCGCGACGCAGCCACGATCATCAGCGGCGTTACCGACGGCCCGCAGGTTTTGGTCGGCTCGTCGATGGGCGGATGGATTGCTTGTCTTCTTGCGCGCCAACATCCCGAGCAAATTGCGGGTATCGTAACGATCGCGGGCGCGCCGGATTTTACCGAAGACCGATATTGGGCCGGGTTTGACACAGCAACGCGGGCGGCGTTGGCGTCCGAAGGAGCTGTTGACGTTCAAAGCCCGTATGACGCTCAACCCTACAGGATTACCCGCGACCTGATCGAGGACGGGCGCCGCAACCTGATCTTTTCAGACCCGCTTTCGATCTCGTGCCCGATGCGGATTCTTCACGGAACAGAAGATGACGCCATCCCGGTTGAGACGGCGCTGCGACTTTTCAATCATGTGAAAGGCCGTGACGTACAGGTGACCCTTGTAAAAGGGGCAGACCACCGGTTTTCAACCCCGCCGTGCCTTGACCTGATCGAGGCTGCGATCGAGGACGTGACGCAAGCCAGTGCCAAGCGGCGTCTTCATTAGAGCCTACTCGCGGAAATCACGCTGAAGAAACGCGAAAATATCCGAACGCACCGCGTCGGTCCAAAGGCCATTATGACCTTGTTCTGAAACGGAAAGGAACGTTTTGTCCGTCGATCCGGCTGCTTCGAAAATCGCGCGACCCATCCGGTGCGGTACCACGCGGTCGGTTTCGCCGTGGATCACCATCAGGGGCTGCGACAGCGCGCTCATCAACGACAGACTGTCCCACCTTTGGGTCAGGATGCCGGTCAAGTCCTCGGTTGGGAATTGCGCGGCAACAAGGTCACCGAGAGATGTGAACGGCGCCTCCAAAACAACGGCTTGTCCAATGCCGTCAGCCGCAAGCCGGATGGCAATCGCTGCGCCAAGGCTTTCGCCGTACAATATGACATCGCCCTGCAGACCTTCGGCAAGTGCAATCGCGTCCGACACCAGCACTGCTTCCTCGGGTGCGCCGGTCGAGCCGCTGGAGCCCCGGTATGCAGGCGCGATAACGCCGTAACCTTCGGCAGAAATCTGGGCAAGCCTTGGGGCGCGGTCCTTCAAGGCCCCCGCATTGCCTGAAAAGTAGATGACCGTCGGGTGGTCGGCCGCGGCCTCGGCGCGCCACACGATCAAACGTGCGCCGTCCTGCGTCTCGACCGTGGCTTCCGTCAAGCCCTGCGCGCCGGCTTGCGCGGGCGTCGCATAGGTTTCGTCGAAAGGATAGACCGCCGCGATCTCGTGTTTTTCCAGGTACCAGGCGATGTAGCTTGTCGACAAAACAAAGATCAACGTCGTTAGCATTTATCCGGTCACCTCATAGGGCAAGATGTTTCGTCGGGTTTGCGATACCTTCAATGCACGTTCCAGCGGTGGCACCGAGCGTTGATGGCAGTCACGGCGTTCGCAAATCCTACACGAAATCCCGATTGGTTCAAAACCTGAACTGTCCTTCAGATCCAGTCCGTCGGCGTACACCACATCGCCCGCATGGGCGATCTCGCAGCCAAGCGCGATGGCAAAACGCCGAACCGGCCCGCGGAAGGCGGGGCCGCCGACGGGCGCTGCGATTTCGCGGGCCAGGCAGAGATATCGCACCCCGTCCGGCGTTTCCGCCAGCTGTCGCAGGAACTGTCCGGGCATCTCGAAGGCGCGATGCACGTTCCACAAAGGACATGCCCCGCCATAGCGGGCGAATTGCAGCCGTGTTGCCGAATGGCGCTTGGTGATTGTTCCGGCCTGATCAACGCGAACAAAGAAGAAGGGCAGGCCTTTCGACCCGGGACGCTGCAAGGTCGAAAGCCGATGCGCAATCTGCTCAAGCGAGGCACCGAACGCCAATGCCAGTTGCTCAAGATCATGCCGGGTTTCACGCGCCGCGTGCAAAAAGCGTTCATAGGGCAACAGGGCGGCGCCGGCGAAGTAGTTCGCCAAACCGACTTTCGCAATGCTGCGGGCGGTGTCGCTTTGAAACCGCGCAAGGTCCAAAGTCGCATCGATCAGGTCACCGTATTGCAAAAGCGCAATCTGATGCAGCGCCTGAAAGCGCCGCGTGGCGCGGCTGGCAAAGGGCGATAGCCACAACACGCCCGAGCTTTCGTCGAACTCGCGCAGGGCCCCTTTGCGATCGCCTGTCTCGATCGTGACCCCTAATTGCGCAAGCGTGTCGTGAATGCCGGTATCGACGCTGCGGTCCGCGCTGAACTTTTCTGCCGCGCGGTCCACGGCGTCGATGTAGTTGTCGCAATAGTGGAAGAAGTCGCGGACTTCGTCCCAGGGCAAGGCGCCGGCGCGCACCTCTTGTTGACCAAGCGCTTCGTCCAGTGAGGCGAGCCGTTCTTGTGTTTGAAGATAAGCCCGGTGCAACGACAGAAACGCCCTTGCGAAGGCGGGTCCATTCGAGGCAATCAACCGCAAATCTGCCAGGGGCACGGTGTCTGTAAAGACCGGGTCGGCCAAAGCCTCCCTCAGGTCCGAGACCAAGCGTTCGCCGTCGCCAAGCGCCAGCTCGTTCACGTCAAAGTCGAACTCCTGCACCAGGGCCAGGATCACCGCTGACGAGACGGGCCGGTGATTGTGTTCCATCTGGTTGAGATAGGGTAGGGACACGCCCAGCCGTTCGGCAAATGCCTTTTGCGTCAAGTCCAGACGAAGCCGCGTTTCCCTGAGCTTTGCGCCCGCAAACAGTTTCTGGGTGGCCATGCTGCGTTGCCGAAATTGTTAATCTGCAAAACTGTCTCGCAAACCTGCAAACAAATCAACGTTGAAAGCGGCTAACCCATCCGTTCCAGCTGTCGTTCCCGCCAGACGACATAGACGATGGACAGGAAGCCAAGCAGCAGGGTCGAGGTCATGATGATCAAAAGCTTAAGGCTGGCGTTGTCACCGTTGATCACGCTGCCGGCGAACGCAGAAAGCGCGGCGCCCCCGCCGATCATGAAGGCGCTGCCAAGTCCGCTGGCGGTTCCGGCAAGATGCGGGCGCACCGATAACATGCCGGCGCTGGCGTTCGGGATCACCAGGCCATTTCCAAGGCCGACGAAGGTACAGAAGCCGAAGAACAGCAAGGGTGAATTGATGCCGACCGCAGTCAGAATTAACGCGACAAGCAGGCCGCAGAACCCGATCATCGCGCCGGTGCGGATCATCCAGTTCACGCCGAACCGCGTTGAATAGCGTCCCGAAAAGTAGTTGCCGGTGGCGTATCCAATCGCAGGGGCCCCAAAGCAGACACCTGCCCAGAACGACGACAATCCGAAAACGGTCGAAGCAACGTAAGGACCTCCGCCCAGGAATGCGAAGAAGGCACCGGACGCAAATGCGGCCGACAACACATAGCCCCAGAACCGGCGCGACTTCAGAAGCTCGGGATAGTCCCGCACTTGCTGGCGAAAGCCTACGCCGCCCCCTTTTGTTGTTTCCCCCTGGTCGGCCCAGCACAGCGCCATGACGGTGGCGCCGCCAAAAGTCAAAAACCAGAAAACCGATTGCCATCCAAAGGCTTGGTCCAGCGCCCCCCCGATCATTGGGGATACCATCGGCACCAGTGCCATGCCCATCGTAACATATCCGATCATCGAGGCAGCTTCGTCTTGCGGCACCATATCACGCACGATGGCGCGGCTCAGGACCAGTCCGGCTGCCACGGTGCTTTGCGCCATGCGAAAGAAAAGAAAAACTTCGATCGTCGGTGCAAATAGGCAGCCAAGCGTCGCCAGAATGAAGATCGCCTGGCAGACTAACATGACATTCCGTCGACCATACCTGTCACTAATGGGGCCAATCACCAGTTGCAGGGCTGCCGTGACCGCCAGATATCCGGATACTGCCAACTGCATTAACTCGTACCGCGTTCCGAAATGTTCGGTCATCTGCGGCAGCGAGGGCAGGAAGGCGCTCATATTCATGGCGCCAAGTCCGGCCATGAGAACAAGTGTCAGGATATGAGGGGGTGTGGTTCGATCCAGAAACCGAACCGCCGTTTGCGTGGTCATTGCCCATACCTAAGCCCGGTCGGAGCGGAAGAAAACGGGAAACCCGACCAAAAAAGACTATTAGCAAATTTGCTAAAATAGGCATTCGCTATTTGCAGAATTTGCAAATATCCAAAGTTTTGCTTCCCTGCCGCGCCGCAGCACGCTACCCGGGAACGGGATTTAGGGAGGCGCGGCGATGTCCGATATTCTTGCAGAACTTGAAAACCGCCGCGCGGGTGCGCGCGAAGGTGGCGGCGCAAAGCGTATCGCGGCGCAGCATGCGAAAGGCAAGTTGACGGCGCGCGAGAGGATCGAGCTGCTGCTGGACGAAGGCTCGTTCGAAGAGTTCGACATGTTCGTCGCGCACCGCACAACCGATTTCGGCATGGATGAGCAGCGCTTTCCGGGCGACGGCGTTGTCACGGGTTGGGGGACGATCAATGGGCGCATGGTCTATGTGTTCAGCCAGGACTTTACAGTGCTTGGTGGGTCTGTGTCTGAAACCCACGCTCTGAAGATTTGTAAGATCATGGATATGGCCGTTCAAAGCGGCGCGCCCGTGATCGGTCTGAACGACAGCGGCGGCGCCCGCATTCAGGAAGGTGTCGGATCGCTTGCCGCATATGGCGAGGTCTTTCAGCGGAACATCATGGCTTCAGGTGTTGTGCCGCAGATCAGCGTGATCATGGGCCCTTGCGCAGGCGGCGCCGTCTATAGTCCCGCGATGACAGACTTCATCTTCATGGTGAAAGACAGCTCGTACATGTTTGTCACCGGCCCAGATGTTGTGAAAACCGTCACAAATGAAATTGTAACTGCGGAAGAACTTGGCGGCGCATCCACGCATACGCGCAAAAGCTCGGTCGCCGATGGAGCATTTGAAAATGACATCGAGACCTTAAGCGAGGTTCGGCGTTTGGTGGATTTCCTACCGCTCAACAACCGCGACAAAGCGCCAGTCCGTCCAATTTTCGATACTTCCGAACGCATCGATCAAAGTCTCGACACATTAATCCCACAAAATCCGAATCAACCGTACGACATGAAGGAGTTGATCCTGAAGGTCGCGGATGAAGGAGATTTCTATGAGCTACAGGCCGAATTCGCCGCGAACATCATCACGGGGTTCATCCGGATCGAAGGGCGCACCGTCGGCGTCGTCGCCAACCAACCGCTGGTTTTGGCGGGCGTTCTGGACATCGATTCAAGCCGCAAGGCTGCCCGCTTCGTACGGTTCTGCGACGCCTTTGAAATCCCTCTACTAACATTCGTCGATGTGCCGGGCTTCCTGCCCGGAACGGCGCAGGAATACGGCGGCGTCATCAAACACGGCGCGAAGCTGCTGTTTGCTTATGGTGAGGCAACTGTGCCAAAAGTAACGGTGATCACACGCAAGGCTTACGGTGGGGCATATGACGTTATGTCCTCCAAGCATTTGCGCGGAGACCTCAATTATGCATGGCCCACAGCGCAAATCGCCGTGATGGGGGCGAAGGGCGCAACCGAGATACTGTATCGCTCGGAATTGGATGATCCCGAAAAGATCGCCGAACGCACCGCCGAGTATGAAGCAAATTTCGCCAATCCGTTTCGTGCCGCCGAACGTGGCTTCATCGACGAGGTGATCATGCCGCATTCCACGCGTCGCCGTGTGGCTCGGGCTCTTGCGTCTTTGCGGACCAAGAAGGTGACCACGCCATGGAAAAAGCACGACAACATTCCACTTTGACGAGAGTTTGCACGTGCAGCTTTCCTGCCACAGCATCATGATTATTTACCGATTGGGCGTTGGGGCTGGAAACAATCCGGCGAAATGCGTTAATCAGCATCTATCCGCCGTCACCCGTAACTATCTACTGGACACGGGTTTTCGGTCGGCTAGTGTCACGCCGTACGCGGTATGCGTGCGGGACTATTGGAAAGGCCGAGCAGAAAATACGGCCTTGACGGATCGAAGGAGACAGTCATGTCGAACACCCTCAAAGCCCTCCTGGCCCTTGGCCTCTTCACAGTTCTCGCTGCCTGCGCTCAGCAGGAAGAGCCCATCGAAGAGCCGATGGTCATGGAAGAGCCGGTTATGGAGAAGTTCTGAGTCAGAACTTTCTTGGTCGGGGCCATGGCCCCGACCGAACCCCCGCATGGGGCTAAAATGCAGATCTCCCTTAAAATATTCAGTTTTTTCGTCTTGTTATCGGCAGCTGCCTGTACCGAGCGTATGGAAGACGTCGTGCTCGTGGTTCCGCAAAGCACGCAATAATGCGCTGGGTGCGCTGGTGCTGGCATGCTGAAGCACCGCGGTTTTCCGGGGCGCATGCCGGGAACAGATTTCCAGTTTACCATTCGGCGAGCCAACCCACGCGGCGTGACGCGCATCGCAGCGCGTGAACGCTTCGCCGATCGCAAGCGTGCGGACCGCGATGCCGATACCGCCTTTCTGGCCTGCCTTTGGGATCAGTTTGGCGCCGAACCGTTCGAGCGCGGAAACCTTGCCACGAAGAAGGCCACCAGCGCGCGCTGACCTGCGCGATCCACCGGCAGCACCGTCGTCTCACGCACCTGCGGATGGGCCAGCAAGGTCGCCTCGATCTCACCGGGTTCCAG
>JBCCCA010000115.1:0-10233 GCA_039033735.1 Pseudomonadota bacterium
GCGGCCGCCCTGTTGGCGTTGTCCTGCGGCGCAATCCTGACAGGTGGACTGCACGAAGACGGGCTGGCGGACACCGCCGATGGTTTTGGCGGTGGGCGCACGATCACGCGCAAGCTTGAAATCATGCGCGACAGCCGGATCGGCAGCTATGGTGTGTTGGCCCTGATCCTTGTCATTAGTACGACAGCAGCCGCCATTGAAACGGCCGGTCATATTGCTGCCTTCGTCGCCATCGGCGCCGCAAGCCGCACGGCGATGTTGGTGCCCATGCTGCTGTTGACCCCGGCGCGCAGCGACGGTCTGGGCCATGGCGCGACACTGGATTGGGGGCGTTCAACGGGCGCAGCACTTGTCCTGACGGGGACTATCGCCCTTCTAACGCAGGCCGTTCTGCCTACGCTTGCCATGCTGATCACGGCGCTCGCCCTTAGCCGTCTTGCACAACGGCAGATCGGTGGGCAAACCGGGGACGTCCTTGGGGCCACTCAGAAGGTAAGCGAGTGTATGGGCTGGTTGCTCATCACGGCGACCGCCGGGTAACGCGGCGCATGACCGGGGGCAAACGCGGCCCAGGCGAACACCATCTGCCGCTTGCGCTGCCCGAAAAACACGGCACACTCATCGCAACAAAAGGGCGGGCGCGATGACCACAAATACATTCACCGGAGCCGAGGCCATGGTCCGCATGTTGGACGCCTATGAGGTCCGTCATGTCTTCGGCCTCTGCGGCGATACGACCCTTCCCTTCTATGATGCGCTTTATCGACTGGATCACGGGATCGAGCACATGCTGACCCGCGACGAACGCTCGGCCGCCTATATGGCCGATGGCTATGCCCGCGTCACCGGCAAGCCGGGTGTATGCGAAGGCCCCTCGGGCGGCGGCGCCACCTATATTCTACCGGGCCTTGTTGAGGCGACGGAAAGCTCTGTGCCTATCCTTGCCATCACCTCTGATGTGGGGACACGCGCGCGTGGGCATTATCCGCTGACCGAACTTGATCAGGCCGGGCTTATGCATCCGCTGACCAAATCGACGCAGGTCATTCAGCACGCAGATCAGGTCCCCGATGCCGTCCGCAGCGCCTTTCGCAGCATGACCACAGGGCGCCCAGGCGCCGCACATCTTGGCTTTCCCATCGACGTGCAACGCGGCAGCGCCGCGCCCGACGCGTTGTGGCACGACCCCGCGCACACCCGCTTTCCCGCTTATCGCGCGGCGCCGGACCCAGACGCGGTTGCGGCTTTGATTGACGCGCTTCTCAGTGCCAAGTCACCACTGATCATCTGTGGTGGCGGCATCGTGCTGGCCGGGGGCGAGGCTGCGTTTGTGCGCTTTGTCGAACGTTTGGACATCGCCGTCGCCACGACGATTTCGGGCCAGGGTTCCTTGCCTGAAACGCATCGCAACTGCCTGGGTGTGGTGGGCTCGAACGGGGGCGTTCCCGAAACGCGGGCCGTCGTCGATGCGGCAGACCTGGTTCTGTTCATCGGCTGCCGCGCCGGATCCGTCACGACCGAGCTTTGGCGTGCCCCGAAGAAAGGCACCCGCATCCTGCATATCGACAGCGATCCCGAGGTCATTGGCGCGTCCTATCAGACCGAGGTTGGGCTGGTCGCCGATGCGCGCCTTGCGCTTGCCGCGTTGAATGTTGCGCTGGACAGCCGGAACATCACGCCCTTCGGTGGCGGGCAAGGCATTGCGGGCGCCAAGGCTGCGAAGTGGCGGGTTTTCCATGAACGCGCCGCCTCGGTTCAGCAACCCATCCGACCCGAGCGCACCATTCAGGCGCTGCGCAGCGTGCTGGATGATGACGCGATCATTGTGGGCGATCCCGGAACCCCCTGCCCGTATATTTCGGCCTACTATGAACAACGGCGGCCCGGCCGGTGGCTGTTTTCCAACCGCGCGCACGGCGCGCTTGGCTATGCCATGTCGGCAGCCATGGGTGCGGCCATCGGTCGACCCGGACACAAGGTTGTGGCCCTAATGGGGGATGGCAGTTTCGGGTTCACATGCGGCGAGTTGGAGACAGCCATACGCAAGGACCTGCCGATCACCTTTGTTGTCTTCTCGAATTCTGTTTTCGGATGGATCAAGGCCGGACAGAAGGCGAAGTTCGAAGAACGCTATTACTCGGTCGATTTCACCCAGACCGACCATGCGGCGGTGGCCGCTGCCTTCGGCGTCAAGTCCTGGCGGGTCGAAGACCCCGAGACACTGCTTCCAACGCTAAAGAAAGCGGTGGAAACTGCGGGCCCTACCCTGGTGGACATCATCAGCCAGCCGTTGCAAGAGGCGACAGCGCCGGTCAGCGAATGGATTGCCTGACCGCAGAGGTTCGACGCGTTGCCTAGTTGACCGCCAGCGTTACGCGAACGGACGTACCGGACCCGGTCTTGGCGTCTTCGATCTTAACATTACCGCCATAACACCAGGCAATTTTTCGCAGAATTGCCAAACCCATGCCCGCGCCCGGATCAACATCACGCGACACCAGCTTGGTCATTGGGCGAAGGACAAAATCGCGTTTTTGCTCGGGGATACCGGTGCCGTTGTCCGTCACCACGATCGACCATTTGCGGTCGCTGATGGGGCCACCCGAGATGTCGATGCGTTGCGGGGACGCTGTGTTGAAGCGCACGGCATTGATCAGAAGGATCGAGTAAATGCGCGCAAGGTCGGCATCCCCCATCTGAACGCTGCCTTTGTCGACCGAAATGGACAGCACGCAGTCCTCAGGCAGGCCGAGGTCTTCCACAACACTGTTCAAAACGTCAATCGGCCTAACAGGCGCGATTGGCTGCATCCGGCCGACGCGCGAATATTCAAGCAAACCGGTCAGCATCAGATCCAGGCGACAGGCGTGATCCGCGATCAATTCAAGATGACGGCCCGTCTGAGCCGGAACCGAAATCGATGCCGCATCAAGATCTTCGATGATCCATGCGGGCAGCTCCTGAAGGGCCCGGACCGAAGCACGAAGATCATGGGAAATGCGATAGATCAGCTCGTCAGTTTCTGACTTTGCTTCGGCGACAGGTATGGACGGATCAAAACTTTGGGTCACGGACATGGGTTCAGGGCCATTCAAAATGATTGCCCACCTCATTAGGATGATCCCCTTTACGAGCCGTAAATCGCGGAAATCGGATACTCGGCATGGCGTTAATCTTCGCGAAAACTTAGCGCGCTAGACCGACGTGACGTGTTGTGTAATCCGTCTATGGGACCTGTATATGATGAGCCAAGTTCAAGAAGTTGCACCGCTTTCCGATAGTGATCCCCTGCACCAGATGAATGTTGTGGTTCTGGACGATAGCGAAGTTGATCGAAAACGATTGATCCGCTTGTGTTCCGAAGCTGGACTGAATTTCGAGGCGACGGAAGTTGCCAGCATCAGCGAAATGGAACACGCGCTGCGCGAGAAGGACTATGACGTGGTCTTTATCGACTACTTGCTTGCTGGGGAAGATGGCCTCGGCGCTGTCGATGCGTTGGCAAGGCTCGAAAGCCAAAGTGCTGTTTCCATCATGATCGCGGGCGAAGGCCGCATCGACATCGCGGTTGAGGCGATGCGGCGCGGCTGTTCCGACTATATGACCAAAAGCAAGCTGACCGTCGAGACGATTCAAAAGTCGGTCTCGACGGCTTTTGAACGCCGAATGATGACCCTGTCCCTTATGGAAGAACGCGAAAGGCGCAAACACCTGGAAATGGCCATCCGTCGCTATGCGGGAAGTTGTTCGGCCGAGATGCGATCAATTCTGGCAGGAACGTTGCGTCGAGTACGCCGATTGCGGTCGCAAAAACTGTCAATCGAATATGGCGAGCAGTTGGGCGATCTTGAGAAAAGCATCGACCGGCTTTGGGACGCCCTTCCACAATTCGAAGCCGACACAAATCGCGTGATAGAAAGTACGTATAAACCAGCGCATGTCGCGGTAGACTCGCCAATGATCAAAGGCACCGCCGAACCGGCCCGGCTGAACACCTCGTAATTATTTCGCGTCTCGGGCCGTGAGCAGTTTACGGCGCAGGGTCAGCAAGCTAGCGTCGCGCTTGTCTGGAATGAACTGATGCGCCTTGTCATCTCCTTCGCCGCGCTTTTGCTGTCCATCCTGCTTTTGCAACTGGGTGCCGGCGGATTAGCACCGCTTGATGCACTGTCGGGCGTCGCGCTCGACTTCACGACAGCGCAAATCGGTCTTCTCGGCTCGTGCCATTTCGTGGGATTTTTCCTGGGATGCTGGTGGGCACCCCGCCTGATGGGGACAGTCGGCCATTCTCGCGCCTTTGCCGCCTTCACCGCCGTCGGTACCATCGGAATTCTGAGCCACATGGTTGTGATCGACGCCATAGCCTGGATGGCAATGCGTGTGATGACCGGACTATGCATCGCAGGCAGCTATACCGTGGTTGAAAGCTGGCTCCAGGCCAAGGTCACGAACGAAAACCGCGGCCGCGCAATGGGCACCTACAGGATCGTCGATATCAGCGCTGCCTTGTGCGCACAGCTCATGATCTCGGTTCTCGAACCGGCGCATTATGTGTCTTACAATATTTTGGCGCTGATCTGCTGTGCTGCCTTGCTTCCCTTGGTGCTGACCCGCGTCCAGCAACCTGCGACCCCCGACGCGCCAAGGCTGCGTCCGGCGCTGGCCTGGCAAAGATCACCGCTTGCGGCCGCCGGGGTTATCTCAGCCGGGCTGACATCGGCCGCGTTCCGCATGGTCGGCCCGATCTATGGCATCGAAATCGGCCTGGACGTCGATGACATTGCGTTGTTTCTGGCGGCCTTCGTGCTGGGCGGAGTACTGGCTCAATGGCCCGCGGGCTGGGCAGCGGACCGATATGATCGACGGTGGGTGCTGGTGGGACTCTCGGCCCTGGCGGTGCTGTCCTGCGCAATTACAATCGCGATATCGCAGCTTGGGACAACCGCTGCGTTTGGCTCGGCCGTCCTTTTCGGGATGGCCACGTTTCCGATCTATTCGGTCGCGGCTGCCCACGCCCATGACTTTGCAAGTGACGAAGAACGTGTCGAACTGTCGGCCGCGTTGATGTTCCTGTTCGCCTTGGGCGCTATTGCGTCGCCCTGGACGGTGTCGACCCTGATCGACCGCTTTGGACCATCGGCCATGTTCGCCTTCGTCTCAAGCGCGCACATTCTTTTGATCGCGTTCAGCTTGATCCGGATGCGAAGCCGCGACGCCGAGACACGAACCCGCTATGTCTATGCCCCGCGAACAAGCTTCTTGATTGGACGTTTGTTGAAGAAGTCACGCGAACTCAAAGACGCACCCGAAGACAAAAGCGACAAAACCTAACGAGTGACACCGCCCGGGCTGCCCTGTGAGAGGACCCGCATCACGCGGGAGGGAGGGACAGCGCCGACGCGCTATAGTCGCGAGGTTTCAACCTTGGGCCCAAGACTGCCTTCAAGGGTAATCACGGAGGAGCTCGGGCCATGCCAAGCGACCATTCCGGCCACGCCAAGCGCCACAACTATGCCCAAAACGAAGAGACTACGCATATTCATGCTGAAAAATCACCATGCAAATGCGGCGCTGAAATGGCGGATTACCCCCGTATCACGCGAGAGAATGTTTCGAAAATCGCACTATTCGCCGCGATAAAATTGCCGCTTGTCAAAGGGTCTTCCCCTTTTTCAATGCCTTCCACGAAGCCGCCGGCTTCCCGAACCAACAACAGGCCGGCGGCAATATCCCATTCGCTCAGGCCCCGTTCCCAATACCCTTCGTACCTGCCGGCCGCGACATAGGCCAAATCAAGTGCTGCTGCCCCGTAACGGCGCACCCCTGCACAAGTGGGCAACAGGCGCGCCATATCCTGCAGGACATCCGGCAAGCCCGCCCGTCCGCCGAAGGGAAGGCCTGTCGCAAAAATCGACTCAATCATCTTGGACCGGTCGCTGACGCGCAGTCGCGACGCGTTCAGCCATGCCCCTTGCCCCTTCTCGGCCGAAAACAACTCGTCCTTGGCTGGATCAAAGATCACGGCAGCAACCAACTCGCCCTTGTGCTCAAGCGCGATCGACACGGCCCAGTGCGGCAGCCCGTGCAGAAAATTCGTGGTGCCATCCAACGGATCGACAATCCAGCGACGGGTGGGGTCATTGCCCTCGACCGCATCGCTTTCCTCGCCCACCCAACCATAGTTCGGGCGCGCTTCCATCAGGATGTCGCGTACGATCTGCTCAGCCGCGACGTCGGCCCGGCTGACGAAATCGCCTGCCCCTTTGGATGATACCTGTAGGTTTTCGACCTCGCGAAAGTCCTTCGCGAGGCTTCGGCCCGCAGAGCGCGCGGCCTTGATCATAACGTTTAGATTTGCACTGCCTTGCATGGCCAGCGCCTTACGCCGAATGGGGCGGGGTCACAACCGCAAAGCATGCGGCACAGGCGCAATTTTTCCCCCTTACGAAACGACACCCGACCTGTTCTACGCCCGACCGCACTGGAAGGAGTGGGAAGATGGAACAACTTATCGCACAGATCGTGGGAGGCGTGCTTGGCGGCGCAGGCGGCGGCAAAGCCGTTTCGGCCAGCAACCTTGGGTCGGCGGGCAACATGATTGCGGGTGCGCTTGGCGGCCTTGGCGGCGGTGGGCTTTTGGGCAGTATTCTTGGATCGGGTGCAGCAGATGTTGCAGCGGCCGCGGGCGGCGTGGACATCGCATCCCTTGCCGGCAACTTTGTTGGCGGAGGTGTTGGCGGTATATTCGTTCAGGTTGTCGCGGGCTTCATTATCAACAAACTGCGCGGCTGATCCGGCATCCGGAGAATGACGGCGCAGACTCAATTATACAGTGTCCGCAAAGTTGCCCTCGCCACGCTGCAACTGCACCGGAATGCGACGCGCCAGTTGCAGAAGATGCGCCAGATAAGGCTTTGTCGTATCTTCGTTGCGCGTCGCGGCATAAAGTCGGCGGGTCAAACCGGTTTCGGTCAATGGCCGGGTAACATAATCGGCGTGATATCGCACTTCGCGCACGACCCAGTCGGGCAGCACCGCGACACCGCGGTTTGACGCCACCAAAAGCAGGATGACCGCCGTCAATTCCACCTGCCGCACGGCGCGGGGTTCGACCTTGGCGGGGTTCAAGAGCTGACTGAACACATCAAGGCGCGCGCGTTCCACCGGATAGGTGATCAACATCTCGCCTCGAAAATCCTCGGCGTCTATATACGGCTTGTCAGCCAGAGGGTGCTGGGAAGACGCAACAAAAACCGGCTCGTAGTCAAACAGCCCGCTGAAATCCACCCCGTCCAACTCTTCGGGGTCGGACGAGACAACAAGGTCGACCTCTTCGCGTTGCAGGGCCGGCATCGCCTCGAAGGCCAGACCTGGGCGAATATCCACATCCACGTCGGGCCAGGCTTTTCGAAACTCCTCAAGCACCGGAAACAGCCACTCGAAACAGGCGTGACACTCGATCGCAATGTGAAGTCGCCCCGATTTACCTTTCCGAAGGCCTTCGAACTCGACCTCCAAGGCGTCCAATTCGGGCAAGACACGATCCGCCAGGCGAAGCAACCGATGCCCCGCCGCGGACAGCTTCAACGGCTTTGTCCGCCGTACGAAAAGCTCGACGCCGACCTGATCTTCCAGTCCTTTGACCTGATGGCTCAAAGCCGACTGCGTGATGTTCAAAACCTCGGCCGCTCGCGCCAGCCCGCCCGCATCATGGATGGCGCGAATTGTTCGAAGATGCCGGAATTCGATGTGCATTATGAGACGGCCTTCATAACAGTCTTGAATATTATGAATTTGTTTCACATCGCGAGGTATGAGACAAGGCAACCTACCCCAACCGGAGCCTGTTTTATGACCGCCAGCGTGTCTTACGAATTCTTTCCGCCACGTTCGATCGATGCCTCGTTTCGGCTGTGGGACACGGTGCAGGCCCTGAAACATACCGCGCCCGAATTCGTGTCGGTCACCTATGGGGCCGGCGGGACGACGCGAAAGCTGACCCACGAAGCCGTTGCCGCGATCGGAGCACATACCGGGCTGTCTGTTGCGGCGCATCTGACCTGTGTCGATGCATCACGCGACGAAACGCTAGACATCGCGAACCGCTATGCGGCAGCAGGCGTGTCCCATATCGTGGCCCTTCGTGGCGACCCGCCAAAGGGTGCGGGCCAGTTCCGGTCACGCCCGGATGGGTTCGCCTCGTCTATCGAATTGATCGAGGCTTTGGCGACATCCGGCACGTTCGATATCACGGTCGGCGCCTATCCCGAGGTGCATCCCGACGCCACGGATATGGGCGCAAACGTTGACTGGCTGAAGCGCAAGATCGACGCGGGCGCGACGCAGGCCATCACGCAGTTCTTCTTTGAGGCCGACATCTTCTTCCGATTCCGCGACCATTGTGCGGACGCCGGAATTACCGTGCCAATCCTGCCCGGTATCCTTCCCGTTCAGTCGTGGAGCGGCGTGCAGCGGTTTGCGGCAAGCTGCGGCACAACCGTCCCCGTCCCTCTTGCGCAGGCCTTTGAGGCTGCCGAACGTGATGGGCGGACCAGGCTTCTGGCCACTGCCGTCGCGACCGAGCTTTGCACCAACTTGTTGGACGGTGATGTCGAGCATCTGCATTTTTATACATTGAACGATCCGCGACTGACCCGCGACGTGGTTCACGCGCTTGGTCTTGCGCCGGAAACGGCTCTTCAGAACGTCGCCTGAACAGGCCTTTCAGGTCGTGACCGGCGTGCCCGGCTCGGGCGCGCGTGGGGACCGGCCAATGGCCGTCGGGTGGATGCTTTCTGACGGGTCCACACCGATCACGCGTCGCTTGCGCGCCAAAAAGTACTTTCCCCAGCCACGCCAATTGCCAACACCGACTGTATCGGGGTCCATCGGGAAACGTGCACGCCATTGATCCGGAAGCGCCACCCCGCAGCCCTCAAGCTTTTCTACCATCCAGACAAGCGGGATGTTCGACAGCGGACGCGCGGCAAGCTTACCTGTCAACTGCCCGCCCACATCGCCGTGACTGCCCCGGAACCAGACCTGTTCGACTTCCCCTGTGTGACCCGGCGGGCATTCCCAAAGTACGGGCGCAAACGCTTCCCGCGATTCATCGAGTGCGATGGCGTGGAACCCGCGCTTCACATGGGCGCCTAAAGCCGCATTGTGGAAAGCGTGTTTCACCTCGGCCCAGCGCACCACAAAAGGCGCCCTGAACCCCAGTGATTTGACCGTGTCAAAGACGCCAATCATCTCAATCGGCGTGTCAGGCCGGCAATAGGCGTTGCGAAAGGCCTGGCGCGTCGCAAGGGGGGTGTTTTCCTGATAGTGGCGATACGCTTCGCGCACCATGCGTTCGCTTGCATGGTCACGTTGTAACAAACCAACTTCACCAATCACCCCGGCCAGCGACCGAACGGCATAGGCACCGCGCGAAAACCCGATCAGAAAGATCCGGTCCCCTTCGCGATAACGGGACGCCAACCAGCCATAAACCCGTTGGATTTGCCGGTTAATCCCACGCCCCTCGATAATATCTAGCGTCTTGGACCAATCTTCCCACTGGTTGCCCGCCTCATACAGCAACCCGACACGGTGGTTCGCCGCAGCCTCATCCAGCAATTTGTATATCAGGCCAACATTCGTTTCCTCACCATCCTCAAGCGAGGACATCGTGCCGTCCAACAGAACGACGTGGTCGACCGGCGCGCGTGTGTCTTGCTGGACCGAACGCTCGGTCCGTCGAAAGAACCCCAAGAGGTCTCGAAGACGGTCTCGCAACATCATGAGAGTTCACACAAATTCGCCATAACATTAAGCTTAAGGGCGCGAAGGTTACGAATCCACCAATGTGACGTTCTCCTCGCGTTAACGTGCCTGGCTGTGTGTCCCTTACTCGGCCGCCACGGCCGGATGAAGCGCATGCCAAACCTTGGCCGGGGTGAAGGGCATGTCCACTGTCTGCAGGCCCCGCGTCGCAAGCGCATCCGCCACAGCATTCGAAACCGCGGCAAGCGCCCCCACTGTCCCCGCCTCGCCACAGCCCTTCATCCCCATCGGATTGGTGGTCGAAGGTGTTGGCTCTGTCGCAAAGGAAATCATCGGCAGGTCATCAGCGCGCGGCATGCCGTAATCCATGAAGCTTGCCGTCAAAAGCTGACCATCTTCATCAAAAACCACATGTTCTGTAAGGGCTTGCCCCACACCCTGGGCCACACCGCCATGCACCTGGCC
>JBCCCA010000116.1:0-10233 GCA_039033735.1 Pseudomonadota bacterium
CGTTTGCGTGATCCGCACCTTTTGCACAGCTGCGTAGCCGTAACAGGCATTCACCCTGTCCCGCAGACGTTCTTTTTCCATTTCCAGCATTGGAGCCTGTGCACCAGTGGTTAGCACGGTAAGCGTGGCCCCAAACCCGCGACCATAAGAAATATCCACCGGGCGAGCGATCTTTGCCACGTCTGGGCCCACAATCTCGGCCCAGTGGGTCAGCAGGCGCGCGACCGCAAAACCACGGCTTTCACTGGCGGACCGGATCCTTTCGGACGCCAAAGCGCTCGCCCTTTCAAAACCGCGTTTCCGCCGTTTTACACCACCTGCCATGCGCGGCTCAGACATAAGTTGCCTTCCTGATCATTGGCTACATTCTAGGGATACCGAACGGCGCTTCCAGCCGAAACGAACGAGGAGGCATAAAGATTGCGTGAGACGCCATCAGCTGGCACCATTTTGGAATGGTACGACATACATGCACGCACCATGCCATGGCGCGTTGGCCCGGCAGACCGCAAGGCAGGCGAAACCCCCGATCCGTATCGGATTTGGCTGTCAGAAGTCATGCTTCAACAAACAACCGTTGCCGCCGTCAAAGACTATTTTCTCAAGTTTACAAGCCTTTGGCCGACAGTCGATGCGTTGGCTGCGGCCGAAGATGAAAGAGTCATGGGGGCCTGGGCAGGCCTTGGATATTATGCCCGTGCGCGCAATCTGCTGAAATGCGCAAGGGTCGTGGCACGTGACTATGACGGCACCTTCCCGACGACACGCGACGAATTGCTCGAACTGCCGGGAATTGGCCCGTACACAGCGTCAGCCATTGCGTCGATCGCCTTTGACCACCCAGAGACAGTCGTCGACGGCAATGTGGAACGCGTAATGGCCCGGCTTTATGCCGTTGAAGCGCCTTTGCCCAAGTCGAAGCCGGAACTGACGGCATTGGCCAGCGCTTTGACACCAACCGAACGGCCCGGCGACTATGCCCAAGCCGTTATGGATCTGGGCGCAACGATTTGCACACCACGCTCGCCGGCCTGCGGCATCTGTCCGTGGATGTCGGCGTGCAAGGCGCGCGCCCTTGGGGTCCAAAACATACTTCCGGCAAAAGAACCAAAGAAGCCGAAGCCTATGCGTTTCGGATACGCTTACATTGCCCGGCGCGACGATGGGGCATGGCTTTTGGAACAACGCCCGAACAGTGGGCTTCTCGGTGGTATGTTGGGCTGGCCCTGCAGCGCATGGTCAGATGCACCAACGGAAGATGCTCCAATTGACACCGAGTGGCGCGAGCTTGGTGCAGAAGTCCGTCATACCTTCACGCATTTCCATCTGCGGCTTGCGTTGCGCATTGCTCGCACCGGACAGGGCGCCCAACCCACACGCGGCCAATTCATCCCTGCTTCAGATTTTCGAGCCAGCGACCTGCCGACTGTCATGCGCAAAGCGTTCGACCTTGCCGCAGCGTCGCTTGTTGATTCCTGACCTTGTTTCGCATTTTCTTGCTGCCATGAGCCGCCGCTTTCTGCATGCCCTTCCCTTCTGGGCCTCGCTTGGTCTGATCCCGCTGGTATGGATCGGGGCTATTCAGGGTGGCTGGTCGGTTCTTTTGATCTTCCTTGGATCATGGGTGCTTGTGTCCATTCTAGATGTGATGACCCCGAAAAACACCGTCAACGAAGACCCGAACACACCGGACGACGCGCTTTTCTGGTTCCGATTGATCACCTTGATCTGGCCGGTTCTTCAAGGCCTGACGGTTTTCGGTGTCATCGGCTATGTGACGGCCCGAGGACATCTTTCGCTGATCGAGGTATTTGGACTGTCCGCCGGTCTTGGCATTCTTGCTGGCGCCATCGGGATCGTCTACGCCCACGAGCTGATGCACCAGTCATCGCGCCTGGAACGCTGGCTGGGCGACATTCTTATGACCATGACGCTCTATGGACACTTCAGAAGCGAACATCTGCTGGTCCACCACCGCTATGTCGGGACCCCGCGCGACCCTGTGACTGCCCGCTACAACGAAGGGTTTCATAGGTTCTTCCCGCGCGTCCTGAAGGAATGCCTGGTCTCGGCGTGGCGGGCCGAGGTGGACCGGCTCGCAAGGAAGAAACTGCCGCGCTATCACCTCTCGAACCCGTTTTGGCGGTATATCTTGTTACAAGTAGCTTTTCTGGCCATCGTGGCACTGATCGGGGGCTGGGTTGGTTTGCTCATGTTTCTGATCCACGCATTCTTCGCCGTCTGGCAGCTTGAGCTGGTCAACTACATCGAACATTACGGCCTAACGCGGAAACATTTGGGTGACGGTAGATACGAGCACACCCAACCGCACCACAGCTGGAACGCCGCCCACCGGGCGTCAAACTGGTTGCTGATCAATCTGCAGCGGCACTCGGACCATCACTTCAAACCAAATCGACGCTTTCCGCTTCTGCAGACATGTGACGCTGCGGATGCGCCACAGCTGCCCCATGGCTATGCCGTAATGGGCGCTCTGGCGATGATACCGCCCCTGTGGCGCCGCCGCATGAATCCACGGGTTCGGGCATGGCGAAAAACATTCTATCCAGAAATCAAGGACTGGCAGCCCTACAAGCTCGCGCAAAACCCTACGCCGCGATAGGAGGAGAGGCATGACTGGATTCGATAAATTTCTGACCTACACGCTGTCCCAAATCGAATCGGACGGGTTGCTGAAGCACGAACGCGAAATCACCTCGCCACAAGGTGGAAAAATCGATGTTAGCGGGCGCGAAATGCTGAACCTGTGCGCCAATAACTATTTAGGTCTTGCCGATCATCCCCGGCTGGTCGCGGCTGCACAGTCCGCCATGACCAACCATGGTTTCGGGATGGCCTCGGTTCGTTTCATCTGCGGAACACAGGACTTGCATCGTCAGCTAGAAGGGCGGCTTGCCACCTATCTCGGTATGGAAGACAGCATTCTGTTTGCCGCCTGTTTCGATGCCAACGGCGGTCTGTTCGAGCCACTGCTGGGCCCCGAAGACGCAATCGTCTCTGACGCATTGAACCACGCCTCGATCATTGACGGCATTCGGCTGTGCAAGGCCAAGCGATATCGCTATGCCAATTCCGACATGGATGATCTTGAGGCCAAGCTTCAAGCGGCCCGCGCCGAAGGCGCACGGTTCATTATGATCGCCACGGATGGTGTTTTTTCGATGGACGGTTATCTTGCGAAACTTGCCGAAATCCGCACGCTGGCCGATAGGTACGACGCGCTTATCATGGTCGATGACTGCCATGCGACAGGATTTATTGGACCTAAGGGAAAGGGCACACCCGCCCATGCCGGCATTGAGGTTGACGTCTTGACCGGAACATTGGGCAAAGCACTTGGTGGAGCGATCGGCGGATATGTCGCGGCATCGCAGAATGTTGTCGACTTGTTGCGCCAACGGGCGCGGCCCTACCTTTTTTCCAACGCCCTGCCACCAATGGTAACAGCGGCCGGGATTGAAGCCATCACGTTGGTCGAGGAAGCCGACGATCTACGCGCAGCACTTTTCGAGAACACTGCCTATTGGCGAGCAGGATTGACAGATGCGGGCTTCACGCTGTTGCCTGGTGAACACCCAATCGTTCCGATCATGCTGGGCGACGCGCGCCTTGCTCAGGACATGGCTGCCAGGCTTGATGCGCTGGGCGTCTATGTGGCCGGGTTCTTCTTTCCGGTCGTCCCAAAGGGTGCAGCGCGCATTCGTACGCAGATGAATGCCGCCCTAAGCCGTGCCGATCTTGACCGCGCGCTGGAAGCCTTTGTGACCGCAGGCAAAGACACCGGCGCTTTAAGCTGAGGCGCCATCTTGGTTTGACGATTTCAGCTTCAAATCGACCCGTTGGTACAAACTGCCTTTTCCGTATTGGTTTCGGTGTTTAGTAACCCTTATGGAGCCAGACTTGCCAAGAACCGATATTCGCAATGAAATGAGGGCACTTGCCAAGACAAGCGCTGCGCCCGGACTTGACATGATACACGCACCGGTGCCTCAGATTGGTCCGGATGATGTTCTTATTCGCATCAACAAGACAGGTATCTGCGGTACTGATGTTCACATCTGGGACTGGGATGACTGGGCGGCACGAACGGTGCCGGTTCCACTAATCACCGGGCACGAATTTGCTGGCAAGATTGTCGAGCTTGGCCGAAATGTCACTGACCTTGGGCTTGGACAACGGGTCAGCGGGGAAGGCCATTTGATCGGCAAACACTCCCGTCAGTCGCGTGCTGGGAAGTTCCACCTTGACCCGGAAACGCGCGGGATCGGTGTGAACGAACAGGGCGCGTTCGCCGAATATCTGAAGCTGCCAGCCTTCAATGCCGTTCCATTGCCAGACGCCATTGATGACGAGATCGGCGCAATTCTCGACCCGCTTGGAAATGCCGTGCACACCGCACTGTCTTTTGACCTGGTGGGCGAAGATGTTCTGGTAACTGGTGCGGGGCCGATCGGCATTATGTCGGCGGCCGTCGCGCGCCATGTCGGTGCGCGACACGTGATTGTCACTGACGTGAACCCGGACCGCTTGGCCCTGGCAGCACGCGTTGCGGATGTTGAGACCGTGAATGTCGCCGAAGACGATCTGAACGACAGAATGTCCCAACTCAGGATGAAGGAAGGCTTCGACATCGGCCTTGAAATGTCGGGGAACCAACGCGCCCTTGATCAGATGGTCGAGGCCATGGTCATGGGTGGGCGGATCGCGCTTCTTGGTATTCCGCCGGGCAAATCTCCAGTCGATTGGAGCCGCATTGTTTTCAAGGCAATCACCATAAAGGGCGTCTACGGTCGCGAGATTTTCGAGACCTGGTACAAGATGCTGGCGATGCTTGAGAACGGTTTGGATGTCCGAAACGTCATAACGCACAGGATACCTGTTGACGACTACCGGAACGGGTTTGAGACGATGAAGTCAGGCGCTTCGGGTAAGATCGTCCTTGATTGGAGTTCTGCCGATGTCTGATCTGTTGTTCTGGATCGTGACATTCGTTGCACTGTTCTTCGTCTTCCGATGGTTGCAGAACCGGAAGAAGTAACGGCATCAGGCCAGTCGGTTCAAAAGCGCGCCGTGCAATCCTACTCCTCCGGCCACCACCCCGGCGGTCTGTCGGCTGGGGCTGTTGAATACCAGTGTTTGCCCGTGCCGATCCGTCGCCCTAGCCCCAGCCTCGGCCGCGATCAGTGCTCCGGCGGCGATGTCCCATTCCCAGGCAGGGCGCAGGGTCAACATTGCGTCAAAACGTCCTTCGCCCACCAGTGCCATGCGATAGGCCAATGAGGGGCGAAAATGGCGGGCCACCGGCGGCGGCCCATCAACCCAGAACTCGGGTTTAAAGCTCACTTTCGGGCTCAGCACTTTGGCACCCAAAATGTCAGTCACGGCGGATGCCACAAGATTTTTGCCGTTAAGCGTCGCCCCGCCACCAACCTCTGCCAAATACATCTTCTCGCGAACGGGCAGGTAAACGCAGGCCGCCGTCACCTTTCCGCCCACAACAACAGCCAGCGAATGCGCCCACGTTCGTTCACCAGCCACGAAGGAACGCGTGCCATCAATGGGATCGACGATAAAAACACGCTCGGCGTTCAAGCGCTCTGCGTTGTCTTCCGTTTCTTCGCTCACCCACCCATAGTCTGGTCGCGCCGCAAGAAGGGTCTTTTGCAAATGTTTATCGACCGCGAAATCGGCTTCGCTGACTGGATCATCGCCGCCCTTGTCCCAAACCTGCGGGTCCTCGCGCCAATAGCTGCGCGCGATCTCACCCGCTGCAAGTGCTGCATTTTCCAGGAGCTTGAGATCAGTCTCCAGCAATCGTCAGCCCGTCAACAAGAAGCGATGGAACTACGCGTGACACATAAGTGCGCGCGTCGTTGGCAGGCACAATCGATTGCAACATACCGTTCAGGTTACCGGCGATCGTGCATTCGTTCACCGGATAAGTGATCTGACCATTTTCGACCCAGAAGCCGCTGGCACCACGTGAATAATCCCCAGTTGTCGGGCTTATGGTCGAGCCAATCAGCGACGTGACAAGCAGCCCCGTCCCCATATCTGCAATCAGGTCATCCCGCGTTTGCGTGCCTTGGGTCAACGCGATGTTAGTCAGACTGGGGGATGGCGGTCCCGATGTGCCACGCGCCGCGCTGGCTGTGCTTTCCATACCCAATTTGCGCGCGGTTGCCAGGTCAAGGGTCCAACCCTTGAGAACACCATTTTCCACAATCGAGCGGCGCCGTGTGGGCAGCCCTTCTGCATCAAAAGGTTTCGAACCCGAGACGCGTGCGCGATGTGGATCTTCGACAATATCCAGGCCGTGCGGCAGAACTTGCGCACCAAGCTTGTCACGCAGCCACGAACTGCCGCGCGCCACCGAGGCCCCGTTGGCAGCCGACAGCAGATGTCCAATCAAGCCAGAAGCGACGCGCTCGTCGTACAGGACCGGGAATGCGCCCGTGGGCGGTTTCCGCGCGCCCGCTCGCGCCAGAGTACGCTCCGCGGCCAGGCGCCCGATCTCCTCCGGCGTCGGCAGGTCTGCATGATAGACGCGCGACTCACCTGCGTAGTCACGCTCCATCTCAGTGCCGTGACCGGTAATCGCCACGCAGAACAGCGAATACCCCGTTCGTGTGTAGCCACCGGAAAAACCATTGCTCGCCGAAAGAAAAATACGTGTGCGGGACGAAGACGCGGCAACTGTGTCAGTCTTGGTAATGCCCTCGGTTCCCAAGGCGATGGCTTCGGTTTCCACCGCAGCAGACTGAAGCTCCGCAGGGGCCGGATCGGCGACGGCATCCTGCAAGTCCAGGGCATCCAAATCCCAATCGCGCGCGACCTGAGATGCATCAGCCAGGCCAATATTGGGATCTTCCGGCGCGATCTGCGCCATCGCAACGGCTCGCTCGGCAACGGCCGAGATTGTATCTGCACTTACATCCGATGCGGCAACACAAGCCTGCCTTTGCCCGACAAGGACGCGCAATCCGATTTCGACCCCTTCGGCGCTTTCAGCTTGCTCAAGCGCGCCATTGCGCACGTTTATTGACAAAGCGCGCCCGTCAGTGGCAATCGCATCGGCAGCGTCAGCACCAGCACGCTTGGCAGACACCAAAAGCGTCTCGGTCAGTTCAGACAGGTTTTGCATGAAGAAAGTCCCGGACCACATCCATGCACCGGGACCTAGTGGCTTGCTGGTATGTCTTCAAGCAAAAGACGTCAGCGAATGCGTTGCCCGTTGGCCAGAACCGAGCCGTCTTCCTGAACCTCGATGGTCGAAACCAACGTATCGTCACCATCACCCGGCTGGGCAAAAAGACCCATCATCATGCGTGCGCCCATGGCCTGCTCCTCGGGAACCAGGCCCATATTGACCAATGTGTCCAGCAAGCCGTTCCCACCCGTCAGCATCAAGTTCACAACACCGGACGGCATCGGCATGAAGCCTTCGTTGTTGAACGTGAATGCGCCATCGCCCGTCAGTTCAGCCCCGGCGATGGTCAGCAGGATTTCATTGATGTTCAATGCGTTGATCTGCCCGGGCACACCCGTCATCTCCTCTGCGAACGCAGGATCAAAGACATCTTCCAGCATTACAACGGCACCATCTAGATCAACCGTCAGCGTCGCCGGGTCGCGAGGAATTTGACCAGCAGGATCGATCATTCCCCAAAGGGTTGGATCCACTTCAAGCCCGCCAAAACTGAGCCGCAAACCAAAGTCCTGTTCTTCTTCCGACGGCACGACAGGCATCGCAAAGCGCATACCACTTTCGGCCATCTTGAACGTCAGGGGTGGCAAGGGCATGAAGTCCCCACCGACCGAAACAGTCATCGCGTTGGCCGTTGTGGTGTAATCTAGACCGGTCCGGCCCATCGCGAATTCAAAAGCGCCCGATGCGATGGCTGCCGCGATATCAAATGTGCCATCTGGCCCGTCGCCGGAAATGGTATACGTCAGCGGCCCATGGGACGCTGTGCCATTGGTTTCGTTGCCCGCTTCGATCGATTGCGCAAACGAGGCCATCAGATTTTGTGGTGCGACGCTGCCTTCATAATCGGCAACGACATCCGCAATTTCCATGACCAGACTGAAGTTTCCGGCGTCGTCCTCGGGTGCGCCTGAAATCGTCGCGCTCATGCTGTCGACATTGATATCGGCTGTGTAGTCACGAACAGTTCCGCCGCCTACAAACCGGCCAATTCCCGAAAGTCCAGCAATCTGAACGGCAATATCCATGTCCAATTCGGCTGCTTCTTCAGGTGCAATAAACTCCATCCCATCGATGGAAAATGCTTCGGACGTGAAGTTATATGTAATTTCTTCTGGGATACCCGACACGACCATGCGCGTATTCGTTTGCGACATGGAAACCGCCATCTCGAACGGCTCTTCGTCTATGGTTGTGCCTTTGATCGACATCGGGATGATGTCTGGATATGTCACCTCGACCGTACCGTCGCCCAATTCACGGAAGTTGGCACCCCCAATTTCCATCATGATTTTGGCGTCCGGCGTTTCCGCTGACGCCACGATGCCATCGACAGTCAGCGTATCACCCAAGCGGGACTGGCCCGTAACTTCGGCTGACATGCCATAGAGTTCCATCTGGCGCAGCTGGTCCGCCAAAACCTGCTCGGCAGTCAAATCGGCATAGGCCGGAAGTGCCGAAACAAGGGCGAGCGCCGAGGTCATCATCAAGGTGCGGGTGCGTGTCATAAAAGGTATCCGGTTTAAGATCTGTGGTTCAGGTGCAAGTTGCTTTGGCGCAGCATCCGAGGCGGATGGAACAGCGTCAAGGAAAGGCTGTCACCTTGGCGAAGGACGGGTTAAGCGTGACTGTGATAGCACGCAGTGTGTCAAAAAGGAGGCCGGAAATGTCTGTTGATGGCAAAACCGTGATTATCACCGGGGCAAGTCGCGGCATTGGTGAAGCAACAGCCGAGGTCTTCGCCGAAGCTGGCGCAAACGTTGGCCTGCTAGCCCGCAGCGAAGGCGCAATTTCGGAAATCGCAAGCCGCATCGGCGGTAACGCAATGGCGGTCCCCTGCGATGTAAGCGACTTTTCCTCGCTTGATGCGGCCATTCGTTCTGTCGAAGCCGCTTTCGGAGCCACCGATGTTCTGATCAACAACGCAGGCGCGGTCGAGCCGATCGCGCACCTTGCGTCCGCGGATCCAGACGCATGGGGCAAGGTGATCGACATCAACTTGAAAGGCGTGTTCTACGGTATGCGTGCCGTCATGCCCACGATGATCGAGCGCGCGAAAGGCACAATCCTGACCATCTCGTCCGGTGCCGCCCATGGACCTGTCGAAGCATGGTCCCACTACTGTTCTTCTAAAGCTGGCGCTGCAATGCTTACGCGCTGCGCCGACAAAGAAGCCAGTGAGGCCGGACTGCGGGTGATGGGCTTATCACCTGGGACCGTGGCAACACAAATGCAGAAAGAGATCAAAGCAAGCGGCATCAATCCCGTCAGTCAGCTTGACTGGTCGGCGCATATACCCGCGGATTGGCCAGCCAAAGCACTGTTGTGGATGTGTGGACCCGAGGCCGACGCGTTTGTCGGGACCGAGATTTCCTTACGTGATGAAGAAATCCGACGGCACGTTGGCCTTATCGCGTGATTAAGGTCATACAGGACGGCACGATCTGGACCCCTTTGTCTTGACCGGCCAGACAAGGCAAACGCCCTGACTGCCAAGATGCTGCATACGCTTTTCGAGGCTGTGGATCAGGCGATATCAGCCCCGGCCACACGTGCGATCATTCTAACCGGCAAGGGCAAGGTCTTTTCGGCGGGCGCCGACCTCGAGGAAGCCCTTAACGGGCTTGCAATCGACCCGGTCTGGGAGCGGCTCTCGGCGAGAGTTGCCGATGCACCGTGCCTAACAATCGCAGCGCTGAATGGCACGGCGGCCGGCGGCGCACTTGGCATGGTTCTGGCAACAGACATACGGATCGCGGTCCCTGATGCGTCATTTTTCTATCCTGTAATGAAACTCGGGTTCTTGCCACAGCCTTCTGATCCGGGCCGGCTTACACAACTCGTCGGCCCTGCGCGCGCAAAGCTGATCCTGATGGGTGGCGCCCGGATAGATGCCAAAGAGGCATTTGCGTATGGCCTTGTCGATCGTATCGCCAAGGACCCGTTGACGACGGCTTACAACCTGAGCAAAGACGTCCGTCAGGCGGAAAGCAATCACGTGGCCA
>JBCCCA010000117.1:0-10001 GCA_039033735.1 Pseudomonadota bacterium
AGGGCGAGACCACAATCTGCGATCCTGGTCTGACCTGCCTCTTCCGAAACACCTGTCCCGCCACGGCTTCACGCACAAACATCGGAACGGGCGGGTAAAGTCGCAACGTCTCGCGCAAGGCATTGCGCGTCACTGGCATCTTTGACAGGTTCGCGAAGTCCGGCGCGGCCAAGAAAGCCTGCGCTTCCTTGGCAACGGCCTTGCCCCAGTCGGGCGCGGCGGCCAGGCACCACAGCGCCCACGACAAAAGCGAAGCGCTGGTCTCGTGACCAGCCAGGAAGAAGATCGCCACCTGATCGACCATCTCATCCGGGCTGAACCCCTCACCCGTTGTCGGGTCCACCGCGCACATGATCTTTGTCGCCAGATCGTCGGGCGCCTGCTTATCTTCGATCTCGCGCTGACGGTCCCGAACAAGTTTCGTTATGTGCCCGCGCAGCAACTGGGCCGCATCGCGTGCCCCAGGCTTCAGGCGAAGCGGCCACCATGGCAGCAAAGCGGCCATCGTGCCCACGGGTTGAGCTCTTTGGAAAGCGCGGAACGCATCATAGGTCTCGCGTGCCAAGCGGTCCTCGATCGTCCGCGAAAACAAGGTGCGAAAGATAACGTCAGCCATGACGTGGCTGGCCATCGCCTCAACATCCAGGACGCCCGGACGGATGCGCGCGACCATGGCTTCGCCCGCTGCCAACATTGCCGGAAAGCTGTCCTTGACCCGCCCCCCTTCAAACGCCGGATCGATGATGCGACGCTGATGCGCCCAAACCGCGCCGTTGGTCACGAAGACTGACCGTCCCAGCAAAGGGGCAAGTCCGCGCGTCACACGCGGCGACTTTGGAAAGTCTTCCGGCCGTTCAATCAGAACACACCGCACAAGGTCGGGATCATTGACAAGATAGGAACGGAAAAACGGCGTCCGAAACTCGGCCATCTTTGCCCGGTACAAATGCGCGGGTTGGGCGGACAGGATATCCTGACGGAACAAACGCCAATACCGCCAAAGGGACACGCGCCGTGGCCGCGAAGCTGGTTTCGGCGGCTTCATTGGGGCGCGGGCGCAAAACTGGTAAAACGCGACGCGGGAAAATCGATACGATTCTTAGACGATACCCGTCCCTTAAAACGAGCCTCAAGCGTCTGTGGGCCCGCTGTCACGCGGAAGTAGTCATAGTCAGACGGTCGATCAAAGGCGCAAAGGTACTGGAAATGCAGGCGGAAATACCGGCGCTTCAGTCTCGAAAGCGTTTCTGGCGCAAGGGTGTTCGAAAAGGCGGCAGAAATCACCACCGGCCAAAGTTGACCCGTTTCTGGCGCAACGCCCGAGACCGCGACCGGGTCGGACAACGCGAAGCAGCACCCATCACCGGGCGCAGACACATCAAGCCAAGTCACATCCTGCGTCACGGACAGTAGCCGTAAATCGCCGCGCAGGCGGTCTGCCTTTGGCAGGAAACTGACCATGGGGATGACCTGACCCAACGTGAGCAGCGACAACGCCGGGCCCTCACACCGCCCCGACCGCACGATGTCGGAAACGAGGGAGACCGCAAGTTGAGCACCGGAAGAATGCCCGATCACAAGGATCTCATCCACGCCATCTCGAAGGTCGGCTTCGACTTGAGCCTTAAACGTTGCAAGCCGTTCCTCGATTTCAGGCGGATAGGCGCCACGCCGCGAGGCCGTATAGGCATAGTCGTGCATCAGGTAATAGGCGAAGGTCTTGTCATCCTGCGATCTGAACCACCGCAGGGTCATGCCCATTACAATCAGTGCAAGGCTTGAAAACACTAAGACATCAATACCCCGCGAAACACTGGCGCGCCCGAATGCACCGTCCAAGGCAAGTGTTCCGACGCGGCCCAGAAACGAACCCAGGACGACCGCAACACCAAGCTGCGCGATCAACATTACGACAGGATAAAGGGCTGCCAGAATTGGCCCCTTGGCCAGCCAGGACAGCCGCCACAAGGCGCCCGTTGACAGATAGATCCAAGCGGTCTGAGCCAACACACAATAGGTACCCAGAATGCCGGGCTTCATCGAGGTTTGGACCAGATCATTCCACACCAGAACGTTGAACTCAGTTTCAGTATGCGCACCGTCAATGTCGGCTTCAACACGCCAACCGCTTGGCCTTTCGGAGGCCGTTTGCTGGACATCATAGCCCGAGATCGACGCCTGCTTTGCGCTCTCGGTTCGGTACAGTTCGCGGTAACGCCGTGGGGGATAGGGATCATAGCCGGGGATATAAAACACTCGGCGTTTCGCCACTTGTGCCTTGTCCTCATGCCCCATGGCGCAAGGTTACCGAAGCAAAGCCAGCGGTGAAAGTCGGAAATTCAAGTGGGTGTCCTTAGCCGAACTGCTGAAGAACCGGGAATTTTTCGTTCAGCCACCATGCGAAGTCGGTGAACTTGCCAGTCATCATCAAAAGGCCGACCGTCCAAAGAAGCAATCCCATCACACGTTCGATCCGCTCCATATGGCGCTTCATCCAAGCCATCAGACCCTTCATCGACGGAAAGAACGCCGCAACCAGCAAGAACGGCAAACCTAGACCAACGGCATAGGCCAACAACAGCGTCGTGCCACGGGCGACATCCGCCTCGTTCGCCGCGATCGAGAGAATGGCTCCGAGGATTGGCCCAATGCAGGGGGTCCACCCAAAGGCAAAGGCGAGACCAAGGACATAGGCCCCAAACGCGGAGCCGCCGCGATCCCCGGCATCCACCCGAAGTTCACGATCCATGAACCCAATTCGGTAAACCCCGATAAAATGCGCCCCGAAGACCATGATGACGGCACCGGCGGCGACGACGAACCAGTCCTGATTGGTCAGAAAGAAGCGGCCAAACGCGCTTGCCGTGAAGCCAAGGATCAAAAAGACCGTCGAAAGCCCCAGCACAAAAAAGCTGGCAGACCCCAAAGCGCGGCGTCGGGCACTGCGATCTTCCATCTCGGATACCGTCACTCCACTCATATAAGCGATATAAGGGGGCACGATGGGCAAGACGCACGGGCTTAGGAACGACAGCAGACCTGCCATGACCGCAATCATCATGGCGGGCAGCAAGCTCGCGTCAAAAATGTCTATTCCTAGCATGTGGTCATCCGTCCCGTTCGCCTGACCATAGCGATACATTGGGGCGGCGTCATGACTTGCGATGTCACAAGTCGGTGGACAAACTGTAACACGATCTCTAGCTGCCGTGAGGATGACTTATGATGATGAAATCGACACAATCGGGCTGCTTTGCCCCCTACCGGTTCTGAAGGCCGCCAAACGGTTGCGTGGCATGGCACCCGGCACGCGCTTGAAAATGATGGCGGATGATCCGGCGGCTGTCATTGATGTCCCACATTTCTGTACGGAACAGGGATATCGCCTGCTGTCGTCTGACGACGACAGCGGCATTCAAACCTATATCATTGAAAAAGCCTGACAATCGGGCGACCTAGCGCCCGATTGACCACCAACCTTTGCGGCGCGGCTTCGACGGCTGATCAGGTTCTGGCTCGGCCACGGCAAGTGCGGGCTCGGGCGCAGGTTCGGGATCAGCTGCTGGCGGCGCCGGTGTCGGATCGATAGACGCCGCCTCTGAAGCAGAGACATCCGCCGTCGTCTCTGCTTGTGCCGCGACGGGTTCCTTCTTCTTTCGTGTGCGTGTCCGCTTGGGCTTTGACGCAGGCTCGGCGCCTTCTGCGGGGGCTTGTACCTCTTTTTCGGGCAAAGGCGTACTTGTTTCCGCCTCGGCAACGGGTTCGGTTTTTGGTGCGTCCGAATCCTTTTTCTTCCGGCTCGAGCGCGTCCGCTTGGGTTTCGCGGGCTTTTCCTCTGGCGCATCCGACACTTCCGCGGTCTCCGCTTCAACCGCAGCCGGAGCAGCTTCGCCCTCGCCCGTGTCACCAGACCCATCCACGTCACCGGCCGCGTCCGTGTCACTGCCGTCCGCGGCGTCTGACCCGTTGGTTTCACCCGAATAGCTGTCCCCGCCCTTGCCACGGCGGCGGCGGCGGCGGCGGCGCTTCTTCTTTGGGCGATCTTCCTCGCTAAGATCTGTCGTCTCCGGCGCCTCGTCGGCTGCCTCTTCGACGGCGATCTCCTCGTCGAGGTCTTCCATTAACGAAGCATCAACCGAAATGACCTCGGCCACCGCCTGAACCTTGCGCGTCGCCGTCTTGAACTTTTCGACGGTGAAATCAGGCGCGATCAGGTGCGGATCGGCTTCCAAACGGACCGCCATCCCGTACCGTGCTTCGATTTGGGCGATATGCTCGCGCTTCATGTTCATCAGGAAGTTCACAATGCTGATGGGTGCCTTGACCAACACCTCGCGCGAACGGCGGCGTACGCCCTCTTCTTCAAGCTGACGCAGGATTGTCAGGCCGACACTGTCGTCCGAGCGGATCAGCCCGGTGCCGTGGCAAGACGGGCACGGCTGTGTTGTGGCTTCCAGCATACCGGGGCGCAGACGCTGGCGCGACATCTCCAAGAGACCAAAGCCCGAAATACGACCCACTTGAATGCGGGCCCGATCCGTCTTCAACCGATCCTTGAACCGTTTTTCGACGGCCGAGTTGTTCTTGCGCTCCTCCATATCGATGAAGTCGATCACAATCAGGCCAGCAAGGTCCCGCAGACGCAACTGACGTGCCACTTCCTCTGCGGCTTCCAGATTGGTCTTCAGCGCAGTGTCCTCGATTGAGGCTTCCTTGGTCGCCTTGCCCGAGTTCACGTCGATGGCCACCAGCGCTTCGGTGACGCCGATGACGATGTAGCCGCCGGACTTCAGCTGGACGACGGGGTTGAACATCGCGGCCAGATAGCTTTCGACCTGATAGCGCGCAAAAAGCGGCATCGGATCCGTGTATGGCTTCACGTTCTTGGCATGGGACGGCATGATCATTTTCATGAAGTCCTTGGCTGTCCGGTAGCCCGTCTCGCCTTCTACCAACACCTCTTCGATCTCGCGGCTATAGAGGTCTCGGATCGAGCGTTTTATGAGGTTGCCTTCCTCGTAAATCTGCGCGGGCGCGATAGATTTCAGGGTCAACTCGCGGATCTGCTCCCACATACGTTGCAGGTATTCGTAGTCGCGCTTGATCTCGGTCTTCGTGCGCTTGGCACCAGCCGTGCGGATGATAAGTCCGGCGCCTGTCGGCACCTCGATCTCCCCGGCAATTTCCTTAAGCTTCTTGCGGTCCGCGGCATTGGTGATCTTGCGGCTGATGCCGCCGCCGCGCGCGGTGTTGGGCATAAGCACACAATACCGCCCGGCAAGGCTGAGATACGTTGTCAGCGCGGCACCCTTGTTGCCGCGCTCTTCCTTCACAACCTGCACCAGAAGAATCTGGCGCACCTTGATCACTTCCTGAATCTTATAGCGGCGCTGACGCTGACGGCGGGGCCGACGGATTTCTTCGGCCGTGTCGTCATCCGCAACAGCCTCGATCGTTTCGTCCTTTTCAGACGCGGTATCCACCGCGCTGTAAGGCGTGTCTTCGCCGTCGCTGCCGCCTGAGGCTTCGTCGTCCTCATCGTCACTGACATCGACGACATCCATACCGGGTATGGCTTTATCCGCTTTCGCTTCGGGGGCAGATGTCTCTGCATCGGCGGCCACTTGCTCGACAGTCGCCTCATCTGATGTTTCAGCCGCATCTTCCTGCGATGCCTCGGGTTCGGTTGGCGCCTTATCGGCCTCCACCTCGGGCGCCTCGGTCGAAACAGTATCGTCCTTGACCTCGGCCTGCGCTGCTTTAGAGCGTGACCGCCGACGTCGACGTTTCGGTTTCTCTTCTTCCTCTGCCTCTTCCTTCGCGATCGCAATTTCTTCAGCGATCAACGCCTCGCGGTCGGCGACAGGGATCTGGTAATAATCAGGATGAATTTCCGAGAACGCAAGAAACCCGTGTCTGTTGCCGCCGTAGTCGACGAAGGCCGCCTGCAGGGACGGTTCGACACGCGTTACCTTGGCGAGATAGATGTTTCCGGAGATTTGACGCTTGTTTTCAGATTCAAAGTCGAACTCCTCGACTTTGTTTCCGTCAACCACCACAACGCGCGTCTCCTCGGCGTGGGTGGCATCGATAAGCATTTTCTTGGACATTTAGACTTTCCGCGCAACGCCAGTCGCGGGCCAGGTGGGGCCAGCGGATTGAAGTTACGGCTTATTTTGGGGGCGACAGGACGCGGTTCGACCAATAGCGTTTGGCCCGTCAAAGACGGTGCGAACAAGGCTCGATCCGACGCGCGCGTCATCGCGGTTCTTACTCCGACGCCTCTTGAGGCGCCCGTTCATGGCCCGACGGAGATGTCTCGCAGTACGGGCAATTCTGATTTGGCCAAAAGGCCTACAAATGCCGGACCAAAGACCGGAGCGAACCGGCTAACGTTCTGGAACAGCGAAACTTTTGGAGGATGCACACGGAAACGCGTGCGCGTGCCTCTCTACACAACATAAGGGCTTGGGGCGTGAAATTACAATGATGAATTTGGGCGACAGCCAAATCACTTCAATCAAAACGCCGAGCCAAGCCCCAGATGCAAATGAGAACCGCGCCAGATCTCAAATGTTGTTTAACAGTTCCTTAAAATCGGCAGAGCGTGGACATAATCCAACCATCCTTTTTCTGCCTAATGTTTGTGCACTACAGAGAAGGTAGGTTAAATGGTCACGGCGCTTTTCAAGGAAGAAACAGCTTCACAGAGCTTTCTGAACAGCTTTGATCCCGCAACACGCATTGTTTGGTTCTGGATACATGAGCCAGCGCGTATCACCGACGGTCATGTGGCATTCGAAACAGGCGCCGCCCCGCGCATTTCAATCAACATGTCCACAAAAGGAAAACCGTTCGACATCGCGCAACGCGCACGTCTGGACGGCGCGTCCCGACAGGACGAAGCGGGCCTGACACACTGGAACGACGCTGAGGTTACGGCCCTTTTGGCTGATCTCGGAGCCGACAGCATGGGCGCAGCACCTGTCGAAGCCTTTGCAGAAGCAGTAGTCGGGCCCCTGCGCGCGGAAGACCGTGCGACGGCAGCGCGCCTTTCCATCCTTTGGGACGTTGACGACCGCGACATACGCGACGCCATCAGCCTTCGGTATCAGGTTGTTCAAAAGGCGGAGGCCCTGCTGAACGACGCAGGTCTTTTGGTCGACCCCAGCGGCACAGTCGTTCCCGACCACACCGTCGCAGCGACACTGGAGGTGGCCGAGTTCGAAGCCGCGAAAACGTTGCTCTGGAACAAATTGAGCCCCGAGGAACGCCGCTATAATTGTCGGATCCAACCGAGCTAGACCGATTATAAATTTGGGCCGTTGTACGGCCCAAACTCCAGTGTTTGCGGTTCTGGCTTAAAGGTAGTCAGACCTTTGCAGGCCGTACTTCGCCATTTTTTCGTTCAATGTGCGGCGTGGAAGGCAAAGCTCTTCCATCACGTTCACGATCGATCCGCGGTGTCGCCGCATGGTATTGTCGATCAGCATCCGCTCGAACGCTTCGACATACTCCTTGAGCGGCTTGCCTTCCGTCGTAACCGTGAAATCTGCCGTTTCTTCGTTATCTGCCATCAAGAGCGAGGCGATCGTGCCGGAACCGCGGCGTGATTGCAGAACGGCCCGCTCGGCAATGTTGATCAATTGCCGGATGTTGCCGGGCCACGGCGCCTGCAACAGTTGTGCTGCCTCCTGCGCCGAAACTTCGGGCGTCTCGCACCCGTATTCATCAGCATATTGATCCGAAAACTGTTGGAACAGCATTAGTATGTCTTCGCCACGCTGACGCAGCGGCGGCAACGTGATTTTCATCGCAGCCAGCCGATAGAACAAATCGGGGCGCAACGCATCCTCACAGGTTCGACCCTGCTCCTGCAGGTTACAAATTGCGACGATGCGCGTTTCCGCAGGCGTACCCTGTTCATTCATCCAGGACAGCAAACGGGCCTGCAAGGGCTGCGGCAATGCCTCGATATCTTCCAACACAAGTGTGCCGCCGCGCGCCTCCTCCAGCAAAGGCTGGGCCTCGCCCTCCTCCACCGGTCCGAAAAGCCGCTTGGCCGTCGCTTCTTCATCATGCGCAGCGCAGGGGAATAGGACAAACTTCTTGCCCGCTTTTGCGCCAACGGCGTGCAGTGCGTGGGCCACCAGCGTTTTGCCGGTTCCGGTTTCCCCTTCGATCAGGACGTGACCGTCGGCCTGACCAAGGTCGAGAATATCCTCGCGAAGGCGCTCCATGACCGGCGATGCGCCGATAAGCTTCTTCATGATACCCGTGCCGTCGCTGAGTTCCTTGCGAAGCGCCCGGTTGTCCAAGGTCAAACGTCGCGCATTGGCGGCTTTCTTGGCCAGCTCGGTCATCTTGTCGGGGTTAAACGGCTTCTCGAGGAAATCGAACGCACCGACATGCATCGCTTCGACTGCCATCGGAACATCGCCGTGACCAGTGATCATGATAACGGGCAGCGCGCTGTCCACGCTCATCAAGCGCTTCAGGAACTGCATGCCGCCCATACCGGGCATTTTGATATCGCTCACGACAACGCCCTGAAACTCGGGGCTGAGGGACTTCAATGCCTCTTCCGCCGAACCATAGGTTACGGTGTCAAATCCCGACAGTGCCAGCCACTGGCTGATCGACTGCCGCATATCTTGTTCATCGTCGACAATAGCGACTTTCATGGGATGGCCCATTTGCCGTTCTCCGTCTGTCATTCCGCGGCCTGCGTTACATCAGCCGCAAGCGGCAGGGTGATCTCGAATACTGCCCCTCCATCCTGACCGTTTCGTGCAGTCAGGCGTCCTCCAAGGTCGTTTACGATACCGGACGAAATAGCAAGACCCAGCCCGACTCCGTCCCCCGGCGCCTTGGTCGTATAGAACGGCTCGAACAGATTATCGAGGTCTTCGATCCCCGATCCGTTGTCCCGCACTGTGATCACAACACCCTCGCCAACTGTCATCAAAAGCTGGACCTCGGGCGATTTGGTGGCTTTCGTTGCATCCAGCGCATTGCGTAATAGATTGACAAGCACCTGCTCAAGGCGGATGCGGTCGGCGCGGATATACACAGGATCACGCGGCAGGGATGAGGTTATCTGCACATCGACCCGCCTAAGCTGGGGTTCCATCATCGACAGCGCGGAAGAGACGGAATCCCTTGCATCTACTGTCTCAAACGCATCGCCGCCCTTCCTTGCATAGGACTTCAACTGGCGGGTAATGGCACCCATCCGCTCGATCAGGTCATCAATCCGCTGGAAAGACGAAAGGGCCTCATCAGGTCGCTTGCGTTGCAGCAACAACTTCGCACCGGCAAGATAGGTTTTCATCGCCGCAAGGGGTTGGTTTAACTCGTGGCTGACAGCGGCCGACATCTCGCCCAAGGCCGCAAGTTTCGAGCTTTGTTGCAGCGTCTGTTCGGCCACTTCCAGGTTCCTTTCGGCCTTCTCACGTTCGGCAATTTCCCGCTGGAGCGCTAAATTCAACTGGCGAAGTTCAGCCGATTCCCGCTGGAAGAACTTCAGCCGCGACGTGGTCTTCCGGTTCGCCAGATAGAAGACAAGCGTCATGAGAATCGCAAATCCCATGATTTCAAGCGCTAGGACGGTATTCACACGCTCCCAGACACCCGCATAGGTGGTATAAGACGTGATCCGCCATCCCTGAAACCCGATCCGAGTTTCTTGCCGCATGACCGCTTCACCATGCACATAGGCGTCGGCCGGCAATGCGCCCCAACGTGCGGTTGCGCGGAACGCACGCTCGATCGCGCTTGGCACCGACCTGACCGAAAGGGCGTCGTCCTCGGTCAAGCCGCGCCATCGTGCTTCGGTGGCCAAGATGATCGTGCCGTCCGTGTCAGAGACCATCACGGCATCCGTGAAACCCGCCCACGAGCTTTCGAATTTCTTCAAATCAACTTCGACCATGATCACGCCGATCTGGTCACCGTTGCTTTCAATCTTGCGCGAATACGCGAAAACGCGCCCGCCAGAT
>JBCCCA010000118.1:0-9998 GCA_039033735.1 Pseudomonadota bacterium
AAGGGCACAAGCCGTCTTTCACTATGAACCCCTAGAAACCTACTGTTGGTAAGAAAAAACTTTCTTAATAACTTGTTAATCAGGCATCTCGAGAACGCAAATTACCAAAAAAAAAAATTCATGCACACTACTAAAGGATGACTCACAGATTTTACTCTGCAACCTATAGGAGTTTGCTCTGCACGTTTTTTAGGCGTTTCGTCCGATGGTGAATGTCAAAAGGCTCACGTCAGGGGGTGAACATACCAAAGAGCGCATAAAACACAGGAAATTCAACGCGATTCGGATCAATAGATCTACCAAAACACAGATATACAAAAGGCCGTCAGATCAACCACGTTGAATGAGGTAGCCAATTATCGGCCATATTCCGCTTGATTGCTGCAAGCTAGCCGCGCATCGCGCGTGCAAAGTAGTCCATAAGAGGCGACACCAGGTAATCCAGTGGCGTCCGCTCGTCAGTTCGAATAAAGACTTCTACTGGCATTCCTGGAAGAACTACTTGATCTCCGAGTTTGGCAATTTCTAATTCGCCGGGAACCAATTCGATACTAAAATACTGCATTCCCGTATTAGGATCGGAAATCGCATCAGCAGATAGTTTAGCAACGACCCCGTCCAATACCGGCGTAATACGCTGATCGAGAGAAGAGAATCGAAGTGAGGCGTCCTGACCAATATGAACCTGATCAATGTCAATCGGCTCAACGCGTGCTGCAACAACAAGCGGACGGTCCTGTGGAATGATGTACATAATTGGCTGACCCGCTTGCACAACAGATTGTACCGCAAAGACCTGATTTTCAAATACCAATCCACTGACAGGTGAACGCACCTCCAGCTTTGACAAACGTTCCAGCAATGAGAAGTTCCGTTCAGCAAGTTCAATCTCGCGAACCTGAATATCACGCAGCTCGGTAATAGCTTCTTCACGCCGCGCAGTTTCAATTTTGAGTATTTCGATATTGACCCCGGCAACTGATCCCTTCAATTGCGCAATCCGCGCTTGCAACTCTCCGATTTCGCCTGACAAACGAATGCTGTCCCGGCGCAACGTTGAGATGTCGTTGATCGAGATGAGGCCGCGACTGAAAAGGGATTCGCGGTCTGCCAGTTCAGCACTGATCAGTTCTTCCTCACCGGCAAGAGATGCAAGTTGCGCGTTCACACCATCGACTTCAGCCTGAAGTTGAACAAGCTGTTCTTCAAACTGTTCCCGCTCGCGGTCCAAACGATCAATCTTGGCAAAGAACAACCGACGCTGGCCTGATATCTGCTCGGCCACATCGGCGTTCTCGTCCGCCTTCGTGACCAGCTCATCTGCAAAACGGACATCTTCAAGCCCATCGCGCTCGGCTTCAAGACGGGCACGTCGGGCTTCCAGTTCATCAAGTTGACCCTGCAGGATCGCCTGTTCCGACTTGATCAGCGTTCCGTCAAAACGCAGCACGACCTGACCGGCTTCGACAAAATCACCGTCCTTGACGATCACATCGCCCACGACACCGCCGTCGGGGTGTTGCAGCACCTGTCGATTGGTTTCGACCTGGATTTGCCCTGACGCAATAATCGCGCCGGCGATTTCAGTTTTTACGGACCAGTATCCAAGTCCGCCGACCAAAAGGCCGACGGCAAGGAAACCGCAAGTCATTGGAACACGAGTGCGCCACATCGGCTGCGAAGACGGAGCAAGCTGCATCAGGAAGCCCCCTTCTTAAGGGTTGTCTTGTTCTTGGCCGGCGTTGTCTTGGCCTCTGCCTTGGCGTCCGCCCATTGCGGCGGCTGCTGCATCGGCGACACTGTCGTTTTCGGCTTTGCTCTCGTCCGAGGTGCTCCTGGCGGTTGTCCCGTTGCTGTTCGGAAATGACGTTTGGCGATTTCTTCGCGGGGGCCAATGTCGTGGATGCTTCCTTCCTTAAGGATCACCAACTGATCGCATTCTGCAATCGCCATCGGTCGATGGGTCATGACAATGACCGCGCGTCCCGCCGCCTTGAACGCCGCAATTGTTCGGTTCAAGGCTTCGGCTCCTTCAAGGTCCAGCGCCGAATTTGGCTCATCCAGGATCAGCACCTGCGGATTGCAGTAAAGCGCACGGGCCAATGCAATGCGCTGGTTCTGTCCACCCGACAGAATGTTGGCGTTGCCATCTATGAAAGTGTCGTAGCCTTTCGGCAGAGCTACGATCATGTCATGCGCGTTTGCAGCCTTTGCCGCCGCCACGACCCGTTCGGGATCGACGTCAAGCGACATCCTGGCAATGTTTTCCGCAACAGTTCCGCTTAGCATTCGTACAGACTGCGGCAGATAGCCGATGTGTTGCCCAAGGACATCCGGATCATACTGATCAAGTGACGCTTTCCCCAATCGAACCTGCCCCGTTGCCAGAGGCAAAAGGCCGAGTAGCGCGCGTGCAAGAGTTGTCTTTCCCGAGCCGCTTTTTCCGATTACGCCAACTGCCGTGCCGGGCGCTACACTGAACGAGATTTGTCGCAGCAAGGGCGGCTCAGTGATTTTATGGAAGTAGGTCGCGTTTTCCACATCAATCCGCGGTTCGGGCATTGGAAGAGGCGTGGGCGGCTGTGGCATAGCCTGCCCTTCAAGCGCTTCGTTCAAGGCAACCCAGGCCTGTCTTGCGCGCTGCAGCGCCGACCATTGGCCCAACGACTGCTCAATCGGCTGCAAGGCGCGCCCCAACAGGATCGAGCCGGCAATCATCGCACCGGCTGTCATTTCGCCTTGCAATACGTAGTACGCGCCAACCCCAAGCATCGCCGACTGCAAGAAAAGCCGGAACGATTTGGTGAACGACGTAAAGCTCCCGGTCCAATCGCTGGAGGAAATCTTCTCGGTCAAGGCCGCCATCCGTTGCTGCCCCCACCTGGCGCGCACGGCCTGACGCATACCTTGGCTGCGGATAACCTCGGACGCGGACTGCGCTTGGTCCGCCATGCTTTGCGCCTGCTCGGCGATTCCATTGGCGCGCCCGACTTTTGCGTGCGTGATGATTTGGTTCAAGACCGTCAGGCACAAAAGCGAGACCGCTCCGAAAACGGCCAGCCAACCGAGCATAGGGTGAAAGATGAAAATCCCCGCCACAAATAACGGCGACCACGGCAGATCCATGATGGCGAGAATGACAGGGGACGCGAATATTGATTGGATCGATTCAAGGTCGCGTAGTTTGGCGGTCTTCGGCGTTCCGGCCGGCGCGTCGGTATTCAGTGTTGCGTCGAACACAAGCGGGTCCATACTGGATTGAAACATCGCGCCATAGCGCGCCATGATCCGACCGCGTGCAAAGTCCAGGATCGACATCAAAAGGTACAGAAAGCCAACAAGTACGAAAAGCGCCGCCAACGTTTCTTCCGAGCGGGATCCAAGCACACGGTCATAGACCTGCAACATGAACAGGGGCCCGGTCAGCATCAGAATATTCACGAAGATACTGAAGACGAAAGACGCAGCGATCAGAGACTTGCCCTGGTTGCGGGCCGCGCGAAGCGCTTGCGCTTGCGTAGGACCTTGCATGTAACCCACCCCTTAACTCACGCGGTGGGCAACTGAACTATATCGACTTTCAAACGCTTAGCCGACCCCACCAAGGCTGTTGGTAGCACACGCCTCCGGGCAAGCGAAGCAGAAGACGCAATTGTTTCAAACGTAAGATCAAACCTTGCGATGGATGCAAACTGTAGAAAGACCGACGGGCAGTTACGGACTTTAGCTCGCATGGCAAGGGCATGGGCAAGTCCGCGCTTCAATCACATCAATCGAACAACGAACCGTCGAAACCAGCTGGTTCCGCCTTTTGTGGCGCGTGATACTGGCCAAGTTTAGAGGACGCCAATCTGTAAAAAAAGATAATCGGAACCGAGCCTGCCGACTAAGACTCGTCAAGAACTTTCCGTGCGACCCGAAAACATTCCAGGGCCTGCGGCACGCCGCAATAAATGCCAACAACATGGATGATTGCGCGGATCTCGTCTTGCGTGACGCCGTTTTTGATCGCGCCCCGGCAATGGATCTCCCATTCGTGCATCTTTCCCAACGCACCGATCATCGACAAGTTCATCATTGAGCGTGTCTTGGCGTCGATCACGTCATCGCCCCAGCCAAACCCCCAACACCACGCCGTCATTGCCTCTTGGAAAGGGCGGCTGAAATCATCGGAAGCCGCAAGGTTTTTCTCAACATACACAGCACCAAGTGTTGCTTTGCGCTGTTCCAAACCTTTGAGGAACAAGTCTTCATCAAATGTGCTCATGGTTCGTACCTCAGTTTGATCGTGACGTTTTGCGGTTGAATGTACTTCCTAGGGACCTCATGCGCCAAGTTGCGCGGACTGTTGATGGCCCATTTCGGCTGCGTGTGACCGGGTCGTCATCTCGACTGTTTCAGTCTGATTGTTGTTGATAGTGTCCTGCCAATAGGTTCTCACGTGACCCATCGATTGCCTGCCGCATCCAACGCTGCAAGTGCATGACGGGATGTTCGGAATTCACGCCGCCTTTGGGATCAACCACCAAAGGCCCGGGCCGATACCCGCGCGACCCAAGGCCGCGCTGCACAGATTCGACCAAATGGATGTCTTCTTCCACCGTCGTCTTGCGATCTTGAACGGCGAGTTGCCGCACTTTGGCATCCTCGACACCGCCGACAGAATACCACCCGCGCCAAACGATGACACTTTCCGCATCCAACGCCCGCCAGTGATAGGTGTTGAGCACATTGCCCGGATAGACCTGAAACGAAAACATCGGCCAAAGGAACCAACTTGAATACTCGTGACTGTGCGCAAACCCCGAGTTGATGTCATAGGTCATATGATCCAACGCCTGACACTCGGTCGTATGACGCAGGCACATGCCTTGGGGTTGGATATCATACGTCTCGGGCCTTACGACGCCATTGGCAAAAGTCGGATGGTTCAACGCGCAGTGGTAACATTCCGAGTAATTCTCGACGGATACCTTCCAGTTGCAGTTTTCAGGGATCGCAACCCATTCCAACGGCTTGAGGTCCGCCCAATTCGGCACCCATTCTTCAAGTTCGGCGCGCGCCTGCGGGAACCAGTCATCAATCGGCAGGGCATCCGGGTCTAGGTTGACGAAAACAAAGCCCAGCAATTCCTCTGAACGAACTTCGGTCAAACAGATCGACGTTTTGTCAAAGCCCTCGACCGCTTTGATATTCGGCCCTGCCCGCAGCTCGCCCGTCAGCTCATAGGTCCACGCATGGTAGGGGCAAACCACGACGCGCGCGGTGCCTGTTCCGCTGACCAACTGATGCGCGCGGTGCTGGCAGACATTGTAAAAAACCCGAACCTGGCCATCATGTCCGCGGATCGCAAAGAGGCTTTCGCCCGCGATCTGAAAGGTGGCATAATCCCCTGCTTTGACCAAATCCGACGCGTGGCAGCCAAATTGCCAGGTTCGCGCCAACAGCCCCTCGTTCTCAAGCCGGAACACCTGTGGGTCGGTATAGTACCGCGCCGCCAGGGATCGGATAGGCTCGGTCATTTATCCTCCGTGTAATAGAGACCCAATTGGTGACGGCGTTTGTGAAAAGTCTCGACCCTTTCCACGATTTCTTCGCTGGCGACAGCAACCACAAAGGACAGCAACGTTTCCAGCAGCGCTATGATGCTGACCGAAGAGGGAAAGAACTGCGGGGTGTCGACAGACACGACAAAGCCATGGTCGGCCATCCGTATGATCGGACTGGCCGGGCTGTCGGATAGGGCGACGATCGTCATCCCCTGTTCACGCGCTATTGTGACAGCTTCGACGACTTCGGACCGGTAAGGCTTGCAGGTAATGGCAATCAGCACGTCTTCGCGGTCTGCCCAAGCCAGGTCATCAACAGGGGTTGAACCGGGCCTTGGGATCGCGTGGAATTCTGTCATCCCGGTCGAGGCCAAGTAGGTAAAATTGCGCACGACTGAGTTGTTGACGCCGACTCCCAGATTGAAAACACGCCGTGCAGCCCATATCGCCTTGGCCGCGGTTCTTAGGTCTTTGGTCGAGATGCCCGCAAAGGTTTCTTCAATGTTCGACATCACATCGCGCACCATGTCGGCATAAAGCCCGCCAAGATCGCCTGACTTGGAGATGTCTTGCAGCCAACGCGCACGGTCGGGGAAATCGGCTGCACCGCGACGGATCGCATCGCGGAACGGCACACGGAAGTCCTCGTACCCCTCGAACCCCACCTGACGCGCCATACGCACCATGGTGTTTGGCTTTACGCTCGCGGCTCGCGCGATTTCGCGCACGGTTGAAACACCCACATCGCGCGGGTTCTCAAGCACATAGGTCGCAGCCTTGCGCACCTCAGGTGTCAATTCCGACAACTCGCCCGCGAGCCGTTCAAGAATGATCTCTGATACATTTGTCCCATACATTATTGACGATGGTACTTTTGTCCGATTAGCCTGTCGAGAGAAAATTCGACTCAAAAGGGATAGTTCCGTGGCCGCTGATTTTCCAACCACTGCGCGTGTCGTCATCGTGGGCGGCGGCGTTATGGGCGTCGGACTCGCTTATCATCTGGGTCATGAGGGTTGGGGCGACGATACCGTTCTGCTGGAGAAAGCCGAATTGACCTCTGGCAGCACGTGGCATGCGGCTGGCCAGATCACTCACTCGACGTCCAGCTTTGGCTTGGGCAAGTGCGTAGGCTACAACATCAACCTTTACTCTGGTTTGCTTGAGACTGAAACGGGCCAAACCGTCACGTGGCATGGCTGCGGGTCGTTCCGGCTGGCCTATACCGATGACGAAATGGACTGGCTGCGCCATACCCTGTCTGTTGGACGATCGCTTGGGTTCAACATTGAATTGGTCGGGCCGGACAAGGTTCGAGAGCTGCACCCGTTCTATAACCTTGATGGCGTCTTGGGTGCGTTGCACACACCTGATGACGGGCATGTGGATCCGACGAATGTAACTATGGCGATGGCGGCGGGCGCACGGCAAAAGGGCGTTCGGATCATCCGCCAATGCCGTGCGACGAACATCACGCAGCTGCCCTCAGGCGATTGGCAGGTCGAGACCGAGCAAGGCACGATTACCTGCGAACATGTCGTCAACGCAGGCGGCACCTATGCGCGGCAGATGGGTGAGTGGTCGGGCCTGCAACTGCCGATGACCTCCATGACCCACCACTATTTCGTCACTGAACCGGTGCCAGAATTCGACACGCTAGACAGTGAACTGCCCGTGATCCGCGACGACAAAAAGGTATCGGGCTACATCCGAATGGAACAAAAACGTGGCCTTATCGGAATTTACGAGAAAGAGAATCCCAACTCTGTCTGGCACGATCAGTGCCCGTGGGATTATGAAAATTGGCTGTTCGACGCCGACTATGACCGGATCATGCCCTATCTTGAGGAAAGCATGAACCGCATGCCCATCTTTGCGGAATTGGGCATTCAGCGCGAAGTCCACGGCGCGATCAGCCACCCTCCAGACGGTAACCCACTGATTGGACCCGCACCCGGTGTGCGCAATTACTGGTGTTGTTGCGGCACGCAAATCGGGATCGGTTGGGGTCCCGGCCTGACCCGAGAATTGGCGCGGTGGATGGTGCATGGCGCAGCTGACATCTCGATGCGCGACTATGACCCACGCCGTTTCGGCAGCTACGCTACGAAAGAGTGGCAAGTTGTAAAAGCGGAAGAAGACTACTGCTTGCGCCACGAAATCCCATTTCCGCATTTCAACCGTTTGGCAGGGCGCCCTATCAAACCGTCCCCTTTGCATGATCTGTTGGCGTCCAAGGGTGCTGTCCACGAGGAGGTCTATGGCTTCGAGCGCCCGCGTTTCTTTGCGCGAGGCATCCCTCAGGAGGATCACTATTCCTTCAACCGGACCCCGGTGGACGAGATGGTCGCGGCAGAAGTGAAAGCCGTTCGCGAACATGTCGGCATCGTGGATGTGACCGCTTTTACGAAGGTGCTGGTTGAAGGACCTGACGCCTACTCGCTGTTGGATCGTCTGACGGCCAACCGGATGCCGCAAAAGGTGGGATCAATCACGTTAACCCATATGCTGAACCGCGCGGGGCGGATTGAGCTGGAAACGACTGTTGTGCGTATGGCGCAGGACCGGTTTTACTTGGTTTGCGCGGCCTTCTTTGAACAACGTCTGCTGGATCATCTGGCACAACACCACGACGGTGCGACCGTAACCGTCACCGCCCTGTCGTCTGACTGGTCCGCTCTATCGCTCAACGGTCCCAAGTCACGCGATGTGTTGGCCGCTTGCACCGGCGCGGACCTATCCAATGCCGCTTTCCGCTGGTTTTCCGCACAGGAAATCACCGTCGCAGGTCATGGAATCTGGGCCTTCCGCATGTCGTATGCAGGCGAACTGGGTTGGGAATTCCACATGCCAAACGCCGCCTGTCTGGACGTATACAACGCACTTTGGGCGGCTGGCGAGGCGCATGGCATCGCGGACTACGGCTCCTTCGCAATGAATGTCATGCGTATGGAAAAAGGGTTCAAAGGCGCGGGCGAATTGACCAATGAGGTGACACTGGCGGAAGCCGACGTTCTGCGGTTTGCGCGTACCGACAAAAACTATCTGGGCCGCGACAAGACCATGAACACCGAGCTGCCTTGGGTCTGCGCCTATCTGGAAATCGAACCGGATGGCAAAGCCGACGGCCATGGCGGTGAGGCCGTGATGCTGAATGAACAAGTCGTAGGATCGACCACATCCGTGGTTTACGGGCCCACAGTCGGCAAGATTCTGGCCTTTGCCTATGTCAAACCCGAAGCCGCAAGGCCCGGCACCGCGTTGCAGGTCATCATCCATGGTTCACCTCGTGCAGCGCGCGTTCTGTCGGAACCTGCCTATGATCCACGAAGCCTTAAACCACGCGCCGATGTACTGGTACCCGCGTGAGCTTTCATAGTGATCAAGAACCATCCGGGCGGCACACCGCGAGATCAAAAGCCGATGCAGCCTTCCCGTGAAAGTCACGCGCATTACCCTATGGTCGGCCGATCTGACCAGCCATGAAACGTACTACATGGCAGAGGGCAAGACCTGCGCCACAGTAAAGACCCACGTCTTGTGTTTAGAAACCGATACCGGGCTCAAGGGCTGGGGCGAGGTTTGCCCGATCCCGCATTACCTTCCTGCCTTTGCTGATGGCATCCCAAGTGCGATCACAGAAATGGCTGGCACAATCCTTGGGGTTGCACCGTTTGGGGTCGATGCGCCGATGCGCAAATTGGACAGCATCCTGCCAGGGCATCTTCATGCGAAATCCATTGTCGATATGGCGCTTTGGGATCTGTTCGGGAAAGCGACCGAGCAACCGCTTTATGTCTTGCTGGGTGGGCGCACCCGCGCTGATATGCCGCTGTATCATTCCATCACCTCCATTGCACCTGATGAGATGGCACGCATTGCGCGAGAAGCCTATGCAACCGGAATTCGCCAATTTCAGGTCAAGCTAGGGGCGGAAGCAGATTGGCAGGTGGACGCAGAACGCCTGATCAAAGTGCGCGAAGCCGTTGGGGAAGGTCCATTGGTTTATGGCGACTGGAACTGCGGCGCGACCAAGCTGCATGCGACACGAACAGGTCGCGCGGTGGCCCAACACGACATCATGTTGGAACAGCCCTGCAAGACACTTGAAGACTGCGCCGACGTGCGGCACGCGACAGGGCTGCCAATGAAGATCGACGAAGGCGCCTATGATCTGGCGTCGCTCATGCGGGCGGCAGACCTTGGTGTGCTGGATGCGGTTGCGTTGAAGCTGTCAAAATTTGGTGGGCTGTCGGCCATGCGTCGTGCCCGTGATCTGACGGTACATCTGGGCGCCGAAATCTGTGCTGAATGTACATGGGGGTCGGACATCGTCACGGCTGCGTCACTGCATTTCGCGGCTTCCACTCCGCAAGGCGCTTTGCTTAACACATGTGATTTGTCAGGCTATGTTAGCCTGCGCGTGGCACCAGACGGCCCCGTGCGAAA
>JBCCCA010000119.1:0-9982 GCA_039033735.1 Pseudomonadota bacterium
CGCGGGCCGAAATTCAAACCGCCACCGCGCAAGTCCTTGGGGTTCATGATTGCTCGCTTTCGGTTGAAGCCGGCGAGATCCTTGTTCTGATGGGGCTTTCTGGTTCGGGCAAGTCGACACTTTTGCGAGCAGTCAATGGGCTTAACCCGGTCGTGCGCGGCGCCGTTCATGTGGCAGATGGCGACCAGATGGTGAACATTACCGATGCCGATGAGGCGACCTTGCGCCGAATGCGGTTGACCAAGATCGCCATGGTCTTTCAGCAGTTCGGGCTTTTGCCGTGGCGCACGGTGCGCGAGAATGTCGGGCTTGGTCTGGAACTGGGCGGCATGTCGGGTCGTGAGCTGCGCCAAAAGGTGGATGCGCAGCTTGAGATCGTCGGACTTTCGGACTGGAGCGATCGCAAGGTTGGCGAGCTGTCGGGCGGAATGCAGCAGCGTGTCGGTCTGGCGCGCGCCTTTGTCACCGAAGCGCCGATCCTTCTTATGGACGAGCCGTTCTCGGCTCTTGATCCCTTGATCCGAGCCCGGCTTCAAGACGAGCTATTGGAACTACAAGCGCGCATGAACCGCACGATCATCTTCGTGAGCCACGACCTTGATGAGGCGTTCAAGATCGGCAACCGGATCGCGATCATGGAGGGTGGGCGTATCGTTCAATGGGGCACCCCAAAGGACATCTATACCGCACCTGCCAACGACTATGTCGCGGATTTTGTAGCACATATGAACCCGTTGAATGTGCTGCAGGCCTCGGACGTCGTGGAAGCCGGCGTTGGCGCGCGAACGGTAACATCGGACACGCCCATCAAAGACGCCATGGAACAGATTCTGCAAACCGGCGAAGACCTGACCGTGACGGAAGCGGGGAAGCCCGTGGGCAAGATCACGGCACGGTCGATCCTGGATAAGCTGCGCTAAGCAACTCTGATTGGCTAACGGACGTAGCTTGCTCCGTTTATGTCCAGCGTGGCACCGCTGAGCGACCGTTGATCAGGGCGAAGGGCCAGGCAGACGACATCTGCAACCTCTTTCGGTTCGACCATTTCGCCGATGGGGATGTCACCCAAGGCCACATGCTTACCCTTTGCCTGAATGAACTCTTCAGCCATCTCCGTGCGAACGAAACCGGGCGAAACGGCGATTGCCACAATGCCCTCGGGCCCAAAGTACCGCGCAATCGACTTGGTCAGGTTGACAAGCCCGGCCTTCGACGCGCCGTAGGCCATGAATTCCTCAGTATAGCCCCGATGCGCCGCGCGGCTTGTCATGTTGATGATGCGTCCGCCCCCATGCAGGCGAAAGTGCTGGATCGCCTTCCGGCAGAGGTCGGCGGGTGCACGCAGGTTCAGGCGTAAATCCTGCTCCCAGCCCTCTGCCCACATGTCCAATGGGTCCTCAATCCGGGCGGCAGTCCGAATGCCTGCGTTGTTGACCAGACTGTCGATCCGGCCGGCTCTGTCTTCGGCGGCGTCCCAAAGGCGCAAGGCGCCATCGGCTTGCATCAGGTCTGACTGAAGCAGTGTGCCCGACCCGCCGATCTGCTCCAACAGAGTTTGGGCTTGGCGGTCGTTGCTTCGATAGTGAATGATCGGGTGCCCACCCGCTTCGGCCACAGCGGTGACAATCGCGCGGCCGATATCGCCGGTGGCCCCGGTGATTAGGATCGTTTGGCCGGAAAGAGGCGGGTCGGACATCACTTTTGATCCTTGCAATTGTGAGTGGTGCTGGCGTGGTTCTTGATCACTGTCGGCGTACTCAAGATCAAGAACCAAGCCGAATGCCTGAGTTGATGCAGGTTTCGGCGTGAGAGCACCTATCCTAGCTCTAACGATGTAACGGCGAAAAGGGACCCCTTAGCAAGCGGTGGGGTGCCGCGATACATGCGGGCCGTTTCGAACCCGGGCGCCAGTCCAAGCTCATGGCAAATTGTCGTCAATTCACCTGATTGAGCTGGCACATCGATCATCACTTCCGGCGCGATCACTTTTCCCGCGTGGTGTATCAACCTTAGCGCGGTCGTGGGGCTTGTGGCGACCAACGGTCCAATTTTGGCGCCTGCCCGGCACCGTCGCACGGTGCAGAACCCGTCGTCGGCCACAAATGTCATGCGATAGTCTGTGTTGCTGAACCAGGTGGAGAGATATCGCGCTTTCTCAACCCCGCTCGCCTCGGCCTCAAGGTCTATTAAGGTCGGAATATCAGACGCTTCCGCCCGGCGGAGCGTATCATCGCGCGCCGGAGAGACGCGCCCTGAGAATCGGGTTGTGCCGCCGTCGGCCCGAAACCCGGAAGCCGCGTAGTTGGCTTGCTGATCCGGGACGCCATCCAATCCGATGGTTCGGGTCCCGGCGTGTTGAATGGCGTGTTGCCACAGAGAATAGCCGATCCCTTTGCCGCGATGCGATGGGCGCGCAATATAGAGACCCAGAAACGCGAAGTCGTCGGTATGGTTCACCACCGATATGGCGGCGACCGGTTCGTCGCCTTCGAACGCCACAAAGAACCCGCTCGGGTCGCTGGCATAAAACGCCGCCGCGTCATCTAGGCCAGGGTTCCAGCCTTCTGCGGCCGCCCAATCGAGGATGAGGGAAACGTCTGTTTCCGAGGCCGTCCGAAACGTCGTCACGACAGGGCGTCGCGCAGTGATGTTGTTTCCTCGGGCAGGTCGCGCAGGTCCAGTTGCGAGACAAGGTCGATCAGGTGACCTTTCATGATGTCCTCGGCTTTGTCCGGATCATTGCGGCGGAAGGTATCTAAAAGTGCGTGATGCGCGTGGCTTTCGCACAGCGCACTGCGCCGCCGCCAATAGAGCGCGATGACAAGGGATGATCGCGACACCAGCTGACGGATGAAAGCTTCGATGGTCTGCTGGTCAGCGATCCGCGCAATCTCGACGTGGAAAAGACCTGACAGGTTCAGCGCACGCCCTGCCTCATCGGCGGCGAGCGCTGCATGTTCCTCTTTAATATGCCGCTCGAGGATGGCCACATCGGCGGCCGTTGCCCGTTCCGCCGCAGCGCGCGCCGTTTGGGGTTCAAGCAAGGCGCGGGCTTCAAATACTTCGCGCGCTTCTTTGATGGACGGTTTGGCGACGAAGGCACCCCGGTTCCGTTCGATCGCGACAAGTCCCCCGTGGGACATGCTGCGCAAAGCCTGCCGGACGACTGTTCGACTGACACCGAAAACCTCGCCCACCTCATCTTCGTTCAGTTTCATTCCCGGCAGAATGCGGTGCTCGTGCACCGCCTCGGTCAGCCGTACGACAATTTCGTCGGCCGATGATGCGGAATTGAGAGCGATGTCCTTGGTCAGGGTTCCCATACCGTCCTCCGTGGCAGGCGAAACCACAGGCTGCAATATTAAACGCAATATCGCGTAGGATCGTATACAATATGCGCTTAGATTTTGAACACTCTTATCGTGTTTAGATCGGGAATGGGGCAGTTTCCAGTGTTGGCTTGGCGAATATGACGAAATTCCTTCTCAAGAACTTCCGTCTTCGCGAACGCTTAGGCGAACGCGGGCGGGAACCTTCATGCAAAGCAAGCTGGACCTTGAACTTGTCAGTCTGACCAAGCGCTATGCCGGCACCTTGGCCGTTGACGCGATTAGCTATCATTTCAGCGCGGGAACCTATGCTTGTTTGCTTGGGCCATCGGGTTGTGGCAAGTCGTCAACGCTGCGCATGGTGGCTGGTCATGAGGGTGTTAGTGACGGTTCAGTTTTGCTGGGTGGTCGGGATATCTCGCACCTGCCGCCTGCCAAACGCGGAACGGCGATGATGTTTCAGAACTATGCGCTCTTCCCACATTTGTCTGTCGCGGAGAATGTCTCTTTCAGCTTGAAGATGAAGGGTGTTGATCGGTCGGACCGGTTGCAACAGGCGGGACAAATGCTTGAGCTTGTGGACATGACCGCATTCGCTGACAGGCTGCCCGCACAGCTTTCGGGTGGTCAACAACAACGCGTTGCTTTGGCGCGGGCGTTGATCACCAAGCCCGATGTGCTGTTGCTGGACGAACCGCTCTCGGCGCTTGACCCCTTCTTGCGCATCCGCATGCGTTCGCAATTGAAGCGGCTGCAACGCGATTTGGGCATAACGTTCTTGCACGTCACCCATGGCCAAGATGAGGCGTTGGCGCTGGCGGATGAAATCGTCGTGATGAATGACGCCAAGATCGAACAGGCAGGGAAAACGCGCCAGGTTTTTGACGCGCCGGGGACCTCATTCGTCGCACGTTTTCTGGGGTCACATAATGTTATCGCCTTGCCTGAAGGCCGGGTTGCCATTCGGGCAGATGCACTGCGGCTGAAGGCGCCCGAAGGCGCGAAACTGCAGGGCAAGATTACGAATATCGAATACCAGGGAACGCATGTCACGCTGACGGCCGCGATCGCCGGCGATCAGGAAGTGACCGCGCTTCTCTCGGACAAGGATTTCTTCGGCGATCCGAAGGATTTGGGCGAGGCGGTGGGCCTCGATTGGGACAATCAGGCGGCCCGGGCCCTTACCGCCTGACATCAAACAAAGACAGGGAAAATGACATGACCACTATTCCAAAGATACGTTATTCGCGCCGATCGATGTTGAAGTCGGGTGGCGCGGCGGTGGCGGCCGCCGCGCTTCCGGCTCCGATGGTATGGGGACAGGCCATTAAAGATGTGACGCTGCGCCAGTTCGGCACCGGGGTGTCGAACCTGAACGAGGTGGCCGCCAAGGTCAAGGAAGACCTGGGTTTCACGCTTGAGATGACAGCGCTCGATTCTGACAGCGTGACGCAGCGCGCGGCGACCCAACCGGACAGTTTCGATATTGCGGACATAGAATACTGGATCTGCAAGAAGGTCTGGCCCACGGGCAATCTGCAGGCGATGGATACCTCCAAAATTGCAAACTACGACAAGATCGTTGGTATCTTTCGTGATGGCAAACTGACGCCAGAAAGCACAATCGCGCAAGGCACCGCGCCGCATTCGGTAGGTTTCACCACTGGGGCGGATGGCACCGAGTTCGTGAGCGAAGAATCCGGCTGGATGACCTTGATCCCGACAATCTACAACGCCGACACGTTGGGCATTCGCCCTGACTTGATCGGGCGTCCGATCAGCAACTGGCGCGAGCTGCTGAACCCTGAATTCGCGGGTAAGGCGTCGATCTTGGATATCTCGTCGATCGGCATCATGGACATGGCGATGGTCGTCGAATCCATGGGCGAGTACACCTATCCCGACAAGGGGAACATGACCAAGGAAGAGATCGACCTGACCCTTGGCATCTTCACCGAGGCCAAGAAAGCCGGTCAGTTCCGCGCCTTCTGGAAGTCTTTCTCGGAATCGGTCGAACTGATGGCCTCGGGCGAAGTCGTGATCCAATCCATGTGGTCGCCCGCGATTACCGCCGTTCGGTCACAGGGTATTCCGTGCGTCTACCAGCCGCTGGAAGAAGGCTATCGCAGCTGGGGTGGCGGCATCGGTTTGTCGGCGTCCTTGTCGGGCATCGAGCTGGATGCGGCTTATGAATACATCAATTGGTACCTTTCCGGCTGGGTCGGCGGGTTCCTAATGCGTCAGGGCTATTACTCGGCCGTGCCCGAGACTTCGAAAGACTTCATGAGTGAAGACGAATGGGGCTTCTGGTTCGAAGGCAAGGAAGCCCAAGGCGACATCACCAACCCGTTCGGCGATGTCATGGAAAAAGCCGGCGCCGTCCGTGACGGTGGCTCGTTCTATGATCGCATGGGCGCTGTCGCCTGCTGGAACGCGGTTATGGACGAAAACCAGTACATGGTCCGCAAGTGGAACGAGTTCATCGCAGCCTGATGAACTCTCGCGCCCCGATCCCCACCAGATTTGATCGGGGCGCACCTTTCATATCATGACAGATACTCCCACGATCGCTCAGCTGGACGCGCCTGTCCAAGCACCGCCCCGTCCGACACAAGCGTTGTCGCGGCATCTGATCGGCTGGGTATTGGCGACCCCTCTGACACTTGTTCTTATCGTGTTTCTTGTGGCCCCGACTGCAATGATCGTGGCGGTCAGTTTCTGGGGTGCCACGGAGTTTTCGATCTACCCGGCGTTTCAGTTCGACAACTATGCCTTTCTGTTCGGCTCGGACGTGACGTATCGCGTGTTCTTCAACACGTTCAAATATGCGGCCATTACCTGGGTCTGCACATTGCTAATCGGGTTCACGGTCGCTTACTTTCTGGCCTTCCACGTGCGGTCGCTCAAATGGCAGATTGCGTTGTTTCTGTTGTGTACGATCCCATTCTGGACTTCGAACATCATTCGCATGATCTCGTGGATCCCATTCCTTGGCCGAAACGGTTTGGCCAATTCCACATTGATGTCCTGGGGCGTTATCGACGAACCGTTAGAATGGCTTTTATTCAGCGACTTCAGCGTGATCCTCGCCTTTGTTCACCTTTATACGCTGTTTATGGTTGTTCCGGTCTTCAACACGATGATGCGGATCGACAAATCCCTGATCGAAGCCGCCGCCGACGCGGGCGCATCCGGATGGCAAACCCTGTGGCACGTGATCATTCCACTGACCAAACCCGGCATCATGATCGGCACGATCTTTGTCGTGACGCTTGTGATGGGGGACTTTATCACCGTGCGCTTTATGAGCGGGTCGCAATCGGCGAATGTGGGGCGGATGATCCAGAATGATATCGGGCTGCTGCAATACCCATCCGCCGCAGCGACGGCCGTCATCCTGCTTATAACGGTGTTGATCGTGATCGGCATTCTTCTGCGCTTTGTCGACATCAGGAAGGAGCTGTGATGGAACCGCGTCCACGCTCGTTCTATGTTCTGGCGGTCTTTTTTACTCTGTTCCTGATCTTCCTCTATGGCCCAACGCTGACCATCGCGATCCTGTCGTTTCAGGGTCCGACCGGCGGGCTGACCTTTCCGATGAAAGGCGTTTCGCTTCACTGGTTCCGCGATCTGTTCGAACAACAGGCGGTCGGTGACATCTGGGGGTCATTCTCGCGATCCTTTGTGCTTGGGCTTATGGTCATGGTCACAACTGTTGTTGTGTCCGTCATGGGGGGGCTGGCGTTCCGGAAGCGCTTCGCCGGGTCAGGCATCATCTTTTATCTGATCATCACGTCGCTGGTGATCCCGTCGATCCTGATCTCGCTTGGGGTCGGGCTGATCTGGTCGCAATCCGGCCTAACCGTGCATTGGTCCACTTCGGGATTTGGCGCGCAATTGACGTGGACGCTGCCCTTCGGTTTGCTGATCATGTTCGCTGTCTTCAACCGGTTTGATCGGAGTTTCGAAGAAGCGGCCCGCGACCTTGGGGCCTCACCCTGGCAGACGATACGCTTTGTGGTCCTGCCAATCATCGCGCCATCGCTCATCGGTGTCGCGCTGTTCGGATTTACGCTCAGCTACGACGAATTCGCGCGGACGCTGCTGACCTCGGGCAGTCACAACACGCTACCGTTAGAAATATTTGGGATGACCACCAATGTCACAAGTCCGGTGATCTTCGCCCTTGGCACGTTGACGACCGTGTTTTCCCTGCTGGTTATCGCAGGCTTCCTGCTGATCGTCTGGCTGATGGACCGGCGGCGCAAAACGCACGGCTCGGATGCAGGACAGGGCATGGTCTGACCCAAGTGAGCGTCGTTATCATTAACCCGAACAGCACCGTTGCTATGACCGATGCCATGCTCGAAGCCGCAAAGGCGCATGTGCCGGATTTGAGCTTCGAGGGGTGGACGTCGCATGATGGTCCCCCCTCGATCCAGGGTGTCGCGGATGGTCAAGCCGCGGAAGCGCCCCTCCTTGAATTGGTCGAAAAGGCCGAGGAGCAGGGTGCGCGCGGCATTGTTATCGGGTGCTTCGATGACACGGCGCTAGTACGCGCGGCGCGATTGGCTTCTTGCCCTGTGGTCGGCATCGGGCAAGCGGCCTATCACTTCGCTGCGCTTAAGGGGTGGCGTTTCAGTGTTGTCACGACGCTCGACGTGTCTGTTCCGATTATCGAGCGGAATATTCATCAGCTTGGTTTGGGTGGCCATCTTGGAGAAGTGCGTGCCTCGAATGTTCCGGTGCTTGCGCTGCACGAGGATCAAGACGCTGCCGAGGGGCACATCCTTCGCGAGGCACAGCGCGCGGCGACAGAGGACGGTGTCGACTCCATCATCCTTGGCTGTGCCGGAATGGTGAACGTGGTGCAGGCTGTGCGGCAATCGGTCGATTTGCCTGTGATCGACCCGGCCGTCACCGCAGCGGCAAGCATGCGGTGGCTGTTGTAAGCCTGCGTCTTGCCTGGCGGTTCCAGGCGGTGGGCGAGTACCGCCTTCAAGCTGTAGTACACCTGCGCGCAGACCGCGCTATGTCCCTCGAAGGCAGCAAAGGGACCCGTTCAAATGACAAAGCCGATCTTGATCATGGGCGCCACATCGGGGATTGGCGCCTGTGCTGTTGACGAAGCGATTGGTCGCAATCTGCCGGTGCGGGCTTTCGCACGCAGTGCCGACCAGCTTGAACCGCACCCCTTGGTGGAGCCGTTCACCGGCGATGCCCGCAATGCAGAGGATGTGGTTGCGGCATGCCAGGGTGTGAGCGCCGTAATCTATGCGCTTGGCATCAAGGAACGGCTGGCCATGCTTTGGGAACAGGAAACGCTGTTCTCGGACAGCACGCGCATCCTTCTCGAGGCGATGCAAGGCGCGCAGCTGCGGCGCCTGGTCGTTGTGACGGGTTTCGGTGCAGGGCGTTCGAAATCATCCATGAGTTCTCTGGAGCGCTTGGGTCACAAAGCCGTTTTGGGCCGACCCTATGCTGACAAAGACCGACAAGAGGCGTTGATCGTCGACAGTGATTTGGATTGGACGATCGCGCGTCCGGTCATCCTGACCAAGGGGCCAAAAAGCGGGCGATTGAAAATCCTGCGCGCGCCGTCCGAGTGGCGCAACGGACTGGTGTCGCGCCGTGATGTGGCGACTTACCTTTTGGATGCGGTCGAGGCTGGAACGGATATCCAGTCCGATGTGGTGCTGTCACGCTGATTACGCCAGCGCTGCACGTCAGCAGAGACGACGAAAGGATTTGCAGCAAGATGAAAGGACACGAGCACATGGGCTGTCGAAGCACGATTGAGCTGTTCGACCTGAAGATCGCCACAAATATCGGCACATATGGGCCGGACGACATTGTGCCGGATGCACATCTGCTGGATCTGAAGCTGATGATCGATCCTGGCCTTGTCTTCATCGAAACCGATGGCATGGAAAATGTGTTCGACTACGACCCCTTGATCCGCACAATTGATCGTCTTGCCCGCGATGGGCATTATGACACACAGGAGCGATTGATCACCCGGATTGTGCGTGCCTGCGCAAATCATCCTGAAATCGATGCCATCGAGATCAGGCTTCGGAAAACGCCCGTGCTTGGGGAAAGCGGGCATCTTGGCGTGAGACTTGAAGTTGACGCAGGATTTTTAACCAAGCTTCGCAACAGCACTTCGCATTGACGTCTGCCTGTTCGGTTGCGGCGCCCAGGGTAGGGCGAATTGACGCTGCCGCGAACCAGTCGCGGTTTCGGTACGTACAACGACTTAGAGCTTATTGATAAGGCCGAACTGGAGGGTCACATGCAAAACGCACACCGCGTCACCGAATGGGACATGATCTCGGAGACCAAGACAAATTCGCTGCTGATCGTTGAGGATGACGAGGCTTTGCGCACCCGCTTGTCGCAAGCCATGGAGCGGCGCGGGTTCGCGGTTCAAGCGGCTGGCAGTATCGCAGAAGCGCAGAGCTTGATCGACACAGCCGCCCCTCACTTTGCGATTGTTGACCTGCGGCTATCGGATGGCACCGGTCTGACAGTTGTCGAGTTACTGCGCCGGGAACAGCCCAAGTGCCGAACCGTGGTTCTGACAGGCTACGGCAATATTCCAACGGCGGTGGCCGCTGCACGGATCGGGGCTGTCGATTACATCGCGAAAC
>JBCCCA010000120.1:0-9868 GCA_039033735.1 Pseudomonadota bacterium
AACACGGGCGCGGTTGAGATAGCTGTAGGAAAAACTAGTAAAAGCGTGAACCGTCATTCTGTCCCCGCATCGTCAAACAAGTCGATGGACATGCCGCTGTATCGCGCTGCAAGGACGGTCGCATTGCGCGACGCGCGCGCCTTCGCCGCAAGGCCCTGTAACGCGCCCTCCTGTGCCAGCGCGTATAAGTGATCCGCATCCGGCAGCACCAGACCACGTTTAAGACGCGTGACCGAAGCGGCCACGTTGCCCGAGCCGGTGTTCGTCAATACAAACGCGCCACCCCCCAGCGCCTCAAAGGTCGAAAAGGAAAAGGTCTCGGGCCAGGAGGCCCAATGCAACACCAGGTCAATCTGGTGGTCGGCAACCTGAGTTATCATGCTGGCCGGATCGCCCGCCTGGACATGGGCTTCGACATGCCGGACCTCGGACGTGCCGGGATGCGCTGCGCCGAAATACCAAAACTCGTACCCATCCTCGGCCCCAAGGCGGCGTTGCAATTCGCGAAACTCCGGCCACCCCTTATGCGGTGTCGGTGTGCCGATGAACGCGATCCTGACAGGCGCCTCACACGGTGAAGAGCATGTCTGTGTCCGCGGACTTTCTTTGAAAGCCACATGCGGGTGAACCGTTTCGGTCGCGGCCCGGACACTTGCGCGGGTCTTCCAAAAGGAAAGCGCCGCTTCGGACGGGGAAACGAGGTCGATGGGCAGTTGGTCAAACAGCCGCTCGACCCGCGTCAGGTGATCGTCGCGAATAGTGCCAAACAGGCAGATGGCGCAGGCATTCGAGGTCCGCACCGGGGCCGAGCACGGCGAAACATTGTTTCGTTGCAAGGCGTAGCTGGCACAAAGCGAAAAGAAATCGTGCAACCAGAACATCGTGCGCCCGGCCCCAAGCGCTTTTACCAAGGACGCAATTGCCTCGGTGTTGTGACCGGCCAGGTGATGCAGGATTACTTTTGGTGGGGCGTCACCTGCTGGCATCTGCGATAGCGTTCGTGTGACGGTCGACATTGGCGCTGTACCCAGCGTTTCGCCATTCAGAACAAGGGTCAAAAGCGGGTCGCCATCGGCGTCCGCAAGATTGGGCAATGGCTGCCACGGGTGCAGGTTCAGATAATCAAACCCCGCCGCGCGGGCGGATGTTTCCTCAAGCGCGATGCAAAGCTGCACGCCCCCTGGCGTGGCACGATAGTCGTCATGGCCGAAGGACAGGATCAAACGGGGACAGGTTCGCCCGCGTTCAAGGCTTGCGCGCAATGCCGCGCCGTCAAGTATGTCCCTCGGCGCTTCCTCGGACAGCCACGTGTTGCGGTAGGCTTTGAAACTCGTTTGGTTCGATAGGGCCGCGTGCTTCCAACCGCCCGGATGCAAAGGCAGTCGCCCTTCCTGCCGCCCGGCAATCAGATAGTGCCAAAACGGGTTCACACCCTTGTCACGCACATCGGGATTTGTCGTCAGATAATAACTGGTCGAAAAGCCTGGCGACGGGTCCGCACCTTGTCGCCAGCCAATTCGACAGAAATGCGCCTCGGGGGTAAGGCCGGACGCCTCAAAGGCCGGCGTGTTGCGGGCGTAAAACACGGGATCGATGTGGTCCGCGACAAGGGCAACCTCATCGGGGTCTGCATTTGCGGCGTTAGGTGCGACAGCGGACGCTTCAACACGGTTCTGGCCTATGAAGTGCAAAAGCGGGTTGATCCCGCGAAGGGCAACATTGGGATGCGCAGCCAGATACCCTTTGGTTGAAAAGCTGGGCGACGGGTCGCGACCTTCGCGCCAACCATGTTTGGCGTAATGAAAGCTGGCATCAAGCCCGGATTCGGCGACATCAGCGTTACTGTCGAGGTAGAACGCCACATCGAGAAACGGTGCGATCTGTGCTGCTTCCCGCCGGAAGCGAGCGTCCCGCCACAGGGACAGTTTCAATGGCCGCTCGGCGTGCCGTGCAAATGCATCGCTCATTGCCATGCAATCCTCCTGCGTTCTGCAGTGTTCTTTCAGGTGCGATGTCAGAACATGAAATCGCTACTTTCGAGATCGGTGGATGTGACGCCAACCAGGGTGATTTGGTCGGGGCCCCCGCCCGTCAGCGTGATCCGCGTGTCCGAGCCGATGGCGGAAATCGAGAGGTCGGCGAACGACGTCACCGCGCTGTGCAGGGTAAAGTCGAGGCTATCAGTCCCGTCGGTGTAATCTTTCACGACGTCACGACCAAAACCATCGTCGAATACGAAGCGATCAGCGCCTGCTTGACCGAGAAGGAAGTCATCCCCTACCCCGCCATTAAGGGTGTCGTTGTCTGCACCGCCGATCAGCGCATCATTCCCGGCGCCGCCGAACATGCTATCCGCACCGCTGCCCGCATAAAACGTGTCGTCCGCATCGCCGCCAGTCAGCGTGTCGTCGCCGGTGCGGCCGTCGATGATCAGGTTCGTATTGCTTCCAGTTGCGTCAATCGCGTCATTCCCGGTAAAACCATTAATCCGTTCAACGCCCAACCAACCGCCAACGGCAATGCTGAGCCCCCCGGCCTCGTTAATGACGACCTTGTCCGTTCCGTCGCCGGCATCCGCCACGAAGTCACCACTGTCGCCCACGAAGATAACGTCATTGCCGTCACCGCCGCGGAATGTGTCGTTCCCGTCCCCGCCAAGCAGGTTGTCATTGCCATCCCCACCCACAAGACTGTCGTTGCCCGCGCCGCCAAGAAGGATGTCATTTCCGCTGCCGCCGGTCAGCGTGTCATTGTCGGTATCTCCCGACAGCGTGATGGCCGTTGTAAAGCTGCTGGCGTCGATGTCGTCGGCGCCGGAGAAACCATTGACGCGTTCGACGCCGCTCCAGCCCGCCAAATCCAGCGCGACACCGCCGACATCGGCAATCAGCGCAATATCGAAACCCACGCTTCCGGTGTCGGTGACCATGTCCAAGGCGTCGACGGTGAAGCGATCAGATCCATCCCCGCCATCCATCGTGTCGGCACCGGCATTCCCCAGCAGCGTGTCCGGGCTGGCGCCGCCATCCAACAGGTCGTTGCCGTTGCCGCCCACAAGTGTATCCGACCCCCCCTCACCGCTGAGGTTGTCGTTGTCCTCGCTTCCATTGAGGGAATCGTTGCCGCTGCCGCCCGTTAGCGTGTCATCGCCCCAGCCACCGCCAAGCGTGTCGTTGCCGCCGCCACTGGTGACGCTGTCATTTCCAGCAAAGGCTTCAATCGAATCTGCGCCATCACCGGTCACAAGTGTATTCGCCAGCGAATTGCCTATCACGGTCGCGTCAAAGGCGCCCAGCAGCGTGTAGTTTTCGATCCCTGCCAGAGTGTCGACTCCGGACACTCCGGCGTCCAGAAAATGTGTTCCCGCGTTCAAATCGATTGTGACTGTGTAACTGCCAGATGTTTCCGCAGTGAGATCTTCGATCAGCGTATCGCTGCCGAAGCCGCCATCGATACTGTCCTGCCCATCATTCGCGCCACTCGCCAGCCAGAAAGTATCGTTGCCATTGTCGCCGGAAATCGTATCGTTTCCTGCGCCGTCAAAGATGGTATCGTCGCCCGGCCCACCGGTGACAAGGTCATTCCCGATTCCTGCGAAGATCGTATCGTTCCCGGAACCACCGTTGATGGTATCGTTGCTCATGAAGCCCGTCCACACATGCGACCACGGAGGCCTTGTGGCAGGGACGGGTTAAGACCAGGTTACCGCGCCCGTGATCAGGGCGCGCTGCGCGGCAAGACAGGCCTTCAATTCAAAGCGGTCGATCACAGTTTGCCGTGCCGCCTGGCGTAGCGCATCGACTTGATTCCGCTGCGCCAACCCTTCGGCGATACGTTCAGACATCAGGGCTGTGTCGAAGAAATCCACCAGCCATCCGTTCTGGCCATCTTCGATCACCTCTTCCACCGGCGCCGTGGCCGAGCCGATGACAAAGGCGCCGGACGCCATCGCCTCCAGCATCGACCAGCTGAGCACAAAGGGATACGTCAAATAAACGTGGACCGATGAGACGGCCAGCAAAGACAGATAATCTCGATAGGGAATTCGGCCGGTGAAGATCACCCGTTCCGGCAACGGTCCCACTTCAGCCAGCATTGTGTCCCGCCAGGTGCCCCCGTCCTTTGGCCGACCGCCATAGCTGACTTCGTCGCCGCCCACGATAACCACCTGCGCGTCCGGGCGGCGCACAAGAATGTCAGGCAGCGCCCGCATGAAGGAATGAAACCCGCGATAGGGTTCCAGATTGCGCGACACGAAGGTCAGCACCTCGTCTTGCCGTGTCAGGGTCTGGCCGTTTGGACCGACAAACCGCGCCTCGGGGTCAGGCCGGATCAGACCGGTGTCAATGCCGTCATGAATGACTTCGATCTTGTTTCGATAGGCATTCGGAAACTGAGCGCGCTGCCAGGAGGTCGGGCTATAGGCATAGTCCGCCGCCTCGATCGCCAACAGATGCTGCGCCGAGCGCGCCCGCGCGCGCAAAACAGCGTCGGGACCGGTGTCAAATTCGGGATCAAAGCCCACGTCGGACCCGGTCCCCTGATAATAGAACTCGGACAGCGAAATCAGAGGACTGTCGGGCCACACATCCTTTAAAAACAACGTTTCACCCCAGCCCGGGTTGCCGACCATGACATCCGGTTGAAACCCCCCTGACCGCAGCTTGAACCCAAGACGTGCCACGGCCTGACCATTCAAAATGGCCGCTTCAGTACCTGTCAGATAGGGATGCAGCTTTGGCGTGATCCTTCGGTGCGGCTCGTATTCCAGGCGTTTGACACCCTTTGGCGTCGGCTTGTTCTTCTGCCCGATGAACAGCACGTCGTGGCCTTCGGCCGCGAGCGCGGGCGCAAGGTGCTTGAACTGCCCCGGACAGTTTTGATGCACAAAGAGGACCTTCAATCGCCAAACTCCCTTTCTGGCTTTATCGCCACTCTCTCGGCCTTGTGCCACTACCCAACGCGTAACAGACCCCCTTTCGCGCAGCATCCACTCAAGCTAGAGATGAATGAACACTCGTTCTTGGACACGCCATGACCCTGACCCACGCCCCGCGCACCAACACGAAAGAAGAGCTTCGCGCGCACGCACGACGTCTTTTCGCGAAACATGGTTACGAAGGGGTTTCCATGAGGGATATCGCCGGATCGGTCGGCATTCGCCAAAGCGCGATATACAACCACTTTCCGTCAAAACAGCACCTTCTTGTCGATCTGATGCTGAACCACATGAAACGGCTACTGGACGCGATGCAGGGTGCCGTTCCCGCAAGCGGCACGCCTGTTGAGCGGCTGATCGCGTTTGTGCGGTTCCACGTAACCTACCATATCGACCAGCCGGACGACGTCTTTCTGGCCTATATGGAACTGCGCAGCCTCGATACCGAAGGGCGCGCGGCGATTGTCCCCTTGCGCGACACCTATGAACAGACGCTGCGCACAATCCTGGAAGACGGCGCGGCCTCGGGCGTTTTCACGGTCTCGGAAAACAACGTCGTCGCGCGCGGCCTATTGGCGATGCTGACCGGCGTCACGGTCTGGTTTCGCGACAGCGGGTCGCTAGATCGGGACACCGTGGCAGCAGCTTACATCGAAACGGTCTTGCAAGCGGTTGGTTGCACGCCGAACCGCTAGGCGCCGCGCAAACGCGCCAGCCAACCCTTCTTTTCTTCACTGACCTCAACCTCGACATCACTGTCGCCATTGGTGCCCTCGACCACGGCTTGAAACCGTTCGAAGAACTGATCAGCCATCTTCTTTGAAAAACTGTCGATCAAGCGGCTGCCCAATTGCGCCAGCTTGCCACCGACACTGGCATCGACCTCGTAAGCCAATCGCGTGCCGTCGCCCTCGGGGGTCAGCGACACGATGGATTTGCCTTTGGCGAAGCCTGCCGCGCCGCCCTTGCCTTCACCGCTTAGCGTCAAACCGTTTGGTTCATCCACATCCGACAGGGTCACGGCGCCTTTAAAGGTCGCTTTCACCGGCCCGACCTTTTGCACCACAGTGGCTTCAAACCCCTCTTCCGGCGACCCGCTCATCTCCTGGCAGCCGGGCACGCAGGCTTTCAGCACCTCGGGGTCAAGCAAAGCGGCCCAAACCACAGTCGGTTCTGCGGCAATCACCCGTTCGTCATTCATCTTCATGGCGGTTCCCTTCCCCGGATTTGGACATGCTGGCGATCCGGGAAGGACTCGAACCCTCAACCTGCTGATTAGAAGTCAGCTGCTCTATCCAGTTGAGCTACCGGACCGCGCTGTGCTCTTATGATCCGACCATGAGTGACTTGGCAAGCGCCGAGCGGCTTGCTATTGCTTGAACATCGTTCATGATCTCGAGGATGCCCCTGTGGCCCGTGACACCGAGAAACGGCGCGCCGAACTTCGCGACAAACTGATCGACATCGCCGAGGCGCAGATCAGGTCCGAGGGAACAGCCTCCTTGCGGGCCCGCGCGCTTGCCGAAGAAGCCGGATGCGCCGTTGGTGCCATCTATAACGTTTTCACCGATATGCCCGGGCTGCAACTGGCGGTGAACGGACGGACTTTCGCCCGTCTTGGCGAACGGGTTACGGACGCCGTCGCCACACGCGCCGACGCGCCCCCAGTGGATCGTCTGGTTATCATGGCCAAGGCCTACCTTGCCTTTGCCGTTGATGATCCCAATCTTTGGCGCGCTCTGTTCGAAGTCGAAATGACAGCGGACAGCGAAGTGCCCGAATGGTACCTGCGCGACCTTGGGAAGCTCTTTTCGATCATTTCGGGCCCCCTGTCCGAGCTTGACCCGAATGCAAGCCCTGACGAGATCGATCTGCGGACGCGAGCGATCTTTTCTTCTATCCACGGCATCGTCTTTCTGGGGTTGGAGCGCCGCATCTCTGGCGTGCCCATTCCCCGCATGGAAGCGATGATCGAGTACATGCTGAAAAGTTTCGCATCTGGAAACAGATAGTTTTGAACGGCGTTCAAATTATTTCTTGAACGCCGTTCAAGTTCTGCTACACCTGCTTCATGAACGATGTTCAAGGAGTGACAGATGTTCTCGACACTTAAAACACTGCTCGACGGCGCGGGGGCCCGCGCGGAAGACCGACTGAAGGATACCTATGCGATCGAGTTGATCGAACAGCGCATCCGGGAAGCCGAAGCCAACCTGTCCGCCGCCAAGGTGACATTGGCCAGCCTGATCCAGAGGAAGCGGTCCGAAGAAAGACTGGCCCATGCTTTGGACACGCGGATTGCCGATTTGACCAAGCGGGCAACAGAGGCGCTGGATCAGGAAAAAAGCGATTTGGCGCAGGAGGCCGCAACAGCCATCGCCGAGATGGAAAACGAGCGTAAGATGCGCCACGCGGGCATCGAAACCCTAAAGACGCGAATTGCACGGCTTCAGGTTTCGGTCGAAGCCGCCCATCGCCGGATCGTTGATCTGCGCCAAGGGGCGATCACGGCGCGCGCCGTCCGCCATGAAGCGAATAGCCAGGCGCGGCTCAACCGCACCCTGTCGCAAGGCTCGGCAGCGGACGAAGCTGAAGCCCTGATCAAGCGCGTCGTCGATCAGGATGACCCGTTCGAACAGTCCGAAATCCTCCGAGATATCGAGCGTGGGCTCGATGGACGTGCGGCCGCTCAGAAGCTGGAAGACGCCGGCTTTGGCGATCCAACCCGCAGCACCGCTGCTTCGGTTCTGAAGCGGCTCAAAACCCAAAACTAACCAATCCACATACTTTGAAAAGGACCTGACCAATGCAATTCCAAAAACCTGACAACGCCGTCATCGTGAACTTCAACATGGTGGGCGTCATCGTCGCCTATTCCATGCTGGCCATGTCGATCTGGATCACGGACATCCCATTGTCCGCCAAAGGCTACTGGGGGATGGGTGTACTGCTCCTGACCTTGTCGCTGGTGAACTTTGTCAAATATCGCTTTGACGACCGCCTGCGCGAAGACCGCCTGCAACGGCTGGAAGAGGCAAAGAACGACAAGCTTCTGGAAGACTACGTCGCGGACAAACCCTGATCACGGCGGACCACGACCAAAAAAGAGGGAGCCCGCGGGCTCCCTCTTGCGTTGATCTTGTCGATATCGCTCAGGCGGTCTGATCGTCCAGCTTTGCATCCGGTGCGTTCTTGGCGACCGACGCGATACCATTGTCCCGCGACTTGACGGATTCATAGGTTTCCGATGTGCCAATCACCTGACCATTGCGCGCGCGGAGGTTGAACATCCACTTGCCCGACTTGGTTTCCTTGCGCTCGAACCGGTCATCTTGCTGCGCATTCTTCCGCACGGATTCGATCCCGTTCATGCAGCTTGCTTTACGCTTGTACCCTTCGCTTGCCAGGATGATCTGACCGTTCCCCGACTTCAGACGGAAGCGCGTTTCGCCCTTCTTGTCTTTGTATACTTCAAACTTGCCAGCCATTTTGTCCTCTCTGCTAGATAGGCTATGCCCGGCATACTAAAGCGCTGTCGCCAGAATGCCAAAAAATTACACCGTGCGAATCAGCGGCATGCAGGGGTAACGGTTTTGCAACAGTTGTTACGACAGCAAATAGCGCCTCGTTTGCCGCTCAACTCTCCGCCAGAATGGGAACCATTCGCTCGCGTACCCGCGCCAGGATCACGGCAGACCGCGCCGTCACCAGATACCCGCCCGAGGTGATCGAGGCGCGGTAGTCGCGCCCATCCAACAGCCCGACCGCACCGCCTGCTTCGACAATCGCAAGCGCGCCCGCCGCGTGATCCCACGGCTTCAAGGCCGTCGACAGCGTGAAATCGGCCCCGCCAAAAGCCAGCGTCCGATACTCGTGACACGAACAGCGCACCGACCAAATACGCCGAAAGCCCGGCAGGTCGCCCGCCAGTGTCAAACGCGCCTTGGTTGGGAAATAGAACAGCGGCACCATGCCCGTCAGGTCGGTTGCGTCGGACCCGTCCAGCATCAAGCGCCGTCGGTCGCCGGTCGCAGACACATACCAAGTGCCTTCACCGCGACGCGTGACGATCCAGTCATCCATCACCGGATCATAAAGCAGCCCGAACACGGTTTCGCCGCGCATCGCAACAGCCAGGATAACACCGAACGTCGTCAAGCCCTTGGCAAAATTCCAGGTTCCATCAACGGGATCGATAATGACCGACAGCGGCGCGTCGCCCAGTTGGGCCAAAAGCCCGGGCTCTGTCTCGGCCGCTTCCTCGCCCACGATCAGCGCGTCCGGCAAAAGCGTTCTGACGCCGGCCGCAATCGCGGCTTCTGCGTGCAGGTCCGCTTCGGTCACAAGGTCTTCCGGCCCCGACTTGACCGAAACGTCTAAATCCCCAAGCCGCCGAAAGCGCGGCAGGATCTCGGCCTTGGCAACCGCGCGAACCAGCGTGACAAGCGACGCCTCGATGTCATGTGTGATCGTCATGCCGTTCCTTTTTCACCTCTCATGGGCCCGTCGCAAGACAAGCTTAACCAAACCCGCCTACCCCTATTCCGACAAAGCAACAATGATGCGGTGACGGTTACCATGGGGCTTCGCGATCTGCGGGAAAAGGTGTCGGGCCTGCGCCTGACCGGGGAAGAGGCGCTTCGCGGCGATAGCCTGCACCTCAGCCAGCTGCGGCGCATCTTCGCGCCACTTGAGGTTGATGCACGCTATCAAGCCAAACGCCCCCTTGCCGTTCTGGCGTTCACCAATCGCAGCGGATCGACCTATCTTGGACAATTGCTGGCCAGTACGCCGGACCTTTATGGATTTCGCGAGGATCTGAACCACGCCACTGTCGCGCACCGCACGCGGCACCACGCGATCCCGACCCTGACCGATTATCTGTCTCACGTCGTGTCGCTGAATGCGACGCCCGGCGCCACGTTCGGG
>JBCCCA010000121.1:0-9867 GCA_039033735.1 Pseudomonadota bacterium
ATGGGCGTGGCCGTCGGCATCGGCCTTCATGTCGATCTCGAACACAACCTCGGGATCAAAGGCGAGTCCGGGTTGCAAGACATGATGCAGCTTTGGATCAGCGGCAAGTTCTGCCAGGAACTCCGCATACCCCTCTTTGGGAGTGATGTGTGACGGAATCGATTGGCGCACGCGAACGGACTGAGGTGTGTAGTCAGCGGTATAATGCAGAACGCCATTGTCGACGGGGCGAAAATTGGCGTGCGCCAAGTACATCAGCTCCATCGGGGTCCGCTTCAGGTTTTCAACATCGACCGACACATCAAGCAGCGCGGAACCAGTTGTCAGCGTTGTCTTGATCGTGGCCGCATAGTTTGTCGCGAATGCTACTATGTGCTGATAGCGGCCCGCGACTGTGACGGTTCCCGCCCCCTCATCCAGCTCAAGCCACGCCGATTGAAAGGGTGCATTCGGCAACTCACCATGAAGCGGATGCGTGTCACTCGGCCCGGGCGCGGCAATACCAGCAAGCCCACAGTGGATCAGGAACGCACCATACGTCTCCAAATAGACGCGTGTGTCCCGGGGTTCGTCGAACATGGACCGCATGGTCAAGTCGCGCCCGTCAAACATAGCGCGCCAGATCTGTTGCCCCTGAAACGGCAACATCACAATTTCGCCCCGCGCGTTGCGGACGCGCAAGGCGGCAATATCGCTTTCGAACCGAAAGGCCGAGACAGCGAACTCACCGGTCTCGCAGATCGGGCGTTCTTTTTCCCCGAACTGCGCGAGGTGAAGATCAATCCGCACCGACATCGACGCGCCTATTTGACCCGCTGGCCGTTGCTTTCGTCAAAGACGAAAAGATGGGCTTGTGGGATCACGACGCCGACCTCGTCGCCCATGTCGCCTGCAAAATCCTTGGGCGCTTTCACCGAGATCTGATCGCCGCCCCAATCCACTGTGACCAACGCATGATCGCCGATCAGTTCATTGGTATAGATCTTGCCGGTCAGCGTTCCCTCGGCGGGCGGCGCAATCGAACAATCCTCGGGGCGGATACCCATTACAGCCTGAGGGACCTGACCGGACACAAGCGTCTCGATCCGCACGCCGTTGGTCACGAACTGGCTGCCTTCCAGGCTGCCATGCACCACGTTCATCGGCGGCGAGCCGATAAACTGCGCAACGAACAGATTGGCCGGGTCATTATAGATCTCGGCCGGGGTCGCCAGTTGTTGAAGAATTCCCTTCTCCAGAATGGCGACGCGATGGGCCAGTGTCATCGCCTCGATCTGGTCATGGGTCACGTAAATCGTGGTGATCCCCATGGTTTTCTGCATGTGCTTCAGTTCGGCCCGCATATGACCGCGCAGCTTGGCGTCTAGGTTTGACAAGGGCTCGTCCATCAGGAAGACCGACGGGCGCCGGATAATCGCGCGCGCCAAAGCAACGCGCTGGCGTTGCCCACCCGAAAGTTCACGCGGGAAGCGCTCTAACAAAGCGTCAAGCTGCACCTGCTTCGCGGCATCCAAAGTGGCCACGTCGATCTCGGCCTTGTCCATACCGCGCACTTTCAGCGGGAAGCCGATGTTTTCGGCGACGGTCTTGTGCGGATAAAGCGCGTAGGACTGAAACACCATCGAGATGTCGCGGTACTTGGGCAGGGTTTCGGTGACATTCCTGTCGTCAATATAAACGCTGCCACCAGATGGTGTTTCCAACCCCGAAAGGATGCGCAGCGCGGTCGTCTTGCCAGACCCGGACGCCCCAAGCAGTACGACGAATTCACCCGGCTCGACCTCAAGATCGAAGTCGCGCAACACCTTCACGTCGCCGAAGCTCTTTTCAACGTTCTCGAAACGAACCGAAGCCTTATGGCCGTACTCGGACATAGATTACCCCTTCACCGCACCCATAAGGACGCCTTTCGAAATGAACCGGGTCAGCAGGATCGCCATAATGATGACCGGGATGATCATGACCACGATGACTGCGCACATCTCCCACCAGAACACGCCCTTTTCGCCGGCGTTCTTGGCAGCGACCATAATCGGCATGGTCTGTACCTTCACCGTGGCAAGGAAAACCGCGAAAAGGTACTCGTTCCAACTGAGCACAAGGATCAAAAGCGTGGTGGCGGCAAGGCCGGGGCGCGTCAACGGCAAGACAATATCCCAGAAGATGAAAGGTCGCGTCGCACCGTCAAGCTGCGCGGATTCCTCCAACTCGATGGGCAGGTTCGAGAAGAAATCATACATCAGCCAGACCACGATTGGCATGTTCGCCACCGCATAGAGAAGGATCAGCGCCAGATGTGTGTCAAGCAAGCCGACGGCCTGGAACATCACGTAAAGCGGGATGACGACGACGATGGGCGGCAGTATCCGTTGTGAGATGATCCAGAACAGGATGTCGCCATTTCTGAGATGCAGTTTGAAGTATCCTCGAAGCGCACGAACAAGAAAAAAGAACATCGCAAGCGCAACCGCCGACGACGCCCACCAAGGGATGCCCGCATAGGTGGTGGCAATAATCACGCCGACCAAAAGCAGCACGAACATCATGATGTTACCAAAGCGTGGCTTGTATTGGATGCGCGCCAGCGCGTAGGCCGCCATCGAACCGATAAAGATGCAAAGCGCCGTCGAGAAGACGCTGATCACCACCGAGTTTGTAAAGGCAAGATAGATTTTGCAGATCTGCGGTTCCATCTTGCTGAGGGAAACAACGGGCGAGACCACGAAAACGAAGGAGTTATAAACCAACAACCATAGCTGACGACCGATTGCACCGATCGTGCAGTGCGGATCTTCGGTGAATTGTGTGCGCCATGCGTCAAGCGTTGGCTGGAAGTCGACGAAGGGGATATAGTACGGCCCCTGATTAACCGCAGCGGCATCCTTGAAGGACGTGATCACCACCCAATAGATCGGGAACAGCACAAAAAGGGACCAGACTGCCAGCAGCGAATAAGCAACAATTTTTGCGACCGGGGACATCTTGCCCACCGACGGCGCCTCGAACAGCCGCTGCATCAACGTGCGCTCGGATTCCTGAAACCGGAAGGAGGCGTTGCTCATGCGCGGGCCTTTCTGATCTGTCCCATAACGACGTAATTGAAGAACGACGCACAAACGACCACGGTCAAGATCAGCAGCAGATACGCAATCGCCGCCGATTGGCCAAAGTCATTGGCCCGCCAGATATACATTGAATGCAGCGTCATCGATTCCGTCGCCGACCCCGGCCCACCACCGGTCATGATGTTCGGCAGATCGACGATCTTGAACGCCTCGATCATCCGGATCAGCAGCACAGTGACCGCAACCGGCAGAATTTGCGGCCAAGTGATCTCGCGAAAAATCTGAAAGCTTGAGGCGCCGTCGACCTGCGCGGCTTCGACATGGTCGCGGGGGATGTTCTCAAGCGCGGCCAACATGCAGATGAAGATGAACGGGATCCATTGCCAACTGTCGCTGACCATCATCATGAACCGCGCCGACCACGCATCTGCCGACCAGATCCAGTCGGACAAGCCAACGAACTGTAACACCGGCTCGAACGGGCCCTTGGTGACGTCGGCAACCATGCGCATCGCATAGCCCACGCCAAGAGGTGTGATCATAAGCGGGATGAAAAAGATGACACGAAAGAAGTTCTTGCCCGAGATCGGTTGCGAACACAGAAACGCTAATCCTGTGCCGATGATAAACTGGATACCACAGCCGATGATCACGTAGAACAGTGTCGTATAAAGCGTGCCGATGGAGTTACCGGACAAAAGCGAGGCACAAAGGATCCACCCCAGGAAAATCGCCATCGCAGCCGAAATGGTGCGTCCGATCATTCCAACCCACGTCGTGATCTTCCGCGACCGCCACAGCCATACAAGAACTGCAATCGCGAGCGCTGCGAATACGGCGTAGCCGAAGATACTGACCGGGTCCGTGCGGCCCAGGAAATGCACTTCGCTTGAGCCGAAGAATTGCTTTTCAAAGTTGCGCAATCCGACAAAGCGGAACTGCAGGCCGTCCCCGCGGAAACGCACGCGGCTCACAGCAAAGAAAATGGAATAGACTGTTGGGAAAATAGCGAAAATCAGGATGAGCGTGACAGCTGGCGCGATGAAGAAAGTACCGGAATGCCGGTCTACCCATTCGGCCATTCGCTCCCGCCGGGAGACACCAGCCGGGAGCGACCCCGGCTGGCGCATGTTGTCATAGGTTGCCAAAATCTCGACGCGTTATTCGAGACCGAGGGCAAGGCCTTGGGCTTCGACCTGTTCGTCGCGACCAAAGTCCTCGGTGATCTCTTCCCAACCTTCCTCGATATTCTCAAGCGCTTCCTCGACGGTGACTTCACCGGCCAGGTAACGTGCCAACTCGGTGTCAAGAATGACGCCCGTGTACTGCTGCGCGCCTGGAATTTTCATATCGGACGCCATGTTGGGATTGTTCAGCGCGTCGTTTATGGCCCCGATATAGTTCTCGGCCAAATCGGCGGGCATTCCGGCTTCAACCCAAAGATCGGTGCTGGCAAGTTGCGACAGGCGGTACGGGTTGTACCCTGTTGCCCCAATCGTAACGTCAACATTCGATTGCGCCGCCTGGTTCATGTAGGACAGGAACGCATAGGACGCGTCTTTGGTTGCCTGATCTGCCTTGGCATTGACCGCACCGGCCCAGCCACCAAAGGCTGCGAAGGGTGCATAGTTTATCCCATCCACGGCATAGGGTGCGCTTTCGGCTGTCACCGGAACAAGTTCACCAGTTTCGCGATCCAGCACTTCCCGAGAGCCAACAGCGGCAATAGCGTAGATCTTGCCTTTGACAGCCGAAGCATCGTCATCGAGCTGCAGTGTACCTGGGTCACCCCATTCTACCAGCAGACCACACCGGCCCGCTTTGAACAGCGCGCGCGTATCGCCAATATCCATGTTCAGCTCTTCTGGTGGCCCAAACTCGCCGGTAGCCTTGTAAAGTTCGAACGCTTTCTTCCAGCCCGCATTGTTGACCAATGGCTTCATCGTCTGATTGTCGAAATGGAAACCTTGTGCGGTCCCCTGCGTTTGAACAATGGACGCCGCGAAGGTCTGGATGGCGAAATAGGATTGCGCATTCCGTTTCTTGAAGATGCACGAGCCGTAGTCTTCCTCGCCGTCGCCATTCATATCCATTCCGTGGATTTTCGAGGCAACGTCCAGATACTCTTCCCAGGTTCTCGGCGGCTCCAGCCCGGCTCCGCCCAGCACGTCGGTCCGGTAATACACCATCTGAAAATCGCCATCGACCATCAGCAGTTTGGTCTTGCCACCGACCTTCTGACCGAAATCGCGGAAGTAGGGTGCAATGTCATCCAGATCGATCTTGTCATCGGCGGCGACATAAGGGTCCAGATCCTCAAGCAGACCGGCTGCGTCCAGCTCGACGCCCCACCCAGCGGCAAAGACACCAACGTCGATCGAGTTGGTTCCCGTTGCCCAGTCATTCTGAATCTTCGGGAAAATCTCGGCAAAGGGCACTTCGGTTACGACGACTTTGGCGCCCGTCATCTCTTCGAATTCGGCACCGCGTTCCACCAGACGGCCGGCAATCACGTAGCCAGGGCGCGTCAAGATATCGATTGTTACTCCGGAGTAGTCCTGAGCAGTGGCGGGCATCGCCATCCCGGTCACAGCAGCGGCGCTGAGCATCAGCCCCGTAAGTTTCGTGCGAAAAGACATCAAGTTCCTCCCTGTCTTTCACTATGTCCGCAGGCATTCTTTGGCCTGTCTGTGATTTAGCTTAGGAGGCAATTTTTCATCTGGCCAGAAAAAATAACCACTTTCGGGTTTTCGGGTGTTCAGTCCGCATGAAGTGGGCGATCGATAGGCGGCCCGACGCTAAAGTCATCAAAATGCACGGTCAGCCCCGCGCGTTTCGGGGAACACGCCATCGGCCCGACCTGCACGGAACCTCCAACTGGAAAATCCGCAAGCCGCATCAAATGCCACGCACCATCGAGGCCTTGGTAATGCACGATAACGGCACCGTCCTTGCGCGTCAGGCGCACGCTTTGCGATCCCGAGACCAAGGGCACGGCAATAACAGACCAGTCCGAACGACCAGCGCGCGTTACCACGACCGAAAAATTAGTAACGTCGTCGGAATACTCGATCCCCGCCTTTATCCAGTTTTGCGCATCACTTCGCATCATCAGACCGGCTTGATCGTAAAGAACCTGATACGCCGCATCGAACGAGACAGACACCGTGAAATCGCCCAAAGCCTCACACCCCAGAAAGTGACCATCATCCCGGCGAAACCCATAGAAGGTGTCCTGCCAAAAGTCGGTTTTCTCTCCGGTCGTCAGCGTCAGGGCGGTGTCGGTCAGCGCCCAGTCCGGCGGCTCACGATGCCACTTTGCATCCGACAGCAGCATTGCCAGATTGGTCATGATCACCACCCCTCGTTCGCAATGGACACGTAAATCGCTATTGCGGACCGACGCCTCTTTCAACCTAATTGCCGAATACGGCACTGCCGCCATAGGGAGAGATCACATGGACACAGGACTTAAGGGTCGGACGATCCTGGTTACCGGCGCGTCAGGTGGCATCGGCGCGGCAACGGTGCGGATGCTGACCAACGAGGGCGCACATGTTGTCGCGTCAGGTCGGGACGAAGCCAAACTGGCCTTACTCGCCGACGACACGGGATGCGACGCGCGCCCCTTTGATCTTACATCCGAGGCTTCGGTGGAAGCGGCGCTGGCGGATCTTGCGCTTTATGGCGTGGTCAACTGCGGTGGCTGGGGAGGTGAGATTGCGACGCCGATGGAAACCGACATCGACGTCTTCGACAAGGTGATCGACATCAACGCGCGCGGCACGCTTCTGGTCACCAAATACGCGTCGCAGGGAATGGTCGCCGCTGGCCAAGGCGGGGCAATCGTTAATGTCTCGAGCCAGGCATCGCTGGTCGGTCTTGCTGGCCACATCTCGTATGCGTCGTCAAAGGGGGCTGTCGATGCGATGACACGTGTCTCCGCGCTGGAACTTGGCCCCCACGGCATCCGGGTCAATGCCGTGAACCCGACCGTGGTCATGACGCCCATGTCAGAATGGTATTGGGGGCGCGACGACGTCGGTGGGCCACTTCTGGCCACCATGCCACTTCGCCGATGGGCAACGGAAGACGACTGTGCGGCACCCATCGTCTTCCTTTTGTCAGACGCATCCGCCATGATTTCTGGTGTTTGCTTACCTGTGGATGGTGGCTTCACGGCTGTATGAGGAGGGGCTTGGCACCACCCCTAATTTAGCCTTTGCCCAACGGACTAGAACGGTGCAAACCCATCACTTGCGGTGGACGGTGTCATCCACCGTTCGCGCGGCTCCTTATGTTCAGGTTGCAAGCCAAAGGGCGGGACTTGACCGCGTTCGCCGTAAAGCCACAGCACAAAGTTCGACCGCTCCCCTTCCGTGATCGGCATGGATTCATGCGGCACGCTGCCGTGATGGATCAGGGCCGTGCCCGGCGCAAACGTCAACTCGGCGACCTGGCGTGTGCCCCTATCGAAAAACCGAACGCCGGACCCCGAAAAGTCTTCGCCGGGCAGGTTGAGGTTGATGTTCAAAGTCACGGACGAGGCATCAGTATGCGCCCGAAGTGACGTGTCTTTGTCTGCTTGCCACTGGATCGAAAATCCAAAGGTCTGCGTGTCGTAACCGACAATATCCGGGAACAAGAGGCGCGAGATCGGACGCATATAAGTGTCCATCAAGCCCCTATAAAAGATTTGGAAATTCGGTGTTGCCAGATGCCCCTCGGATCGGCTGTCCAGCATCGCGCCGCCACGGTTCAACGAGATCCCATAAGGCGGGCGCAGCGGAATGTCAGCATTAGCCACCTTTTCCATGTAATCGCGCAAGACCTTCAGGCGGTTTGGGTCAAAAAACTGGGCTTTGTAAACGCCAGGAAACACTTCTTCCCAAAGCGCCTTCACGGCGTCTTCTTTGCCTGGATCGTTCCAGGCTTCAGTGACAGCCGCGCGCAAGTTGGTATCGTACAACGTCTCGTCCAGCTTCAAACTTTGCCCCTCATCCGTGGATTCCCACTCCGTCCAAGCCCGCTCAAACAAGTCACGGTTTTCACTCCAAAACGCCTGAACCGAGGGGTGGCGGTGCAGCATGGCGTCACGTGACGGGCGTTGAATCGCGCGGGCGCGTTCAAGAGATGTATTCTGCATTTCGAAGTCTCACTCTGCGTTGATGGAAGCCCGGCCTCAGCCCAGTTTGTCCACCGCCTGATTGATGGCTTGCATGACGTCGGCACTATGACCGGGGTCCAATGCCGCGGCATTTGGATTTGCGAATGTGCCACTATCGTTGTCGAAGTATTTGCCGTTGGCTTCGGAAAATGATGCACCAAGCGCCGCCTCGCACAGGATGTCGGCACCAATTTTCAGGTCGTTGCCTGCGATGCCAAATCCTTCCTTGACCATCTTGGACGCCAGCAATGATCCCGGGTTGACGGCCACAACCATCGGACCATCGAGCAAGTCCTTGGCCATCTCGCGCGTCCAGATAGTGATCGCGAGCTTGCTTTGAGCATAGGCCTCCATATCGCCGACGCGCTTCTGCCCGTGCAGGACGTCCAGATCAACAGGCGCCTGTGCGGCGGAAGACAGGTTCACGATGCGGCCGGTCTTTGCAACACTTGGCAAAAGCTCTTTGGTCAGCACGTAAGGCGCGAAGGTGTTGACCATGAAACGCGCATCATAGCCGTCCTCGGTCACCGCATCCGTGAGCTTGAGAACACCGGCATTGTTGATCACCACATCCAATTGCGCGTGGTTCTTGCGAATGTCAGCGGCCAAGGCATGCACATCCACCATGCGGGACAGGTCAGCGGAATAGATATTTGATGATCCGCCAACCTCTCTGGCCGCGTTGTCCAGTTTTTCCGCACTGCGTCCATGGATCAGGACAGTATGGCCTTCGGCTGAAAGCATCTTGGCGGTTAGAAGACCGATGCCGTCTGTTGCGCCAGTGATGAGTATGGTCTTGGTCATAATCGTCTCTCTCAATTGGGAAAGTTTGCAACAGGTCTTCGGCGACACCGCTGCCGCTGTAGATGTTTTAAGGGGGGGTCAGAAGCGCACCAGTGTGCGGCTCTCGATGCTCTTGCGAATGGTCTGAACCGTGGTGTCTTCAACCATGTCCAAAGCGCTGTGCCCGATGGACGGCCTGCCAAGGTTGTCGAAAATGTTGAAATACGCGACCTCGTTCGGTGCCATCCTCGACATATAGATCCACTCGTGATCCGGATTTGCAGCAAGTCCCATGATCTGCCCTTTGCGATCCGGATAAATCAGATCAAGCAGGAGCCAGTCTTCGTCGTCAACGCTTTCAGGCAATATGAACCCAAGCGGGGCCGAATTGATGGGTGCACCGACCGGACGCCAGACATTTATGAAAGCATAGTGGCCTTCGCTCCAGTCTGCGGCCCTGCCCTCACCAAGGATGTCAATCAAGCGGCGCTTTGCGCCGTCGGCACTGTAGTCGCTATGAACATTGCGCGCCGGTTTGCGATCTGACGACGGATCATCGACGCGCAACGTATGGTCGAAAACCACGACCTGTTTAGCATCCACCTTGTCGGCGAGCAGCTTGGTCAGTTCGCTTTCATACGTGGCGTGCCAGTCATGGTCGTCGTCGAAAGACGTCACGTGCGTCGGGAATGTCGCAAACCCGACGGAAGAGTCTTCAAACGTTGTCGCGACACCGGCAGCGCGTTCGTCAACAACAGTCACTTCCGTCGGGGCAAGTTCGGGCGAAATCAGATTGCCGATGATCCCATCTGCATCAAGCTGGAACGCCTGCCGTTCGGGCTTATGAACATG
>JBCCCA010000122.1:0-9782 GCA_039033735.1 Pseudomonadota bacterium
GGCCGACAGTTCAACATTGCGATTGCCGATCCACACCTGGCGGGTAATTAAATCCAGGGTTAGCTCGCCGGATCAAGACGTAAGGCGATGGTTCGCCCGTCTCCGGATCGCGTACGACGCGGATCGGGTGATCTGGGCCAGCAACCGCAACATCGCCCAGATTCGTGACAAACCGAAGCGTGCCCTCGATCTGCTCGAAATCAACGGCCACGAAGGGCGCATCATCCACCGTGATGCCGACTTTCTCGACCTGTGTGACCAAGACATACCGATTCCCGTCCTTGCGAAGGATTGTTGAAAAGAGGCGAACAAGTTCGGGCCGACCAATTGGCGTGCCAAGATAAAACCAGGTGCCATCTCGCGCGATCCGGATGTCCAGATCACCACAATCCGGCGGGTTCCAGGTATGAATTGGCGGCAAACCGCGCGAAGATGCGGCGCGGGCGCTGTCAGCAAGGCTCTCAGCGGAGATTTTCACGATGTTTTGTCCATTTCTCTTTTTTGCTGTTTGTAGAAGCATCTCTCTTTCGATCTACTATATGTAAAACGAACCAACAGGAGCCAAGCCGTATGTCCGATACCCCCGATCTGGTCGCCGAGATTGAAGCGCTGGGAACAAAGCTGGCCGAGGCCAAGTCGAGCATTACCAAACGGTTTATCGGGCAAACGACGGTTGTCGACCTTGTTTTATCGTCGATCCTGTGTGGCGGTCATGGGTTGCTGGTCGGACTTCCAGGTCTGGGCAAGACTCGTCTGGTCGATACGCTTTCGACGGTTTTGGGACTGGATGGGAAACGTGTTCAGTTCACGCCCGACCTGATGCCCGCTGATATTCTTGGTTCCGAAGTGCTTGAAACCGGCGCGGATGGCAGCCGCGCTTTCAAATTCATCGAAGGTCCCATCTTTTGCCAGCTTTTGATGGCGGATGAGATCAACCGTGCCTCGCCGCGGACACAATCAGCGCTTTTGCAGGCGATGCAGGAAAAATCCGTCACCGTCGCCGGCGCGGCTCATGACCTTCCGGCACCGTTTCACGTTCTGGCAACGCAGAACCCGATCGAACAGGAGGGCACCTATCCACTGCCCGAAGCGCAGCTGGACCGTTTCCTCGTGCAGATCGACGTGCCTTATCCTGATCGCGAGACCGAACGCGACATTCTGATCGCCACCACGGGAACCGAGGAAGCGGCGTCAACGGCCGTATTTACGCCCGCCGAGCTGATCGCAGCGCAGAAGCTTGTCCGCCAGATGCCCGTGGGCGACGCCGTGGTGGAACTGATCCTCGACCTTGTGCGTGCGTGCCGCCCGGACGAGCCGGGCGCGCTTGATGTGGTCCGGGACAATGTGGGGTGGGGGCCCGGTCCGCGCGCCGCGCAGGCCCTGATGTTGACGGTTCGCGCCCGCGCACTGCTAAATGGCCGCCTTGCACCCTCGGCCGAAGACGTGGCGGCAATGGCAACACCGGTGTTGACCCACCGGATGGCTTTGACCTTTGCGGCCCGCGCCCGCGGCCTTGAGCTGTCACAAGTCATCGCACAGGTCACCGAAACGGTAACCCGAGCCGAGGCCGCTGCATGAGCCAGGCAACAGCCTATTCCGGGCTGCGGCGCGACGCCGAGGCGTTGGCAGCACCGCTGCCCCCGCTGATGGCCGATGCCGAACATCTGGCCGCCAGTGTCATGTCGGGGGCCCACGGACGTCGGCGGGTCGGGCAGGGCGACGAGTTCTGGCAATACCGCCCAAGCCATGCTGGCGATGAAGTTCGCATGATTGACTGGCGTCGCTCAGCTCGGGCCGATGACGCACTTTTCGTCCGCGAGAAGGAATGGCAGGCCGCGCAATCGGTTATGCTTTGGCTGGATATGGGCCAATCGATGCAGTTTGCGTCGAACAAGGACTTGCCCTCCAAGGCCGCCGAAGCCAGGCGTCTTGCCCTCGCGCTCAGCGTCTTGCTGATCCGCGGCGGTGAACGCGTGGGTCTGACAAATCTGGGTATGCCGCCCCGTGCAGGTCAGCTTCAGCTTATGCGCCTGACGACTGCCTTCGCGACGAAGCAGGACGAAGATGAATACGCAATCCCCGACTTAAAAGCGGCCCCGCTGCGGTCGCGTGCGGTTTTCATCTCCGATTTCATGGCGGATTTTGCCCCTGTCGAGCGCGCCGTGACCAAAGCGGCGGATCGCGGGATCAATGGGGCGCTTTTGCAAGTGCTCGACCCGCAGGAGGAGGCCTTTCCTTTCAACGGACGTACAATCTTCGAATCCGTAGGTGGTTCACTTCGCCATGAAACACTGAAGGCGGGCGACCTGCGCGATCGGTATTTGGATCGGCTGGCCGAGCGCAAGGATGCGCTTCGTAGTTTGGCCCGCAGCATCGGATGGCAGTTTAACACGCATCACACAGGTGTTTCCGCATCATCGGCGCTTCTTTGGCTGTATACAGCGCTGGAGCGCGGGCATTGAGCGGGGTGGCCAGCATGGAAGGGCATAGCTGATGTGGACCATTGGCCCCCTTGGATTTACAGCGCCCTGGCTGCTGTTGGGCCTGATAGCCCTGCCGATCCTCTGGATCTTGCTGCGCGCCGTGCCACCTGCACCCGTCCGGCGGATGTTCCCTGGTGTTGCGCTTTTGCTGGGCCTGACAGATGACGAGACCCAAACTGACCGCACGCCATGGTGGCTGCTGCTTCTAAGGACAGTGGCGATTGCCGCTGCAATTATTGGTTTCGCGGGGCCCGTTCTGAACCCTAAGGTGGAAACATCGGGCGATGGCCCGCTGTTGGTTCTGGTCGAAGGCGGCTGGGCCGAAGCGCAGGATTGGAACCGCCGCATCGAACGGATCGAAGCGCTTTTGAGCGAGGCGGGGCAGGCGGGGCGAGAAACCGCTTTGGTGACACTTACCGATCTGCCAGCCGAGCCCGAGCTGGTATTTCAGGCCGCCGACGCAATCGCGTCGCAACTGCCCGGCGTGCAACCGGCTCCTTGGCTGGCCCAGGGCGATGACGTGCTGCCCTGGCTTGAGGCTCTAGAAAGTTCATTCGACACGTTTTGGCTGTCAGATGGGATTGCGCATGACTGGCGCGTACCTGCCCTTGCCGCCCTCCAGGCGCGGGGTTCCGTAAGCGTCTTTGAAAGCCCGCGGCCTGTGATGGGTTTGAAGCCAGCAAGCTACAACGACGGCAATATCGAGATTGCTGTTACGCGTTCTCGCACGACCTCTGAGGCCGTCGTTGGCGTTGTGGCGCACGGTCTTGATCCGAATGGAACACCGCGGCAACTCGACCGATTGGACGTTACATTTGCAAGCGGTGAAGCCACCGCCGCCAGCGAACTTGCCTTGCCTGCCGAGCTTCGTAACCGTGTGACCCGGTTTCAGATCGAGGGTATCCGATCGGCCGGGGCGGTGTCCCTTGCCGATGACAGCCTGCGTCGCCGAGAGGTCGCGATCTTGTCTGCCCGCGAGCAGCGCGAAGGATTGCAGCTTCTTTCGCCGACGCATTACCTTGAACAAGCCTTGGTGGGCACGGCCGACCTAATCGACGGGACGATTAACGACATCGTTCTTGCCAATCCCGATGTCATCATACTTGCCGATATTGTCACCCTGTCCGAAGGTGAGACCGAGGCGGTTGAAGGCTGGGTTCGCGAAGGTGGACTGCTTTTGAGGTTCGCAGGCTCGCGCCTTGCTGCATCGGACTACGGGCGCGATGAAGAAAGCGTCCTGATGCCCGTGCGTTTGCGTGCTGGGGGCCGGACCGTGGGTGGCGCAATGAGCTGGGGCGAGCCAAAATCATTGCGGGAGTTCACGCCCGAAAGCCCATTTTTCGGTCTGACCGTGCCAGAAGACGTAACAGTCTCAAGCCAGGTCATGGCGCAGCCGGACCCAAGTCTTGCAGATCGGACGATCGCCTCGCTTGCGGACGGAACGCCACTGGTCACGCGTAAGCGCTTGGACCTTGGTCAGGTGGTGCTGTTCCACGTCACCGCAAACGCCAATTGGTCAAGCCTTCCGCTGTCCGGTCTGTTTGTCCAGATGCTGGAACGGCTGGCCGTGTCGACGCAATCGTCGGCGCTTACGGCTGAGGATTTGGAAGGCACCATGTGGACGCTTGATGAAACGCTTACCGGGTTCGGCGACATCGTTGCGGCGGGCACTTTGCCTGCCGTGCCAGGCGAGCAACTGGCAGAGGCTGTGCCTGGACCCAACCTGCCCCCCGGACTGTATTCCGGCGAAAGCCGACGCATTGCCTTGAACGTGGTCGGGTCGAATACGGAATTTTCTCCGGCGACATGGCCGGCCGATGTGCCTGTGGAAGGATTCGCCGTTCAGGAAGAAACGCCACTTGCGGGCCTTGCCTTGTCCCTTGGGCTTATTGCGCTGATGGTGGATGTTCTGGCGTCCCTTGCGCTGTCTGGTCGGTTGCTTGGCGCGGCAGCAGCGGTTCTGTTGGCTGTTATAGTGGGCGCGCCGCAGGTGCAGGCGCAGGATGAAACCCAAGACATCGAGAAGTTGTTGGCAGCTACCTCGGACGTCCGCCTTGCTTATGTGGTGACCGGCGACGCCCGGCTTGACGAAACGTCGGAGGCCGGCTTGCGGGGCCTTTCCGAAGTTCTGTTCCGGCGCACCTCGATCGAGCCGGTCGAGCCGGTCGGTGTCAATTTGGAGATGGATGAACTGTCAGTCTTTCCGTTCCTGTACTGGCCGATCACGGAAAATCAGCCCCGCCCGTCAGCCGATGCCTATGACCGGTTGAACCGGTATTTGCGCACGGGCGGCATGATCTTGTTCGACACGCGCGACGCTTCGACCTCGGGGTTCAGCACGGCCACGCCGAACGGTCGCCGTTTGCAGCAACTTGCGCTTCCTCTGGACATTCCGCCGCTTGAGCCGATCCCGTCAGACCACGTACTGACGCGGACCTTCTATTTGTTGCAGGATTTCCCGGGGCGATTTGTCAGCCGCGATGTCTGGGTCGAAGCCGCGCCGGAAGACGCGGAACGCGCCGAAGGGATGCCGTTCCGCAACCTCAATGACAACGTGACGCCGGTTGTCATTGGCGGAAATGACTGGGCTGCAGCCTGGGCCGTCGATACCCGCGGTGCGCCGTTGTTCCCGATCGGGCGCGGATTTGCGGGCGAGCGCCAGCGCGAGATTGCCTATCGGTTTGGCGTCAACCTGATCATGCATGTGCTGACGGGCAATTATAAGTCCGACCAGGTCCATGTGCCCGCCCTGCTGGACAGGTTGGGCCAATGACGCAGATTGAACACCAGACCGACCAACAGACGGAAAAGGTTTGATGGACGCAGGCACCCTCATCTTCGACCCGCTTCTGCCTTGGCCCGTTCTTTGGTTCAGTGTCGCGTTTGCGATTGCCTTTGTGGCTTTCGCTGTCTGGCGCCGCTTGTCCAGCTGGTGGCTGCGTGGATTTGCGTTCGCTGCGCTGCTGTTGGCGATCGCGAACCCGTCGCTGCAGTTTGAGGATCGGGATCCGTTGACCGACATTGTGCTGTTGGTGGTCGATGAAAGCGCAAGTCAGCGCATCGATGTCCGGCCAGAGCAGATTGAAGCGGCAGTCGCGGGGATCGAGGCAGAGATAGCCGACCTCAGTAATACCGAGTTGCGAATCGTGCGGATGGGTGACGCCGATGGCAATCGCGGCACCCTATTGATGGAGGCGCTGACGAACGCGATGGCGGACGAACCGCGCGCGCGGCTTGCTGGCACTTTTCTACTCAGCGATGGGCAGGTACACGACATCGAGCGCCTGCCGGATATGCCAAGCCCAATGCATCTATTGATGACAGGGACAGACGACGACTGGGACCGCCGATTGATGGTTCAAAACGCGCCTGCTTTCGCAATCATTGGCGAGCCGGTTACCCTGACGCTGCGCATCGAGGATCAGGGTGCAGTGCCGGACCTGCCCGACGAGGCCGAGATTGAGATTGCCGTCGATGGCGGCGAACCGCAGACGTTTATGGTGCCGACCGGGGAAGACCTCGAGTTGCCAGTGACCCTGCAACACGGTGGCATGAATGTTATTCAGTTCACTGTGCCCGAGGCCGAAGGCGAGCTGACAAACAGAAACAACGCCGCTGTTGTTCAGATCAATGGTGTGCGCGACAGGCTGCGGGTGCTGCTTGTGTCGGGCGAGCCGCATTCGGGCGAACGGACATGGCGCAATCTGTTAAAATCTGACGCGTCCGTTGACTTGGTGCATTTCACCATTTTGCGCCCGCCCGAAAAACAGGACGGCGTGCCGGTCAATGAACTCAGCCTGATTGCATTTCCGACTCGCGAACTGTTCCTCGACAAGATTGATGAATTCGATCTGATTATCTTTGACCGTTATCAGCGGCGTGGCATTCTGCCGTCGCTTTATCTGGATAATGTTCGGCAATATGTGATGGACGGCGGCGCTCTGCTTGTGGCGGCGGGGCCGGACTTTGCAACGGCTCAATCGATCTATCGCTCCCCGCTATCTGAAATTCTGCCCGCAGCCCCAAGTGGGCGTGTGCGCGAAGAACTCTACCGTCCTGATGTGACGGATGTTGGCCATCGCCACCCTGTGACCGAAGGCTTGGCACCACTTCCTGTTGACGGCGAGCCGCAGGAGGCGGATTGGGGCCGCTGGATGCGCATCATCGATGTGGAAGCCGAAAAGGGCGATACCATCATGCAAGGCCCGGATAACGCGCCGCTTTTGGTGCTTGATCGCGTCGGCGAGGGGCGCGTTGCCCTGATGGCCTCGGATCATGCCTGGTTGTGGTCCCGTGGGTTCGAAGGGGGTGGGCCGCAACTTGAGCTTCTGCGCAGGCTTGCGCACTGGATGATGAAGGAACCTGACCTTGAAGAAGAAGCACTGACCGCCACGGCCGAGGGTCAGACGATGACACTCACACGCCGTACACTGGGCGAGGACGCGACGGAGGTTGAGATCACGGGTCCGGATGGCAGCGTCGTCATGGTGCCACTAGAAGAAGTCTCGCCCGGCCGCTTCTCGGCGACCTGGACCGGTCCGGAAATGGGGCTTTATCGCTTGAAAGAAGGCGACTTGGAAAGCGTTGTCGCTTTGGGCCCCGCTGCGCCAAAGGAGTTCGAGCAAACACTTGCAACCGCAGATGTTCTGGCCGCCGCAGTGGCGGGCAGCGGTGGCGGCGTCGCACAGCTGGAAGACCGCGTACCGGACATCCGGCGGGTCCGTGAAGGGCGCCCGGCCGAGGGGCGTGGCTGGCTAGGTATTGTCCCGCGTGAGGCGTATTTGACCGCTGATATTCGCATCATGCCACTTCTGCCAGCTTGGGCAATGTTGCTTCTGGCCTCGCTCTTTGCAATCGGCGCATGGCTTTGGGAAGGTCGTCGTTAAGCTTTTTCGAAGGCTCAGCGGATACACCACGCTTCAGGAGAATCCTGAACCGCGAGGTGAGTATGCAGCAGCAGGCTAGAAAACAGACCGAACTTGGTCTTCCAGACCTTCGCGAGGATGCATTGCACTTTCGCTCAGGCACAGTTCCCGTCACCGTTCAGATCACGCCACATCGTCGAAAGACGCCTATGGGGGATCTGGTTCTGCGCGGCTTTATAGGTGGCAAGGAAATAGAAGTTGTGTTCCCCGGGCGTCGTCAAGCAGCGGCTGTGCCATTGCTTCAAAGACTGCACGCGCAAATCCAGAAGCACAAGCTGCACCAAAAAGACAAATCAGCATCCGGCACAGCGCGTGTCGGCCGCTATGAACTCAAGGTCGATGGTGCATGGCGCGTGCGATTGATGAACGAACAAGACGCGAAGCCGGAACGTCGCTTCCAGCTGGTTGCGGCGCGTTGGCGGTTCAAGGGCTCGGATGGGTTGGATCACGTGTTCGGGCATTTACCGAACTGACACGCCATTACACCGCGCGTGCGAAATAGCCCCGTGAGGTTCGGGACGCTGGACCCGACGGAAAGGCGTAGTCTGTGACCAGGTCCCAGCCGGATTCGGCGAGCATCTTCTTGACGCGCGCTGGATCATAGGCGCGGTGCCGCCATTGAAACCAGATGATGGCATTGCACCAGTGCGGTTTCGACGCGATCAGCCAAAGATGGCCACCTGTGCGACACAGTGCGCGCATGTCGCGCAGGGCGTTCTCTGGTTGCGGAACGTGTTCGATGACATGTGCTGCCAAGACCGTGTCGACACCGTCAACTGAGGAATGGTCTTGAAGCGCCTTGGAAATAAGTGTTGGCACGATGCCCCGACGCTCAAGTTGTGACGCCGCGTGTTTCAACATTTTCTCGGACATATCGAGAAGCGATATCCGCTGATCAGGTCCGTGGATGGCGGCCCAGGCATCTGCGAAAGCGCCGGTACCGCAGCCGACATCAATGACACGATGCCCAGCGTTTGCTCGAAGCGTTTGCGACGCAAGAAAGCCAAGATAGGCGTCGTAATAGCCTAGAAGCCTGATTTTATCGTTCCAAACGGGTGCGGCGCGATCGTATTTTTCTGACAAAGCAGCAGATTGCATGGGTCGTCCCCCGTTGTTTCTGGCCCGACCTGTGCCCTAGTCCGCCTCGGCCATCTCCCACCCAAGCGCTTTGGCCACCGTGAAGATATCCTTGTCGCCGCGCCCGCACATATTCATGCAGATGATATGATCCGACGGCAAGCCAGGCGCGATCTTTGCGACATGTGCCAGGGCATGGGAGGGTTCAAGCGCCGGAATGATCCCCTCGGTTTCGCAACTGAGCTGGAAAGCCTCAAGCGCCTCCCGATCCGTAATAGAGACGTATTCGGCGCGCCCGATATCATGAAGCCACGAATGCTCCGGCCCAATACCGGGATAGTCGAGGCCAGCCGAGATCGAGAAACCTTCCAGAATCTGTCCGTCATCATCCTGCAAAAGATAGGTCCGATTACCGTGAAGAACGCCCGGGCGTCCCCCCGTCAGTGACGCGCAATGCTCCATCTTTTCGTTCACGCCCTTGCCACCGGCCTCGACACCGATGATCTGAACGTCCTTGTCATCAAGGAAGGGGTAGAACAGGCCCATCGCGTTGGACCCGCCACCGATTGCAGCGATGATCGTGTCAGGCAAACGGCCCTCGGCCTCCATCATCTGTGCCTTGGCTTCCTTGCCGATGATGGCCTGAAAATCGCGAACCATCGCCGGGTAGGGGTGCGGGCCGGCAACCGTGCCGATGCAATAGAAGGTGTCACGCACATTGGTCACCCAGTCGCGCAGCGCGTCGTTCATCGCATCTTTCAAGGTGCCCCGGCCCGACGTCACTGGCACAACCTCGGCGCCCAGAAGCTTCATGCGGAACACGTTCGGTTTCTGACGTTCGACGTCATGCGCGCCCATGTAAACGATGCATTTCAGACCGAATTTCGCGCACACGGTCGCAGTCGCAACACCATGCTGCCCTGCGCCTGTTTCGGCGATGATGCGGGTCTTGCCCATACGGCGCGCCAGAATGATCTGTCCAAGCACGTTGTTGATCTTGTGCGCGCCGGTGTGGTTCAGCTCGTCGCGCTTCAGGTAAATCTTGGCGCCGCCCAGCTGCTCGGTCAGTCGTTCGGCAAAGTACAGCGGCGAGGGACGCCCCACATAGTGCTTCCAGAGAAACTCCATTTCATCCCAAAAGCTTTGATCCGTCTTGGCCTTTTCATACTCGGCCTCAAGATCAAGGATCAGCGGCATCAAGGTCTCGCTGACAAAACGCCCACCAAATTGACCGAAACGACCGGTTTCATCCGGCCCGGTCATAAAGGAATTGATCAGATCGTCCGGCATAACGCAC
>JBCCCA010000123.1:0-9727 GCA_039033735.1 Pseudomonadota bacterium
CCGGAAACCGTCCATCTTTGCCCGCCGGATCGATACCATGTGGCCTATGACTTTTCGTCCTGGCCCGAGTGGCGGACGGTCTGGTCGGTCGAAGGGCCTCGGAAAACATACCGGATGAGCAGCCATTTCGCGCCAGACAGCGAGGCGCCTCGTCTTGAAAGCCTCGTCTTGCAAGCTTGAAAAGCGCGGTGCATAAGACGGGCAACGTATGAAAAGAGGGACGATCTCAATGGCAACTCTCACCGCACGGCCCGTGCTTTCCGACATTTTCTGGTCTGCTGAAGGCAGCGCTTTGTGGCTGAAACGCCTGGTTTTGCTGGTCGCGGGTGTCGCGGCACTTTGGGTGTCGGCAAAGGTTCAGATCGCAACCGTCCCTGTGCCAGTGACACTGCAAATGCTGGTGATCATGACGATCGGTGCCGCCTATGGGCCCTATCTTGCCGCGTCGACGGTGGGTGCTTATCTGGCGCTTGGCCTGCAAGGGCTGCCGGTCTTTGCCGGAACGCCAGAGAAAGGCATCGGACTTGCCTATATGATGGGCCCGACCGGGGGATATCTGATCGGATTTTTGATTGCCGCATATGCCGTTGGCCTTTTGGCGCGCGCTGGCTGGGATCGATCGTGGCTGAGCATGGCAGCTGCCATGGCGGTGGGAATCCTTTGCGTCTATGTGCCGGGGGTTGTCTGGCTTTCAGCAACATGGGGCGCCGCGCTTGGCTGGGAAAACTGGTATGCCTACGGCGTGCAGACCTTTATCTGGATTGATGCGCTGAAGCTTGTCGCTGCCGTCATAGCTTTTCCGATCATCTGGAGACTTGTTGGCGACGCACGGGGTTAACCGGCGATTTACAAAATGTGATAGCGCAGGCACCACGCCTGCGCTTTTTTGTGACTGGCCGATGGCTGTTTGCCCGCTATCATAAGTCCAATTGTGTCGCGCGAGGAACATTTTAACTCATGCCCATACGCAACCGTATAGCCGAACTTCATGATGAAATCACCGAATGGCGTCATGACCTGCACGCTCATCCCGAGTTACAATTTGATGTGCACCGGACGGCGGGTGTGGTGGCTGAAAAACTGAAAGCTTTCGGCTGCGACGAGGTTGTGGAAGGCATCGCGAAAACTGGTGTGGTTGGCGTGATCCGGGGCAAGGCTGCGGGGCGCTGTGTCGGGCTTCGTGCAGATATGGACGCGCTTCCGATCCTTGAAGCAACGGGATTGCCCTATGCCTCGACCGAACCCGGGAAGATGCACGCCTGCGGCCATGACGGCCATACCTCGATGCTGCTGGGGGCGGCTAAATATTTAGCGGAAACGCGCAACTTCGCGGGCACGGTCGTGGTCATTTTTCAACCGGCCGAAGAAGGTGGCGGCGGCGGGCGTGTCATGTGTGAAGAGGGCATGATGGTGCGCTTTGGCATCGACGAGGTGTATGGCATGCACAATTGGCCGTCGCTTCCCGTGGGTCAGTTCATGATCAAATCTGGCCCGTTCTTTGCCGGGACGGCCGAGTTCACAATTGTCGTCAAAGGGCGCGGCGGGCACGCCGCCCAACCGCATCTTGCGATTGATCCCACCGTTGCCGCCGCCCAGATGGTCACCGCGCTTCAGACGATTGCCAGCCGCACAGTCAATCCCGTTTCGCAGATCGTCGTGTCTGTTACATCATTTGTCACGGCATCGACCGCGTACAACGTCATCCCACCGACTGTCGAGCTTCGCGGAACCGTTCGAACGCTAACCACTGACATTCAGGACTTGGCCGAAGTGCGTTTGACAGAAATCGCCGAACATACAGCGCGGGCCCATGGCTGCGAGGCCGAGATCGCGTTCGAGCGCAACTATCCCGTCATGGCGAATAATGAAGCAGAGACCGATTACGCCATCGCAGCCGCAGAGAAAGTAAACGGTGAGTGCCATCCGGCGCCGTTCATCATGGGGGGCGAGGATTTCTCGTATATGCTGAACGAACGGCCGGGCGCTTATATCTTGCTTGGCAACGGCGACGGGGCCGATGTTCACACACCCGATTACAACTTCAATGATGACGCTATACCTTTTGGGTGTTCGTGGTTCATCGAGGTTGTTGAAAGCCGGCTGGCGGTATAGCGCGTCGCGGCTCGCCGCCCGAAAACACCTGCGTGGAAACCAAGTTGGCGCGCGGCGCTGTCTGGCGTAACATCCCTGCAAAACCGGGCAACGGTCAGGGCAGGGGCAATGACGCAGACGATTGCGATGTTTTGGGGGGAAACCGCACTTTCCTATCTGGAACAGCTCTGTCTGCAGTCTTATCTCGACGTCGGTCATCCGGTGACCCTTTTCACATACGGCGATGTAGAAAACGTTCCGGCGGGTGTTGTTCTGGCAGATGCTGGAGCATTTGTTCCTGAGCATGTGTATCGGAAAGACCCCGAACGGGTTGTGGATATGTTCCGCTACCGGGTTCTGGCGGCCTGTGACCGCACGATTTGGTCGGACCCGGATGTGGTGTGCCTGCATCCCCTTGAGCCTTTAGACGGATATCTGTTTGGCTGGGAAAGCGAGACTTGTGTCAGTCACGGTCTGCTCGCATTGCCACAAGATTGCGCCGTTCTTGGTCATCTACTGGATGGGGCTCCGGCCTCGGTGCTTTGGTCCACGGGCGGGGCGGCGGCTCTGACCGAGGCTCTTCGGCGGGCAAATCTGTTGCACCTTGCTGTCCCGCAAGAGGTGTTCTTTCCCTTGGACTTTGGCGATGGGACGCGGCTTTTGACCCCACCGTCCTTCGGTGTTGAAGAGACTTTGGCCTCAAGCAAGGCATTGCATCTGTTCCGGAACCGGCTGCAGCGCGACCTTGCAGCCCTTGGGGACGTGACCCCGCACCCGGCAAGCTGGCTAGGCGGAATGCTTGGCAAACATGGCATTCATCCAGATGATGCCCCGCTTTTCGCGGCTCATGAGGATGCAGATGCACGGGCGCTGACACCTGTGACTAAGCCCAAGGTTCGGCCACTGGATCATGTTGTGGCCGTCACCTGTATGCGCAACGAAGGGCCGTTTATTCTGGATTGGGTCGCATATCACATGGGGGTCGGGGTCACTCATTTCCTTGTCTATACAAACGATTGCGATGACGAGACCGAAGCGCTTCTGGATGCGCTGGCGCTGCGCGGGCTGGTCACGCGCGTGGCAAATCCCGTGGACACGGGCGAAGCTCCGCAGCGCGCTGCCTTGGATGATGCGGCCACGCATCCTTTGATCCGGCGGGCTGACGCGGTCATCGTTATGGATGTCGATGAGTACATGAACATTCATGTCGGACAGGGCCAACTGACCGATCTGTTCGAGGCTGCAGGCGATCCGGATTTGATCTCGATGACATGGCAGCTTTTTGGCTGTTCGGGTGCGGTTGCGTTTGAAGACGAGCCCGTACCGGCCCGGTTCACCCGTTCGGCTCCACCCAGAACCCGGAAGCCCCATCAGGCCTGGGGGTTCAAGACCATCCTCAGACGGGAGGCGCCGTTTAGCGCCTTTGGTGTTCATCGCCCACAAGAGCCAACGGGGTCCATGCCGCATTGGACCAACGGGTCGGGCGCGCAGTTGCCGGAACAGTTCTTGACGGATGGCTGGCGCTCGACCCGCGACACGTTCGGGGCGGACCTCGTCACGCTGAACCACTACGCCGTCCGGTCCTGTGAGAGTTTTCTGGTCAAGCGTGACCGTGGACGGGCCAACCATGTCGCACGCGAGATCGGGCTTGAGTACTGGAATACCATGAACCGCAACGATCAGGAGGAAACCTCGATCCTTGCGCGGTTGTCCTTGGGCGAAGGGTTGCGTACGGCGTTTGCGAAAGACCCGGTGATCGGTGCGTTGCACGACCGCGCGGTCACCTGGCACCGCGCGCGTGTGGCAGACCTGCAGTCGGTTCCCAGGGAAGCCGCGGTCTTTGCAGCAATTACCGAAGCGCCGATGTCCAACACTGCCACCGCCGCAGATTTGCCCGAACCCTCGGACGCGCCGCCGACGGCGCGCGCACGGGGCAACGAGATCTTTCCGCTGCGCCAAAGCCCGCCCGCGACCGGGCGTGCGGCCGAGGCGCAATTCCGTGGCCTGATGGACCGGATCAGGAAACGTCAACAGCTTCTTGTAGCCAGCCCCATGCAACACCGGGCCGAAAAGATCGTGGTCGTTACGTCTATGAAGAACGAGGGGTGTTTTATTCTAGAGTGGATCGCCTTTCACCTATCGATCGGCGTGACGCATTTTCTGGTCTACACGAACGATTGTGATGATCCGACGAACGCGATCCTCGACCGGTTGCAGAGCCTGGGAATCGTGACGCGCAAGGACAACCCCTTCAACCGTACAAACGGCCAGAAGCCGCAACGCGGGGCTTTGAATGACGCCATCGAACACCCCGTGGTAAGCGAGGCCGATTGGGTCGGCGTGATCGATGTCGACGAATTCGTAAATATCCACGTGGGCGATGGGACGTTCCAAGACCTGTTGCGGGTGGCCAACGATCCCAATGTGGTGTCGATGACCTGGCGTTTCTTCGGGAATAAGGGCGTCCACAGATACGAAGATCGCTGGCAGACAGAACAGTTCACCGCCTGTGCGCCGCTTTATATCCCCAAGCCTCGGCTGGGGTGGGGGTTCAAATCGTTTTTCCGCATGGACGCGCCCTTCAACAAGATCGGCGTGCATCGTCCGCTTGAGCTTGAGGCCGGTCGCCTGGATGAGGTGCGCTGGGTCAATGGGGCAGGGCGTGTCATGCCGGAACGCGTTGTCGTGAAGAACGAGTGGTTCAGTCGGAAAGACACGATTGGGTACGATATGGTTACGCTCAATCACTATGTGCTTCGCTCGGCCGAAAGCTTTCTGGTCAAGCGCCAGCGTGGCCGGGTCAATCATGTGGATCAGGATCAGGGCTTCGCTTATTGGTCCAGTCGGAATTACGCGACCGAAACCGACCGTTCGATCCACCGGCACCTGTCGCGGGCAAAGGCGCGATTAGACGCGCTGTTGGCAGATCGCGAGCTGGCCGCGCTTCACCAATTGGCCGTTGATTGGCATCAGACGCGCATTGCGACGCTTCTGAAAGAAGACGACTATCGCACACTGTATCAGGCAATTACCGATCCGTCGCTGCCGGACGCCATCTGGCGAGACCGTGTGACCGAAAAGCAGGCGGAAGACTTGGATGCAGCCGAGTAGGCGGGCTTAGCGCCCCACGGTTTGGCGGACGGTTCGGATGCGATCTGCATTGGGCGGGTGCGTGCCCAGAAAGCGATTTCCGGGATCGGCCGCGTCCTGAAAATACAGCACGCCCCGCACCGCATCGTAGCCCGCGCGTTCCGTGATGCGCGCTCCAAGCGAATCGGCTTCCAATTCGAATTCTTTGGAAAACCGTCGCGCACCAACGGTACCGCCGATATTCGTTGTCGTTTCAACCCCTGTCGGGTCCAGACCGGCAACCGAGCCCAACACGGCGCCGATCAACGCGCCCGCCTGGGCGGATGTTTGGGTTTGGTCGATATGCCCTTCAATGTGGTGGGCTGCCTCATGTCCGATCACAAAGGCCAGCTCATCACGGTTGCGCATGCTGCGGATCAGCGCAGGCGTTATGCCCAGGACAGGGCGCCTGTTTTCGTCATAGGTTTGATAGGCGTTGGCACCAAGCTTCGGATCGGTGTCGACGATCAGACGAAAATCGCAGTTCACACCCTGGGTCATGGATCGGCACGCACGCTCGGCCACCGGCTCGACACGGGCTGCAACAGCTCGATAGTCTGCAACTGTTTGCGGGCTTCCCGTGCGGGCGACTTGCGGCAGCGGTTCTGATGAGTTGCCTGACGTCGTGGTCGGAACGTCACAGGCCCCAAGCAGGGGCAAAAGGGCAATCGCGAAAATCCGGCGCATCAGGGTCATCCGTTAAGCTGTTGTTCGGGCGCTCATTATTGCTGGCCAAAGGTGCAAAATCAACTGTTTCGCGCGGGGGTCGGCGGCGAGTTGCGCTTGTGGCGCACGGCCGGTGCGCTAGGGTGCCGCCATGTTTACGATAGAACACGAATTTGACGCGACGGTGGTCACGCTTGTCGATGAAAAGACGCAGTATCTGCAGGAAGATGTCATCATCACCGCGTTCGAGGACTGCATTGTCCTTGAGCAGGCTGATCGAAGCGGCGACACGGTCTCGAAAATCACCCTGTCGCTGTCGCAGCTGGCGGATCTGCGGGATGCACTGAACCTGCCCGAAGGAGTGTATAAGCGAAAGGACTAGCCGCGCGGGGCGGCGGCCCGACGCAAACGGTCGTTGATGGCGCGCCCCGGGCCTGTGTCGGGAATGGGGGCGACGGCGATTGTGGGCTTTTCGTCGGCTTGATGCAGAAACGCGAACAGGTTTGCTGCGGCCTCTCTCAAGTCGCCAGAGGGCGAGAGATTTGCGTCGCAGCTGTGCCCCTGGCCATAGCCGATATACCAATCCCCGGGCTCGGGCTGCGTTACATCCATGCGAAGCGTCCCTTGTGGTGCATAATGCGACGACAGCATGCCGGGCGCGCGAGCCACGGCACCAGTGCCGAGCGTGGTGTTCCGGCGCATGCCATCGGGGACCGCAAAAGCGCCTTCCCGGAGAACAAGTGGCCCGCTTTCATCAAAGGCAAGGATGGTAGACTCCAATCCCGCCTCGGTCTCACCCCCAGAAAGAACGGCCGCGATTTTGCCGCCAAGGCCGGTTAGCACATGCCCGGCGCGTGTGGGGCTTAGGCGTCCTGACGGATTGGCCGATGGGGCGGCAACGGGGCGGCCGAACGTCCGCAGGAGGTCCAGCGCCACAGGTGCGACAGGCACCCTTACTGCGACAGTTGGCTGGCCGACAGTGGCAAGGCGCGAAATGCCGTTGTCGGGTCTTTGCGGGACAACAAGCGTCAGGCCGGCAGGCCATCCGTCACCAAGAAACGGGCGGGCCGCATCGGGAATATGCCCAACAGCCTCGGCCGCGTCCAGCGAGGCAACATGCACGATCAAAGGGTTGAAACTGGGGCGTCCCTTGGCCTCGAACACTTTGGCCACGGCGACATCATTTGTCGCATCCGCGCCCAAGCCATAGACGGTTTCGGTTGGGAAAGCGACGAGCTGACCGTCAGATAACAGTGCGACCGCGCGTGCAATGCCGCTGGCGTCAGAAAGCAGTTCTTCGGTTCGCATTACGGGCAGTTCCGTGACGCTGCGTCCCGGTTGCGGAGAGGGCAGACGGACTTCATGATTTGACTGCGTTAAAGCGGCTTGGGCCCGTTGCCAAGCCAAATTGAAGAGGTTCGTATGCCATATTCATCGCCTGTGCTGGATCACCGTTTCATCCTTGACCATGTGGTCGACTTCCCGGCCGTTGCCGCGACCGAGCGCTTTCAGGAAGCAACGCCTGATCTGGTGGAAGCGATCCTGACCGAGGCGGGCAAGATGTGCGACGAAGTGATCGCGCCCTTACAGCGGAATGGTGACGTGCACCCGGCGGTCTTGGAAAACGGAATTGTGCGCACCTCGCCCGGCTACGCCGACGGCTACAGGGCCATTGCAGACGGTGGATGGGTAGGCGTTATGGCTCCAACCGAATATGGCGGCATGGGCTTGCCCGTCGCGCTTGGGACGGCGATCAACGACATGATGTCGGGGGCTTGTCTGTCGCTTAATCTCTGCCCGGTTCTGTCGCTGGGACAGATTGAGGCGCTGGACGCCCATGCCTCGGACGACATCAAGAACATTTACCTGCCTAAGCTGATCTCGGGCGCTTGGACGGGCACCATGAACCTAACCGAGCCGCAGGCGGGTTCTGATGTGGGGGCCCTTCGGTCCAAGGCCGAACCCAATGGCGACGGGACCTATAAGGTCAGCGGGCAAAAGATATATATCAGCTGGGGCGACGCGGATTTCGCAGAAAACGTCTGTCACCTCGTCCTTGCGCGCCTGCCGGACGCCGCGCCTGGCACCAAGGGGATCAGCCTGTTCCTGGTGCCCAAAATCATTCCCGACGAAAACGGCAATCTGGGCGACCGAAACAGCCTTCGGGTGGTGAGCCTTGAGCACAAGATGGGTCTTCACGGGTCGCCCACGGCGGTGATGGAATTCGACGGCGCGACGGGATGGATGGTCGGGCCTGAAAACGGTGGCATGGCCGCGATGTTCACGATGATGAACAACGCACGTCTTGCCGTTGGGTGCCAGGGCATCGGCGCGGCGGAAGGGTCGTTTCAAAAGGCGCTGGACTATGCCCGCGAGCGGAAACAGGGGCATGCCGGGGGCACGGGCGCGATTGTCGAACATGCCGATGTGCGCCGTATGCTGACCGGCATGAAGGCCGACATCTTTGCCGCCCGGGCGATAGCGCTGGATTGCGCCGTGTCCATTGATCTGGCGACGGCGACTGGTGATGCGAGCGCAGACGCCCGCGCCGCATTGCTGACACCCATTGCAAAAGCCTTTGGCACCGAAGTGGGCATGCAGGTTGCGGATGAAGGCGTGCAGGTTCACGGCGGCATGGGTTTCATCGAGGAAACCGGCGCCGCCCAGTACTTCCGCGATGTCCGCGTGACGGCGATCTATGAGGGCACCAACGGCATTCAGGCCATGGACCTTGTGGCGCGCAAAATGATGGACAATGGCGAGGCGATGTACCGCCTGTTGGACGAAGTGGAAGAACGGGCCGAGGCGGCGCGGGCGACCTTCCCCGAGCTTGCGGAAAAGGTCTGGGCGGCGGCGGAAACCCTGCGCGAGACAACGGAATGGCTTGTCGGCGAAGGGCTTGATCAACGGTTTCCCGGTGCGGTGCCATTTTTGAAGGCAACCGCGCGGGTGCTTGGCGGCCATTACCACCTGACCGCCGCCATGGCCGCGGGCGAGGGGCCGCGCGTTGCGCTAGCGCGCTTCTATGTTGACCGGTTGCTGCCTGAACACGGCGCGCTTTTGGCGCAGGTGCGAGTGGGCGATGCCGGGCTGTACGATCTGTCGCCCGACGATCTCGCCGCTTGATGAGCAGCACGGCGCGGTCCATTCGCTATCCTTTCGAAACGCCACCCGGGCCGGGCGCGGCAATCGAAGTCGCGGATGGTGTTTTATGGCTGCGCCTTCCACTGCCCATGGCGCTGGATCACGTCAATGTCTTTGCTCTCGAAGACGGCGACAGCTGGACCCTAATTGACACCGGCATCGGGACGGCCCACGCCCGCGAGGTGATGGAGGCTGCGCTTGCGGGGCCGCTTGCAGGCAAGCCCGTAGGACGGGTTCTGGTCACACACCACCACCCTGATCACATCGGCCTTGCCGGGTGGTTCATGGACCGCGGCGCCGAACTTCTGACCACACGCACAGCCTATCTGATGGCGCGCATGCTGATGCTGGATGTTCAGGACACGCCCGTGGCCGAGGCGTTGGCTTTCTATCGCGCCGCCGGCACAGCTCCGAAGCTTTTGGAAAAGCGGGCGGGCGAACGGCCGTTCAATTTCGCCGATGTCCTGTCGCCCCTGCCGTTGGGCTTCACCCGTATACAGGACGGCGAAACCCTTGATCTCGGCGGGCGACGCTGGCGTGTGCGCATCGGCCACGGCCACGCGCCCGAGCATGCAACGCTGTGGTCGAAGGATGACAATCTGATCCTTGCGGGCGATCAGCTTTTGCCGTCGATCTCGCCCAACCTAGGCGTTTACCCGACCGAGCCCGAGGCGGATCCGGTCGCTGACTGGCTGAC
>JBCCCA010000124.1:0-9704 GCA_039033735.1 Pseudomonadota bacterium
CCCGCATGCCCCTGCGCGCACTTCGCGTACGCCGTGATCTCTCTGAAGTCACTGATCGCTTCATTCTTCATCAACCCGCACACCGTCGATACCACGCTTGAGGTCCATCGGGTTCATGCCAGCCGCAACCGACTTCATGCCTTCCTTGACGATGGCTTGGGCCAGAACGGTTGCAGTGGTGGTGCCGTCGCCCGCTTCGTCATTGGTGCGCGAAGCCACTTCCTTGACCATCTGCGCACCCATGTTTTCGAACTTGTCTTCCAGTTCGATTTCCTTGGCAACCGACACACCGTCCTTGGTAATGCGTGGTGCCCCGAAGGACTTTTCGATGACAACATTGCGGCCTTTCGGGCCGAGGGTCACTTTGACCGCATCGGCCAGGGTGTTGACACCCTTCAGCATGCGATTGCGGGCATCGGTGTCAAATTTGACGTCTTTAGCAGCCATTATTGCTACTCCTTGTCCGAATTTCGTTTAAAGCGGAACTCAGGCGATCAGGCCCAAGATGTCGCTTTCTTTCATGATCAGCAGCTCTTCGCCGTCCAGCGTGATCTCAGTGCCCGACCATTTGCCGAACAGGATCTTGTCGCCAGCCTTGACGTCCATATCGATACGGTCGCCATCTTCGTCACGCGCACCCGCGCCGACAGCGACGACTTCGCCTTCGGCAGGCTTTTCTTTGGCATTGTCGGGGATGATCAGACCTCCTGCGGTCTTCTCGTCGCTTTCCACGCGGCGCACGAGAACGCGGTCATGAAGCGGAGTGAAAGCCATTTTGAACGCTCCTTGGTTCAGTTGTTTCTCTCTTAGCACTCGCCGATAGTGAGTGCTAACGGCGCGGAGATAGGCAACACGATCGCGTGAGTCAACATTTCGCCACAGAATTCAGCGAAAGATTTTTCAGCACCGCTTTTTGTCCTACATTCTCGACGCAAGGAAAGGACCGCCCATGCTTCGGATCATCCTCCCCACGCTTCTTGTGCTGTGGCCTGTCCTGGCCAGCGCCCAATCCTGCGGGACACGCGACCTGATCAGCGAACTTGATGACGACCGGCGTGCCGAACTTCAGGCCCTGACTGATGTGCACCCTTATCCCGAAGGTAATCTATACCGGGCCGATGCCCCAGGAAGCACGGTCACGATCGTTGGCACATTGCATTTGCCAGACCCGCGACACATCCAAATGGTCGATACAGTGCGCGCGGCGGTCGAAAGCGCCGATCTGCTGATCCTAGAAGCGACCAGCGAAGCCCAACTTGACATTCAGGCAATGACGGCCACCCAGCCCGAGATGTTCTTTCTCACCGAAGGGCCCACACTGATCGACCTTTTGCCCAAAGAAGACTGGGCACGGCTCACCGAAGAGTTGGCCGATTATGGCATCCCGGGGTTCATGGCCGCAAAGTTCAAACCCTGGTTTCTGGGCATGACACTTGCTGTCCCGCCCTGCGCAATCTCCGCGGTGCAACAAGGGGAGAAAGGGCTGGATGGGCTAATTGAGGCCGTGGCCATTGATGCCGGCATACCGATCGCGCAACTCGATGACATTCAGGCGCTGATGGCCATGCTGGCGAGCGATCCGCTCGATCGACAAATCGAAGGGCTCAGAATGTGGCTGGACATGAATGTCGATGGCCGCGCCGAAATCACAACGATGGTCGAACGCTACTTTCAAGGGAAGGCGCGCGAAGCCGTCGAATTCTCGCGTTTGCTGCTCGACGATCGCAACGTGCCGGTCTCGATGTTCGACGATATGATGCAGAGCATTCTCGAAGACAGAAATGCCGCGTGGGAACCGAAGATCATCGACTTAGTCGCGGGCAAAGATGCCGTTCTGGCCGTTGGTGCCGCGCATCTGTCGGGCGAAAGCGGTGTTCTGCGCGCGCTCGAACGCGCAGGCTACACGATAACGCGCCTCTGACGGAACGGCGGGTGGGGCGAGGCTGCGGCAGCAGCGAGCGCACACGCGCCGCACCGCTCAGGAAACATTGACAGCCGCTGCAATCTCGCCTACTCCGCCCTCCATTCCGGGAGCCTAATCCTCCCGGTCCCGACCACGTCCGGGATCGCCCCCCATCAGCGCGTTGCGCCCATGGGGGCGTTTGGCGTTTGGAAGTTGAGCGGCTGGTGCATATCTCCAGTCATAGGGAAATCGGCGAAAGGAGCCGCGAGATGTTTGAAAACCTGTCAGAACGCCTCTCTGGCGTCTTCGACCGGCTCACAAAGCAGGGCGCGCTGTCCGAAGATGACGTCAAGACTGCACTGCGCGAAGTCCGCGTCGCCCTTCTGGAAGCCGATGTCTCGCTGTCTGTCGCCCGCGATTTCGTCAAAGCGGTGCAATCCAAGGCAACCGGCCAAGCCGTCACCAAGTCCATCACACCCGGCCAACAGGTCATCAAGATCGTCCATGATGAACTGGTTCACGTCCTGAAAGGCGATGAAGACCCCGGCGTCCTAAAAATCGACAACCCGCCCGCGCCAATTCTCATGGTCGGCCTTCAAGGTTCGGGCAAGACGACAACGACCGCCAAGCTTGCCAAGCGTCTGTCCGAGAGAGAGGGCAAACGCGTCCTTATGGCATCGCTCGATACAAACCGTCCGGCAGCCATGGAACAACTCGCAATCCTGGGCGCGCAAATCGGCGTCGACACCCTGCCGATCGTCAAAGGCGAAGACCCCGTTTCCATTGCTAAGCGCGCCAAACAACAGGCCACTCTTGGCGGCTACGACGTTTATATGCTGGACACCGCGGGCCGCCTGCACATCGATCAGGAACTGATTGCCCAGGCCGCTGCTGTCCGCGACGTGGCAAACCCGCGCGAAACGTTGTTGGTCGTTGATGGTCTGACCGGGCAAGACGCCGTGAATGTCGCCACCGAGTTCGACGACAAGATCGGCGTCTCGGGCGTCGTCCTGACGCGTATGGATGGCGATGGCCGTGGCGGTGCTGCACTGTCCATGCGGGCTGTCACTGGCAAACCGATCCGGTTCGTCGGTCTGGGCGAAAAGATGGACGCTATCGAGACCTTCGAGCCGGACCGGATCGCAGGCCGCATCCTTGGTATGGGCGACATCGTTGCGCTTGTCGAAAAGGCGCAGGAAACGCTCGAAATCGAGCAGCAAGAGCGCATGATGAAGCGCTTCCAGAAAGGTCAGTTCAACATGAACGACCTGAAGTCCCAGATCGAGCAAATGCAGAAGATGGGCGGCATGGAAGGCATCATGGGCATGTTGCCCGGTATGGGCAAGATGAAGGCGGCCATGGCGGATGGCGGGTTTGATGACAAGATTCTCCGCCAACAGATCGCACTCATCAATTCGATGACAAAGAAGGAACGTGCCAACCCCGGCCTTCTTCAGGCGTCCCGCAAGAAGCGGATTGCCAAGGGCGCAGGGATGGAGGTCAGCGATCTCAACAAGCTGATCAAGATGCACCGTCAGATGTCCGATATGATGAAAAAGGTCGGCAAAATGGGCAAAAAAGGCATGATGCGCCAGTTGGGCGGCATGTTCGGCGGGAAAGGTGGCATGCCCGCAGGCGGTATGCCCAGCCAGGCCGAGATCGAAGCTGCGCAGAAGCAAATGGGCGCAATGCCCGGTGGCCTGCCCGGTCTGGGTGGCGGCGCCCAACTTCCCCCCGGGCTGTGTGGGTTCGGCAAAAAGAAATGATCCTGCGCCCACCTCTCCCTGACGGCATGGCGCCAGCCTCATCAGCCGTCCCGGTGCTCGAAACCGAGCGACTGGTCCTTCGCGCACACTCGCGCGCGGACTGGGAGGACTATCGCCCAATCCTCATGTCAGACCGGGCGCGGTACATGGACGGCAAGCTGGATCATGACGGTGCGTGGGCTTGCTTCGCAAGCGAAGTCGCCAGTTGGCTGTTGGACGATATCGGCTATTGGACTGTGGCGCAAAAGACCGACGACAAAGCGGTGGCATTCTTGGGCATCATGCACCCTTCCGCCTATCCGGAAACCGAATTCGGCTGGATGACCACTGAAAAAGGGGAAGGGAAAGGTTACGCGTTCGAAGCTGCGGAGGCCGTACTTGACTGGGCCTTTGGGCCACGCGGGCTGACCACGCTTGTCAGTTATATCGATCCTCAGAACGCGCGCTCAATCGCCTTGGCCGAACGGCTTGGCGCCACGCGTGACGACACCGCAGACAGACCTGAAGAAAATGACCTCGTTTATCGCCACGCCCGGAGGGTGGAATGACGATGACCCTGAATACAGAACGTCTTGTCTTGCGGCGCCCGACCGGCGGTGACGCCGAAGCGATCATGGCATTTTACAATACAGAACGCTCGCAGTTCACGGGCGGCGACCTCGGTCGGTTCAACGCATGGAAGCAAACAGCCGCCATGCTCGGACATTGGGAGGTGTCCGGCTTCGGTCTTTGGGCGGTGACGATGCGCGGCGATGATACCATCCTTGGGTTGGTTGGACCATTTTATCCTGATGGCTGGCCTGAAACCGAAATCGGTTGGGTCTTGTTCGACGGCGCCGAGGGTCAGGGCATTGCACTTGAAGCCGCCAGGGCCGCCATCGCCGATGCGCGTAGCCGCCTCGGGTGGCGCGACATCGTCCATTACATTGCACCAGAAAACGAACGATCGATCAAGCTGGCCGAACGTTTGGGCGCGGTGCAGGATCCGGATGCCGTGACGCCAAAACCAGACGCCCCATGCCTTGTGTATCGTCAACCGAGGCAGTCGGCATGAGCGTCAATTTTCATATCCCTGAATTGCATACGGATCGTCTTCGCTTGCGCCTGCCCCGCAAAGAAGACCTTGCCGCGCATACAGAGTTTCGTACATCCCTAAGATCGAAGGGCGTTGGCGGACCTTACCCGCCTCACGAAAGCTTCGATAGTTTGGCCGGGGTCATTGGCCAGTGGCAGCTACGCGGCTATGGGCGTTGGATGGTGGCCGACAAAGTCACAGACGAGCCCTTTGGCGTCGTTGGCGTCTACCATCCGGAGGATTGGCCTGAACCAGAAATCGCCTGGTCGATCTATGCAAATGCCGAAGGTCGCGGAATTGCACATGAAGCCGCGTTGCTGACGCGCGATTATGTGTACAAGACGCTTGGCTGGGACCGGATCGTCAGCCTGATCATGCCGGACAACGACCGTTCGATCCGCCTGGCCCAGCGGTTGGGATGCACCGACAGTGTACCCTTTGCTCATCCGTCCCTTGGCGTTTTGGACATCTGGGTGCATCCAGCGCAGGGGGATCAGAAATGACCGCCCGCCACGAAATGCCAACCCCCGGCCCCGCCGCTGACTATGCCGCGATGTTTGCCGCCCTGGCACCTATTATCAAAACGGAACGGTTGATCTTGCGTGCGCCCAAATTGAGCGACTTTCCAGCCTGCGCCGAAATCGCATGTACCGAGCGCGGTCGTTTTGTCGGCGGCCCTATGAGCCGTGCAGACGCTTGGTATGAATTTTCCAGGATAGCTTCGGGTTGGATGTTGCATGGTCATGGCGGCTTTACGATCGAAGATCGTGCAACAGGCACGGTGTATGGCTTCGTCATCCTTGGCCTTGAACCTGGCGATCAGGACGTAGAACTCGGCTTTTCATTGACCGAAGAAGCCGAGGGCAAGGGCATTGCATCCGAAGCAGCGCGTGCGGCCCGCGATTGGGCTGCCAAAGAACTGCATCTGACGAACCTTGTCAGTTACATCGACCCGAAAAACGCGCGCTCGGTCGCACTTGCGGGGCGCCTGAATGCGGTCCGCGATCGCAAAGCCGAGGCCGCTGTTGGCGACGATAGCACCTATGTCTTCCGCCACCCGTCCAAGGAGGCCCCCAAATGACCGACACCGCGACCTACGCCGCCGAGGTTTTGGCCGACCATCGCGCCAGCATCGACCGCCTTGACGCGATCCTCGTCTATACGCTTGCCGAACGCTTTGCCCACACGCAAGCCGTTGGCAAGCTCAAGGCGGAACACGACCTTCCCGCTTCCGACAAGTCACGGGAAGCGACCCAGATTGCCCGGCTGGAACAGCTGGCTAAAGACGCCGATCTCGACCCTGAGTTCGCGAAGAAATTTCTGAATTTCATCATTCAGGAAGTCATCCAACATCATAAGCAACATCAAGAAAAGTAAAAGGAAATCAAACCATGGCTATGAAAATTCGCCTTGCACGCGGCGGCTCCAAAAAGCGCCCGTTCTATTCGATCGTCGCCGCTGACAGCCGCATGCCGCGCGATGGGCGCTTCATCGAAAAGCTTGGCACTTATAACCCGCTGTTGCCGAAGGACAGCGAAGATCGCGTCAAGATGAAGATGGAACGCGTGCAATACTGGCTGGACCAAGGCGCGCAGCCGACCGACCGTATTTCACGCTTCCTTGAAGCCGCAGGCGTGACCGAAAAGAAAGAGCGGAACAACCCGAACAAAGCGCAGCCGGGCAAGAAAGCCCAGGAACGCGCCGAAGAAAAGGCCGCGAAAGCCGCCGAAGCAGAGGAAGCAGCAAACGCTCCTGCAGAAGAAGAAGCTCCTGCAGACGCGCCGGCTGAGGAAGTCGCCGCAGAGGAAACGGCGGAGTAATCCGCCTGCGTCGGTTTGCTTCCTGGCTTCGGCCTTTTTCGCCGCTTTGTCACCCTGGCCCTTGTGGCCGGGGCCTTTTGGGGTGGCATGCATATGTCTCGCTCCGGGCTTGATGATCGCTGCATCAAGGCGGGGGGTTCCTTGCGGGCCGATGGTCTTTGCAGAGGGTTGCCATGAGCACGCGCGCCAAATGGATTATCACGCTTGCGCTCTTGATCATTGCGGGATTGTGGCTGGCAACGCTTCTGCAACTGAAACCCGTTTTCGGTGATACCGGAAGCATCCCAACGGTGGAGATGTCTCATGCCGCGTGACGACCGCGTTTGCATAGGAGCCATTGCCGGGTCCTTTGGTGTGAAAGGGGAAGTCCGCTTGAAAAGCTTCTGCGCAAATCCAGAAGCCATCGACAGCTATGGCCCGCTGACATCAGAAGACGGAAAGTCAGAGTGGGACGTCAAAATCTCGCGCCCCGTCAAAAATGGCTTTGCGGCCCGTCTGTCAGGTGTCCGCTCGAAGGAAATGGCGGATAGCCTGCGCGGAACCCGCCTTTACGCGCCGCGGGAAAACCTGCCCGACCTTCCAGATGACGAATTCTACCACACCGACCTAATCGGTCTGACCGTAATGGATACGGGTGGGGTCGAGCTTGGGCGCATCAAAGCAATTTTGAACCATGGCGCGGGCGATCTGCTTGAAATCGTCGTTAAAGGGCAGAAGCAACCGATCTTGCTGCCGTTCACGCTGGCGAATGTGCCAACAATCGATCTTGGGTCAAGCAAAGCAATCGCAGACTTGCCCGAAGGGCTTATGGGCGACACTGGCAGCGACGAAAGCCCGCCTACTCTCTAAAGGCACGCTTCGGCGGCGACCTTTCCTTTTCAAAGAAACGCCCCTAGGTTCGCCGTCAGAACAAAAACATCTGGGAGTGAATCGAAATGAAACGCTTGCTTTGGGCCACCGCGGCCACAGCACTTTGCACCTCGGCCGCGTTTGCGGACGGACATGGTGAAATTAAGATTGGCATCATTCTGGGCTTCACGGGCCCGATTGAATCGCTGACGCAACAAATGGCTGGCGGCGCCGAGATTGCCATGGCCGAAGTCACTGACAGCGGGCTTTTGCTGGGGGGCTCCAACGTGACCGCCGTTCGCGGCGATTCCACCTGCGTAGATGCTGCTGCGGCAACATCTGTTGCTGAACAGCAGATTACCGGCGACGGCGTCAAAGCCATCATGGGCGCCGACTGCTCGGGTGTGACGGGCGCCATCCTGCAGAACGTTGCGGTCGCCAACGGTGTCGTCATGATCTCGCCGTCGGCCACATCGCCCGGACTGAGCCACGCAAACAACGAAGACAACGGGCTCTTTTTCCGCACCGCACCATCGGACGCCCGTCAGGGTGTTGTGATGACCGAAGTGCTGCTGGAGCAGGACATTACCGAAGTCGCTGTCACCTATACCAACAACGACTATGGCAAGGGTTTGGCTGACGCGTTCGAAGCGGCCTTTACTGAAGCCGGCGGCAAAGTCACGATCAACGCCGCCCATGAGGATGGCAAGGCCGACTATTCGGCTGAGATCGGCGCGCTTGCGGCCGCAGGTGGCCAGCGTCTGGTTGTCGCAGGATATGTCGACCAGGGCGGATCGGGCATCGTGCGCGCGGCCCTTGATTCCGGCGCGTTTGATACGTTCCACTTTCCAGACGGCATGATCTCGGAGGCGCTCCAGGCGAATTTCGGGGACGAGATCGAAGGCTCGACCGGTCAGCACCCCGGAACTGATAGCCCGGGCGCCGCACGTTTCACGGAAATTGTCGGTGACGCGTTTGACGCCACCTCACCGTTTGCCGCCGAAAGCTATGACGCGGCGGCCCTGATCATGTTGGCCATGCAAAAGGCGGGGTCGGCCGATTCCGCCGATTTCAAAGACCACGTCTTTGACGTCGCCAACGCGCCAGGTGAACAGATTTTCCCGGGCGAATTGGCGAAAGCCCTCCAGATTCTCGCCGATGGCGGTGAAATCGATTATGTCGGCGCCTCGGCCGTCGAGCTGATCGGGCCGGGCGAATCCGCCGGGAACTATCGTCAGATCGAAATCAGCGGCGGCGAAATCTCGACCGTTCAGTTCCGGTAAGATCAAGTGACTTTGGAAACGGCCCGGCCCTAGGGCGCCCGGGCCGTTTCCGCAAAGGGACATCCATGATCGTTGTTGAGCAACTCCACAAGCATTTCGGGGGCTTTCACGCCGTCGATGGCGCATCTTTGGAGATTGCGAAGGGAACCATCACCGGGCTGATCGGCCCGAATGGCGCAGGAAAAACCACACTGTTCAACGTAATCGCTGGCAACCTGCCCGCGACGTCGGGCCGCGTCCTGATGGATGGCGCCGAGATCACTGGTCTGACCCCACACGAGCTTTTCCACAAAGGGCTTTTGCGGACGTTCCAGATCGCACATGAGTTTTCATCCATGACCTGCCGGGAAAACCTGATGATGGTGCCCTCGGATCAAACCGGCGAAGCGCTATGGAACACGTGGTTCGGACGCAAGCGGATCGCTGACGAAGAACGCGCCCTCCGAGCCAAGGCGGATGAGGTTCTGGAGTTTCTGACGATCGAACATCTGGCCGGACACAAGGCAGGCCAGGTCTCGGGCGGGCAAAAGAAACTCCTGGAATTGGGACGCACAATGATGGTCGATGCCCAGATCGTTTTCCTGGACGAGGTGGGCGCGGGCGTGAACCGAACCCTTCTGAACACGATCGGCGATGCTATCGTGCGTTTAAACAAGGAGCGCGGCTATACGTTCTGCATGATCGAGCATGACATGGATTTCATTGGGCGCCTTTGTGACCCGGTGATTGTGATGGCCGAAGGCAAAGTCCTGGCCAAGGGGGCGGCAGATCAGATCATGAAAAACGAAGCAGTCATCGAGGCTTACTTGGGCCGTGGCCTAAAGAACAAGACCAAGGCGGAGGCCGGATCATGAGGACCCCAGCTTCATTCGCACCATCGCCTTCATCGGCCTTCAAATACCTCGGGGGCGCGGGGGCAGAGACCCCCCATCGGGCGACGACGCACTCGGCGCAAAACCTGGGGGAAAAGAGAGCGAACCATTCCACATCGGCCCCCACAAGAACGCC